>NZ_JBIBXG010000011.1:0-416675 GCF_043082085.1 Streptomyces sp. NPDC014801 | reverse complement strand
CGACATCACCGTCACCGCCGCCGCCGGCGTCTCCGCCACCCTCGACGCCGGCACCAGCCACGGCCGTATCGCCAACACCCTCAAGAACGACGGCGCTTCCACCCTCGACATCCACGCCACCACCACCAGCGGCGACATCACCGCCCGCAGCAATTGACCGGCGCAGCCCCCCTGGCGCGGGCGGTCGTCAGTGTCTCCCGCGCAGGAGGGCGCAGACGTAGTTCTCCTGGACGGCCCGCAGCCGCTCCAGCAGGGCGGGGGCGACGGTCCGGTTGATCTGGGTGGTGACGGAGAAGGTCAGCGAGCGCCGGCCGTCCGGCGTGGCGGCGATCAGCTGGGTGTAGCCGGGGAAGTTGCCGGTGTGCCCCAGGACTTCTCCGCATCGCGTCTCGTAACGGAAGATCGCGAGCCCGGCGCTGTTGCGTCCCGGACCGGCGGGTTCGGAGGAGCCCTGGATCCACTGGCGCTGAGCGCGCACCTCGGCCGGCCCGTACAGGGCACCGGAGGCGTAACCGCGAATGAAGCGCGTCATGTCGGCCGGCGTGGAGATGATCCCTCCGGACGCCCACACCCCGGACGCGCTGAGGACCTCGCTGACGTCCTCCGGCGGCCCGGGCGGGGTGACGTCGTAGCCGTGCAGGTACGGCTCGGGCATGCGGTAGCCCTGCGGCAGGCTCGTGCTGCGCAGCCCGAGCGGCCGGTAGACCAGCTCGCGCAGCAGTTGCTCGTACCGGGTGCCGGTGGCCGCTTCCGCCATCAGCGCTACGGCGATGTTGTCGGAGTTGGAGTAGTGGTACCGGCTGCCGGGCGGGAACAGCAGGGGCTCGTCGGCCACGAAGTCCAGCAGGTGGCGCGAGTCGAAGTGGTGACGCGGATCGGCCGTGACGATGCTGAGGAACTCCGGGTCCTCGCTGTAGTCCGGCAGTCCGCTGGTGTGGTTGAGCAGCTGCCGCAGGGTCACGCTGCTCCACGCCCGCGGCAGCTGCGGCAGCCGCTCGCCCAGGGTTTCGTCGAGGCGCAGCCGGTGCCGGTGGACGAGGCTGAGGGCCACCGCCCCGCTGAACGCCTTGGCGGTGCTGGCGATGCGCATGTGGTCGTTGATCTGTGGCGGCCGGCCGGTGGCGAGGTCGGCGACGCCCGCGCGCAGCACCCGGGTGTCCCGGTCACGCTGGAGCACGGCGATGACGCCGGGCGGGCCGCCGTCGCTGTGCACCAGCTGCTCGATCTGCTGTTGCAGCGCGCGGTCGTCATAGGGATCGGCGGGCGCGGCGGTGGCGACGGTTGCCGGGCCGAGGACGGCCAGGCACGCTGCGACGACGACGGCCGCGCGGGCACGGGGACCGCACGCGGTGCGACCGCCGGCAGGAGAGGAAAGGGGCATCGGGTCTCCCAGGGGGGTGAGCGATCCAGCAGGCCCAGCCTCGCCCCGGCGCGCGACGCCAGCGCTGCGCGCTGCTGCATCCGGCCCAACACGGCGCCCGGCGGGGCGTCCTGGCCGACCCCGGAGGGACATCGGCTCCGTCGCGTGGCCGACCCCGGAGGGACATCGGCTCCGTCGCGCGGCCGGCCGGCGGGACCGCCCCCCTTCCGGTGCCCCGGTCGTCCGATCAGGGCCGGATCAGCGCCTTCAGGACCTCCCGGTCGGCCATGGCGCGGTAGGCGTCCGGTGTCTGCTCCAGGGGAAACGTCCGGTCGAAGACGCGGCCGGGGGCGATGGTGCCGTCGAGGACGTCGGGCAGGAGCTGCTCGATGTAGGCGCGGGCGGGACTGGCGCCGCCGGTCAGGGTGATGTTGCGCATGAACTCCGCCGGGCCGAGCGGCCCCTGCTCGTACTGCGGGACGCCCAGGCGGCTGATGGTGCCGCCGTCCAGGACCGCCCCGAGGGCGGTGTCGAGGGCCTGGCGGGTGCCGACGGCCTCGATCACCTTGGCCACACCACCGGTCAGCTCGCGGATGCGGGCGATGCCCTCCTCGCCGCGCGCGGCGACCACGTCGGTGGCGCCGAAGCGGCGGCCCAGGTCGGTGCGGGCCTCGTGGCGTCCGGCGAGGACGATCCGTTCGGCGCCGAGCCGCTTCGCGGCGATCACCGCGCACAGGCCGACCGCACCGTCGCCGACGACCAGCACGGTGTCGCCGCGGCCCACGCCGGCGGTGACCGCGCCGTGGTGGCCGGTGGTCATCACGTCCGACAGCGCCAGCAGTGACGGCACCAGCGCGGAGTCGGCCGCCACCGGCAGCTTCACCAAGGTGCCGTCCGCGTAGGGGACGCGGACGGCCTCGCCCTGCCCGCCGTCGACGCCGTCGAAGCCGTACCGGCCGCCGTTGCGGCAGGAGATGTGCAGTCCCTTGGCGCAGTAGTCGCAGGTGTTGTCGCAGTAGGTGAACGGGGCGACGACCAGGTCGCCCGCCGTCAGGCCGGTCACGTCGGCGCCGGTGTCCTCGACGACGCCGAGGAACTCGTGCCCCATGGGGCGGCCTGTCTCGCCGGCCGGCAGCGACCGGTACGGCCACAGGTCGCTGCCGCACACGCACGCGGCGACGGTACGCACCACGGCGTCGGCCGGCTTGACGATCTTCGGGTCGGGCCGGTCCTCGACGCGGACGTCTCCGGCTCCGTACATCACTGCTGCACGCATGACGGGTTCACTCCAAAGCGGTTTCCTGGCGTTCCCGGCACCTTGTCTCCCCCGGGCCGAGCATCTCCCTCCACCCGGGTCGGGCATCTCGCTCGACCTGGGTCGGGCATCTCGCTCCAGCCGGGCCGGGCATCTCGCTCGGCCTGGGTCGGCCTCCTCGGACCCGTGGTCGACCGGGGTACCGGTGTCCTGCCCTTCCACCTTCGCCCCCCTCGCGGCCGTGCGGCAGGGCGGGCCCTTCAGGGGTAATGACAGGGCCCCTCTCACCTCCGTGGGGCGCGGGCGCGCGGGGTGAGACTGGGGTCATGGCATCCGAGAGCGTGAACAGCGAGGGCGCCGAGCTGGGCCGCTATCTGCGCGCCCGCCGCACCCAGACCAGCCCCGAGCACGTCGGCCTCACCGTCGGCACCGGCATCCGGCGCACACCCGGGCTGCGCCGCGAGGAGCTGGCCACCCTCGCCGGCATCAGCATCGACTACTACGTCCGCCTGGAGCGCGGCAAGGAGACCCGCCCGAGCCCCGCGGTCCTCGACTCCCTCGCCCGTGCCCTGCGCATGGACGACCAGGAGCACCAGCACCTGCGCGAGCTCGCCGCACGCGCCGCACGCTACGTCCCGGAACCGCCGCCCGCGCCCGGCCGCACCGTGCGTCCCCACCTCCGGCTGCTGCTCGAGTCACTGCGCCCGAATCCGGCGTACGTGATCAGCCGCAGCATGGACGTGCTGGCCTGGAACCCCGGCGGTCTCGCCCTGTACGCGGGCCTGGACGACTGGCCGCTCAAGCAGCGCAACCTGGCGCGCTACCTCTTCCTGCATCCGGCGGCCCGCGATCTCTTCCCCGACTGGGAACGGCAGATCACCGGGTGTGTGGCCCGTCTGCGCGCCGTCGCGGGCACCGCCCCGGACGCTCCCGACCTCACCGGACTCGTCGGTGAGCTGCTCCTGAAGAGCCCCGACTTCGCGGGCCTGTGGGAACGCTACGAGGTGACCGGACGCAAGCCCGCCCGCAAGACGTTCCGCCATCCCCGGGTCGGCACGCTCACCCTCACCTCGCAGCCCCTGCACGTGGAAGGAACCCCCGGCCAGCGACTCGGCGTCTACACGGCCGAGCCCGGCACACCGGACCACGACGCGCTGCTCCTGCTCGACATGACCACGTCGAGGCCGGCGGAACGCGCGGCGTCCCCGTCGGAAGCGACGGGCCGGCAGCCGTAGCCGACGTTTCGTCGCCGTGCGCGTCGCGTGGGTCGTCCGAGCGGGCCCTGGTCCCTGCGCGCGTGGGCCCTACTCGCGCGTGAACCCGTGGCTCCGCTCGACCTTCGCCACGTGCAGTGTGTAGCTCTGGTACCACTGGGCCCGCCCGCGCTGCTGCGCCGCGCGGTGCTCGGCGTTGCTCCGCCACTGCGCCAGGGCGTCGGCGTCGCGGAAGTACCCGACGGTGATGCCCAGACCACCGGGCGTCTGCGCATGGTCCATCCCCAAGTACCCGGGGACCTCCTTGACCAGCTCTTCCATCCGGGCGTTGGTCTCGCCGTACCCGCTCTGGTCCTCGGACCGCACGGTCGTGAAGACGGCGACGTAGTAGGGAGGGTCGAAGGCCTCGACGGGTGCGATGGGCGCTTCCGAATGATCGCTCATGGCGCCACCGTACGGCGGCCCGCGCTCACCGATCCAGCGTCTTTCGCACCCGGACGCGGAAGACCTCGACCGCGTGCGCCGGGCCGGTGCCGGTGCCGTCGGGGGCCGTCACCGAACAGCCTGGTATGCGGCCGGCGAGGAGGCGACCCGGCGACCGCTGCCGGAGCGGCGAGGTCTATGGTGCGCAGAGCCCCGACCAAGGAGATCACCGCGTGTCCGATCTGGACTTCTACGCCCACGTCGCCACTCACGGCGACGTCCTCGGAGTCGGCATCGGATCCGCACCCGGCGCATGGGAGGCGACCGTCGGGCGCGACTATCTCGACGACCCCGGCAAGAAGCAGCTGCGCCGCGACTACGGGCTCGTGGAGCTGTCGTTCTCCGAGGTCGATGGGCTCATGTCCTGCTTCGGGCTCACTGTGCAGGTCCACCGGTTGATCCACGGCCCCTGTGTGCCGTCGTCGCTCGTGGACACGTACGGGGAATTCCGCCCCCGTGTCCGCTTCGAGGAGTTGCGGTCGGTGATCCGGTCCTCGGGCTGCGAGGTCGTTCCCGACGATCTTTCCGGGGACGTCCACCGGTTTCGCGTGGCCGAGTCCGGTGCCCGCATCTTCGTCATCGACGACCCCGACCCCTACGGCGACGGCGAACACGACGTCGACGACCCGGAGCTCCATCAAGCCGGTGACGTCTGGGCGTTGAGCGTGTCTCCGTCCTGGTGGGGACGGTAGCCAGGACCCGGTCGGCCGGGGCGGAGGCGACTGTCGGAGGCCCCGGCGCGTACGGGCGTCGGCCGTGCCCGCACAATGGTCGCCGCAATTCCGCATCACCACGGCAAGGAGCACGGCTCATGACAGGATCGACCGCCCAGCAGGGGCCCGGGCAGACAGCGCCCCCTCATGCGGTGCTTCCCGGGACCGAAGGGCTCGGGCAGTGGCGGGAGACGTTTGTGCCGAAGAGGTTCGGCAGCGTGCGGCTGGCCGTTCTCCTGCTCATGGCGACCGTCTCCCTGATCCTGCCGCCCCTGGGTGCCTACTTCTTCTGGCTCGCCTTCCGGACACCCAACCTCTCCCGCAAGCAGGCCGCCCACCGGCTGCACGTCTTCGAGCACGGCGTCGCCGAGGTCGGACGCGACGGTGAGGTCTCCGTCTTCCGCTGGGACTCGACGACGGTGCTCCAGGAGATCACCGAGCGCTACGCGAACGGGGTCTATGTCGGGACCACCTATGTGTACACGCTCCACCGCGGCGACGGTACGACGCTCAAGGTGACCGAGTTCTACGCCCAGCCCGAGCGTTGGGGACCCCTGCTCCAGCAGGAGATCACCCGTGCGCAGCTGCCCGCCCTGCTCGCCGGGCTGGAACAGGGCGGGACGCTGGCCTACGGGGAGCTGTCGGTGAACCTGGGCGGGGTGGCCACCGCCAAGGGCAGCCTGACCTGGCCGGAGATCGAGCAGGTCGAGCTCTCGCAGGGGGTGCTGGTGCTGCGCAAGGCCGGCAAGAAGCTGCCGTGGGCGAGAGTGCCGGTCAAGAAGATCCCGAATCTCTTCCTCTTCCTCGCCCTGGTCGAGCGGCTGCGGTACGGCGGCCGGCACCACGGCGTCTGACCGTCCGGCCGCACACGGCCACTGACCCGCCGCCGACTCGGCAGTACCCACCCGGTCGACGGCTGGGGCCCGTCAGCGCCGGACCGGGCGCACCGGGAGGGCTTCGACACTGTTGCCGATGAAGCTGCGCTGGCGCAGCAGGTCGGCCTCGGGGACCGCCAGTTCGAGGTCCGGGAAGCGGGTGAAGAGCCGTTCGAGAGCGATCGTGGCTTCGAGGCGGGCGAGCGGTGCTCCGACGCAGTAGTGCGCGCCGTGGCCGAAGGAGAGGTGCCGGGCCGCTCCGGGCCGGGTGATGTCGAAGCGGTCGGCGTCCGGGCCGTGGAAGTCCTCGTCGCGTCCGGCGGCGGTGTAGCCGGCGAGGACCGGGGTGCCCTGCGGGATCACGCTGCCGCCGAGGGCGAGGTCGCGGGTGGGGTAGCGGAAGGGGAACCAGCTCACGGGGCCGTCCCAGCGCAGCGTCTCGTCGACCACGGCGGCCCAGGTGGCCTTGCCCTCGAGGACCAGCGTCAGCTGGTCGCGGTGGGTGCACAGTGCCCGTACGGCATTGCTGATCAGGTTGAGGGTGGTCTCGTGCCCGGCGACCAGCATCAGGCGCATGGTGCCGATGAGTTCGGCTTCACTCAGCCGGTCGCCGCCGTCCTCGCGGGCGGCGATCAGGGCGCTGGTCAGGTCGTCGCCGGGGGCGGTCCGGCGGGCGGCCGCGACGGTGCCGAGCAGCTCGACGAGTTCGCGTACGGCGGCCGTCACCTCTTGGGGAGTGGTGTCGGTGGCGACGATCACGGTGTAGGTGAGGTCGTGCAGCCGGCCGCGGTGCTCGGCGTCCACACCGAGCAGCTCGCAGATGACGCTCAGGGGCAGCGGGAGCGCGACGTGGGTGCGCAGGTCCGCGACGCCGTCCGGGTCCTCGTCGGCGGCCCGGGCGAGGTCGTCGAGGAGGCCGGTGGTCAGCTCCTCGATGCGCGGCCGCAGCCGCTCCACCTGGCGCGCGGTGAAGGCGTTGCCGACGAGGGAGCGCAGCCGGCGGTGGTCGGCGCCGTCGGCGGTGTGCATGCCTTGCGCGTTGGCGAAGACGCGCAGGGGCCAGTCGGCGGGGATCGTCCCGTCGTTCAGGGCGGGGCAGTGGCGGGCGTCCTTGGCCACGTCGGGGTGGGAGAGGAACTCCTTGAGCGTGTCGTGCCCCAGGACGACCGCCGCGGGCACGCCACCGGGCAGGACGATGTCGGCGACGGACCCCTGGGCCCGCAGCTCGGCGTTCAGCGCGTGCGGGCAGCCGCCGGCGGGGTCGACGACGTGGCCGCCGGCGGGCGTGGCGGCGCCGGCAGACGTGGTGGCGTCGCCGACAGGGGCGGGCGTACGGGAAGACAAACCGGATCTCCTGACCGTCCAGACGAATACGGGCCAACAGTGCGGCGTCGAGGGCGGTTTGTACAGCCGGCGCTTCGGCTACTGGCCGACCGCGAGGGACCAAGAGACGGAGGACGGCGCGGTCACCGAGACCGTGGCGTCGGGATGGGTACGACTGAGCCGCACTTCGTTGTACGTACCGCTGACCTCCCCCGGCGAGCACGCGAGGGCGAAGCTCAGGTTCACCGGCAGCACCTGCACGGTGAGAGTGCCCCTCCCCTGACAGTTGACCACCACGCCCAGAGGCCGTGCGGCGACCTCTCCGAGGTCGATCCGGCGGTTCCCCTTGACCGCAGCCACTTGGGCCAGCGGCTCACCGGAGGGCAGCTTCGGCGCAGCGGTGACGGTTTCCCCCTCGATGCGCTCAGCTCTCCGGCCGGGTGGACCGGCAGTGTCAGCGACGGTCCCCGATGGCCCGCTCGGGGAAGGACGGTGGGCCTGTCCCGATCCGGTACAGCTGACCAGGGTCAGGCTGCACAGTACGGCGGCAGTGGTCACGATCACCCTGGAACGAAAGGTCACGGGCAGCTTCCCCCTACCGCGACCGCCCCCGCGGACGGTCACATCACCCGCCACTATGTGCCACACGCGGTCTCCGACGAGAGACAACGGGCCTGTTCTGAGGGCGATTTGAGGTCGGGCGGTGGCAGCGAGGGGCGGCTGGTTGCCGGACGTGCCGCGGCAGCGAGGGGCGGCCGACCGCCGGACGGGCCGTGCCAGCGAGGGGCGGCCGACCGCCGGGCGGCCGTCCCTCGCTGGTCCCGGTCAGTACCAGGCGGTGCAGGTGATCGCCGTGTTGTAGCCCGAGTCGCCGCAGGCGCGCATCAGCTTGCCGTTGCTGTCCCGCCACGCTTCGGTCCAGACGCTGCCGCCGCTGCTGATCTCCGTCCAGCCCAGCTGGGGCTCCCAGGTCCGGCCGCCGTCACTGCTGCGGTCGACCCACACGTGCATCCCCGGCGCGCCACCGACGATGCGGCCCCAGGCGCAGGTGCTGTTGCCCGAGCCGTTCGCCCGGAGCTCGATGCCCTGTCCGCTGCCGCCGAACGCGGTGCGGACGGTCCGGCCGTTGTCGTTGTTGCAGCCGTCAGCGGCACTGGCGGTCGAGGCGCCGGCCAGAGTCAGCAGACCGGACAGCAGCGCCGCCGCCGAGAGAGCGGCCCCGGTCTTCTTGAGCGTACGCATCGTTCGTTTCCTCCATGGCTAGACCGTCGTGGTAGCTGATCGAAGTCTGCGCACGTGGAGAGCCGATGCCTACCTCGGACTTCGCAGGTTGACGGCGGAGGGGCGGCCGCTCTTCGGCCCGAGGCCTTCGATCCCGGTCGGCGTTCCGTCCGGGGTGAACGAGCGGTGGAAGGTGAAGGCGTGGGGCGCGGAGCCGTGGTCCTGGACATGTTCCAGCTTGGAGACCCCGTCCTGCCAGGTGGGTATCACGCCCTCGGAGACCCACCACGCCACGTAGTTCGGGTGGTCTGTCCTCTCGAACCAGTCGTAACGCCTGTTCAGCGCCGTGCGGTGCAGACCGGTGTACACGGCGTCGAAAGCGGGGCGCAGGCCGGTCCAGAGGGAGAGGGTCGCGGCCAGGGCGGTGGTTTCCACCGTGCGGCCCTTGTCGTACCACGCCGGTACGACGAACTCTCCCCATGCTCCCCAGTCGGCCCCGAAGAGCAGTCCCTGCTGACCGTCCGCGGCTTCAGCACGCGCGAGGTAGCCGGGTTGCTGACTGATCTCTCGGTAGACAGCCTCACCGATCTCGTAGAACTCGCGCGTACGAGGTGTGGGATCGGCGAGAGGTGACTTGAGAACGCCGAAGGTGTACAGCGCGAGGTGGGGCATGCATCTCTCCCTGGTCTGGGGGTGCTTGGCGAGGACCGGGCTCGATGGCGCCCGGGAGCGAGTGGAGGAACTCTCGTGCGACCGTGTGCGATCGCTGAAGACCAGATGAAGGTAGCTGCCTCGGTGGGCCATGTCGATATTGCGTTTTTCCTGTCCAAGTGCCCTTCCCGCCAGGGTCATCGCGACGACCGGCGATGGCGATGGCGGAGACGGACGAGGCGGGAATGAGGTACCGCCTAAGGGGCCTCGGCGCGTGCTTGGCGGGGAAAAACGCCCAGTGACTGCCGTCTCTCGCGTCAGGCGGCGAAGCCGATGTTGGTGACGTACTCGTACTGGCCCCACTCGGAACCCAGGTCCACCACCGCGTCGCTGATCCAGGCGTCGTCCAGGGCCTCCGCGTCGTCGTCGGCCCACGCTTCGACGATGCGGTCCCAGCGGCGGACGTTGAGCGTGCGGTAGGAGATCACACGCTGGCGGGGCCGCGTGACCTGGGACTGGTTGAGCGGGTGGAACTCCACGCGTGTGCCACGGCCCTCGCGGTTGAGGCGCGCGAGCAGATAGCGGGCGACGTTGTGACGCCGCACCGTGCGGTAGACCGCTTCGATGCGCTCGAGGTTCTTCCTCGACGGGCTGCGCCGGCCGTCCAGCCAGGCCCTGAGGGTGCGGTCGGTGACCGTCAGACCGGCCTCGCGGGCCGCCTGGCGGGCATGCTCGGTGCGGGTCAGGTAATGCAGGCGCGCCAGCAGGCCACGACGGGCCGTGATCGGAGTGGCGACGAAGTTGGCGAGGGCATCGAGCTGGCGGGCCACGGCCTCATGACCCTTGATGCCGCGAGCGCCGTACCGGCCGAACTCGAGATTCCTCTCCGGCATCGCTCGCCTCCTCGGTCTGCGCGAAGGTGACGGCCCTTCAAGCACAAGTCTGGGTGCGTCAAGACTACCGGATCAAGCCTGCGACCAGGGGGCGACCCGTCTCCGTTTCCGAACGTCAGAGATCACCGCTCCGTGACACCCGCCCGGGCCCGACCCGGTCCTCCTCGAAGCCGGAGACAATCCACTTTGTTTTTCCAAGTAGCACGGCTAGGCTGCCGTTTCATGATCACCCTGCGATCGCACGGTCAGTCCGGAGATGCCACCACATGAACACGCCGCCATCGCCCGTGGGCACACCGGGCACCGTCTCCCCTCCCCTCCGGATCGGCGCCCTCGCACCGCTGACGCGTCCTGGTTGGGTCGAGGCCGGCCGGCATCTCCTCTCCGGGATGGAGCTGGCCGTAGAGGAGGTCAATGACGCGGGAGGGATCGACGGCAGGCCGCTGGAGCTGGTGGTGCGGGACACCGCAGCCGATCCGCAGAGGGCAGCGGCGGCCGTGGACGAGCTGGCTCAGCTGGGCGTGGCCGCCCTGACCGGCGAGTATCACAGCGTCGTCGCCCGTACGGCGGCGGCCCGCGCCGACGCGCTCGGCCTGCCGTACCTGTGCTCGTCGGCGGTACTCGACGCACTCACCGAGGAGCCGACGGACCGGGTCGCGCGCCTGTGTCCCGCGCAGTCCCACGGCTGGCGGATCTACGCGGACTTCCTCCGCCGGGCCGGCCACAGCCGTGTCGCCGTGGTCACCCAGCCGAGCGTCTACTGGGCGTCGGGCACCCGCCTGCTGCGGGAGTACCTGGCCCCGCACGGCGGCACCGTCGTCGCACTCGACATGACCGAGCTCAGCCCCTCGGCCGTCTGCGACGCACTCGTGGACCACCGTGCGACAGCGCTCCTGCTTCTGGTCGGCCATCCCGAGCCCGCCGTGCCGCTCGTCCGGTCCGTCCGCCTCGACCAGCGCCTCGCCGACCTCCTGATCGGCGCTCCGGCCGGCCAGCCGGAGTTCGCCGAATGGGCGGCGCTGCTGGGCGATGACGGAGCGGCCGTCCCCTTCCTGCGTTACCTGCCCGAACGGCTCACCTCGCTCGGCACCCGAGTCGAGACGGCCCTCCGCCGACGGCTCTCCCAACCGCCGTCCTTCGTCGCTTTCGAGGGCTACGACGCGATCACCGTCCTCGCCGATGTCCTGCGCACCCACGGCACGGACCGGGCGCGCATGGCCGAAGCCTGGCCGCGGGTCGCCGTCGAGGGCACCCGCGGGCGGATCGGGTTCTCCCGCGTGCCTGGCATCGGTGTGTGGCAATGGGCCTGGCCACCGGTCCAGGTCGTCGACCGGGACCCCGCGCGACCCGACCGGTTCCGAGTCCTCCACACCGGCTGAGGTGCCGGGTGATCCTCACGCGATCGCCCGCAAGGACACGCCAGCGCGCCGCAGCCCCTCGGTGCCAACCCACCCGTGCTCAGCGCGACGCGCCTGCCCCGGTGTCCGGATCGTCGCGCAGGATCGCGGTGGCGATGGCCAGGAAGTCGCGCAGCGGCTTCTCGCGGCGGTCCGCACACACGGCCAGGCACGTTTCCATGCCGGGGGCGTCGGTGACGGGGAGGTGGACAAGGTCGTCGCGGGAGTAGGAGCGGGCGACGCTCCGCGGGACGAGCGCGATGCCCTGCCCCGCGGCGATCAGCTCGAACTTCTCCTCCAGCGAGGACGTCCGCCGCGTCGGCGCGTCCATCATCCGCTCGCCGTCGAGGTCGGCCAGGGTGATGTCCGGGCGGTTCGCCAGCGGGTGCACCGCGGGCATGCAGGCGACCCTCGGCTCGCGGCCGATGGGGATCGTGCGCAGTCCCGTCTCGTCGAACGTCCGCCACAGGTAGCCGACTTGGGCCCGTCCGTCCCTCAGGGGCGCGTCCTGCTCCCACCAGCGCGCCGGTACGACGTCGGTCTGCACGTCGGGGTGGCGTGCGCCGAACGCGCGGATCGCGTCCGAGACGTGCAGCCCGGGAGAGAAGGCGACGACCAGCCGCTGGACGCCCCGGTCGGCGTCGTGGACGCGCCGTACCGCCGCGGTGACCGCGTCGAGGATCCCCTGCGCCTCCTCGTAGAGCTGACGGCCGGCAGCGGTCAGCTCCACAGTACGGGTGGTCCGCACCAGCAGCGCGCACCCGAGTTCCTGCTCGAACGCCTTGATCTGTCGGCTGAGCACGGGCTGGGCGATGTACAGCTTCTCGGCCGCCCGGCCGAAGTGCCGATGCTCGGCCACCGCGGCGAAGTAGCGGAGCTTGCGCAGATCCAGATCCATACCTTCACGGTATCAATCGTCGGGGAAGGTATTGGACCGCCGCGGGATGCCGCCCGGACACTCGACACATGATCGTCATCACCGCACCCACCGGACAGATCGGCTCCCGGCTGCTGCACCTCCTGCTCGACCGGGCGCCCGCGCGCGGCGAGGAACTGCGCGTCGTCGTGCGCGATCCCGCACGGCTTCCCGACGGCGTCAGGTCCCGCGTGGACGTCGTCGCCGGCTCGCACGGCGACGCCGAGGTCGTCGACCGGGCCTTCGCGGGCGCGCACGCCGTTTTCTGGCTCGCCCCGCCGGACCTGCGGGCACCGAGCCTGGAGTCGGTGTACCTCGACTTCACCCGTCCCGCCGCGAAGGCGCTCGCCGCCCACGGGGTCGGACACGTGGTCGGTGTCTCGGCGCTCGGCCGCGGCACTCCCCTCGCGGGGCGGGCCGGGCAGGTGACGGCCTCGCTCGCCATGGACGACCTCATCGCGAGCACGGGCGTGGCCTACCGCGCGCTGGCCTGCACGACCTTCATGGACAACCTGCTTGGACAGGCGGGCTCGATCCGCGACGACGGCGTGTTCACCGGCACGCTCGCCGCCGACCTCAAGGCGCCGCTCGTCGCCACCCGGGACATCGCCGAGGCGGCCGCCGGCCTGCTGCTCGACCGCTCGTGGACCGGTACGGGCGAAGCGCCGCTGCTCGGACCCGAGGATCTGTCGGCCGACGACATGGCGCGTGTCATGTCCGAGGTGCTCGGCCGCCCGGTCCGCTACGAGCGTCAGTCGCTCGAAGACGTGCGCGCAGGGCTCCTCGCGCGGGGAGCCGGCCACGAGGTCGCGCAGGCGTACGTCGACATGGTGCGCGCCAAGGAGGAGGGCCTGGACGGCGGGGTGCCCCGCACTCCCGCCAACGCGGGGCGGACCACGTTCCGGCAGTGGTGCGAGGAGGTGCTCGAACCGGCCGTCCGCGGATGAGCGCCGCACCGCCTCCGCGTCGCACGCCTGCGGGCACCGCGCCCCTCCCGAGGGGGACGCTCGCTAGCCGCCGCGTCGCATGACGTACAGGTCCCCGCCGTCGGGGTCGCCGATGAAGACGAACAGCTTCGGGTGGTCACGGGTCCCGAACACGCTCCAGGCCGCCATGGGGCAGTCGTCGACAGTGACCCTGACCTGCTGGGTCCAGGGGCCGGAACCGGGGTCGTACTCCCAGGTTCCGGTCCCGGCGCACTCGCGCGTCACCGATGTGGAGGTGTCGTCGCGGTCGAAGGTGTCGACACCGGCCGCGACGGCCTTCCCGCCGGCCAGGAGGGCGAGCGTGCCGCCCTTCCCGTCGGACCACGTCCCCGCGACGCGTTCGGCACTCAGTCGCGGCGGCTCGTATCCCCATTCCGCCACGACGCCGGCACCGGCAAGCGCGGCGGCCACGACCGCGAGCGCTCCGTACCACGCCACCCGCCCGGCCATCGCTCCACCGGAGAGCCAACGGCAGTGCGGCAGCAACAGCCTCCGGGCGACCAGGGCGGGCGCGGTGAGTCCCGCCGTCAGGCCGACCCACACGGCGAGGACTGCCGGAAGTCCGGTTTCCGCGCCCGCCGCCACGGTCGCCGGGGCGGCACCGAGGGCCGCCACCGCCGGGATCCACCACCAGGCCTCGTCCCCCGTCAGCCGCCGACCGAGCCATCGGGCCGCGACGATCAGCGGGATCACCACGCCGACCGACAGCAGGGCGGCCATGGCCGCTCCGGCCGCGGCGACGAACGGCGCGACGAGGATCAGGAGGAAGAAGCCCATGGCGTTGACGGAAGCGCCCGGGCTCTCCTGCGTCTGACCCCAGACGAAGACACCGATCGTCGCGATCACGGCTTCGACGGCCAGCACCGACATCGAAGCCGTCAGTACGGCGCCGCATCTGTCCCGCACGCGCGTCCTCCCGTGCGCCTGCGTCACCTGCGACTCCGGTATTTTTGAACGCATTCAAATCCCTCCCCGGCCCGCATCCTCCCCCATGCGGACATCACCCCCGGAACCCGGGGTGCTCACAGGGAACGGGGCGGCACGATCACCGTCCCGCAAAGGGGCACAGGGGCAAGCCTGTTAAGGTGTCAGTGCCATAGACCTTGCACAGAGGAGTCGCAGACGTGGTGGGTGACGACGACATCTCCGGGTGAGATCCGGACCCGCGGCCGCCGGACGCGCTGAAGAAGCGCGCTGCCGAAGCGGCCGGTTCGTCGTACCTCCTTTCCCCCCGTCTGCCCGGGGCGGAGCTGTCTTCGCCCCCAGCCCTGCCGAGGTCACGTCCATGTCCGACGCCACCCTTGTCTGCTCGAACCTGTCGTTCGCCTGGCCCGACGACACCCCCGTCTTCCACGACCTGTCCTTCGCCCTCACCGCCGGCAGCACCGGCCTCGTCGCTCCCAACGGCTCCGGCAAGAGCACGCTGCTCAAGCTGATCGCCGGTGAACTCAAGCCCACCGCCGGCTCGGTGTCCGTCAGCGGCACGCTCGGGTACCTGCCGCAGAGCCTGCCCCTGACCGGTGACCTCACCGTCGGGGAGGTGCTCGGCGTCGCCGACGTGATCCGCGCGCTGGACGCCGTCGAGTCCGGCGACGTCAGCGAGGAGCACTTCACCACCATCGGCGACGACTGGGACATCGAGGAGCGCACCCGCGCCCAGCTCGACCGCCTGGGCCTGGCCGGACTAGCCCTCGACCGCAGCCTGAGCACGCTCAGCGGCGGCCAGGTCGTCTCCCTCGGTCTCGCCGCGCAGCTGCTCAAGCGCCCCGACGTGCTGCTGCTCGACGAGCCGACCAACAACCTGGACCGTGACGCCCGGCACAAGCTGTACGACGCGCTGGAGGACTTCCAGGGCCTTCTTCTCCTGGTCGCCCACGACCGCGCCCTGCTCGACCGCATGGACTCCATCGCCGAGCTGGGAGCCGGCCAACTCCGCTTTTACGGCGGCAACTTCACTGCTTACGAGGAGGCGGTGCGCGCCGAGCAGGAGGTCGCCGAGAAGAACGTGCGCAACGCCGAGCAGGAGCTGAAGCGGGAGAAGCGGGAACTGCAGCAGGCCCGCGAGCGCGCCGAACGGCGCGCGAGCAACGCCGCCCGCAACCTCAAGAGCGCCGGGCTGCCCCGCATCTTCGCCGGGACCATGAAGCGCGGGGCGCAGGAGTCCGCCGGCCGTGCGGGCCAGATGCACGCGTCGCGGGTCGAGCACGCCAAGGCCCGCCTCGACGAGGCCGGACGGGCCGTGCGCGACGAACAGCGCATCGCCCTGGACCTTCCCGACACACAGGTGCCCGCCGGGCGCAACCTGTTCCTCGGTGAGGGGATGCAGGGGCGGCACGACGGCAGGGACGTGTTCGCCGAGGGCGGCGTGGACCTCTCCGTTCGCGGACCGGAGCGCATCGCGCTGACGGGGCCCAACGGTGCGGGGAAGACCACCCTGCTGCGGCTGGTCACCGGCGAACTCGCCCCGGACCGCGGGGAGATCAGGCGAAGCGACGGTCGCGTCGCGTACCTCTCGCAGCGTCTGGACCTGCTGGACCCGGACCGCACGGTCGCGGAGAACTTCGCCGCGTTCGCGCCCCGGCGCCCCGAGGCGGAGCGGATGAACCTGCTCGCGCGCTTCCTGTTCCGCGGCCCGCGGGCCCATCTGCCCGTCGGCGTGCTGTCCGGCGGGGAGCGGCTGCGCGCCACCCTCGCCTGTGTGCTGTGCGCCGAGCCTGCTCCCCACCTGCTGCTGCTCGACGAGCCGACCAACAACCTCGACCTGGTCAGCGCGGGACAGCTGGAGAGTGCGCTCAACTCCTACCAGGGCGCCTTCCTCGTCGTCAGCCACGACGACCGCTTCCTCACCGGGATCGGCGTGAACCGCTGGCTGCGGCTGGCCGACGGAACGCTCACGGAAACCGGGGCTCCCGCGGTGTGAGCGGCGGCGTGTGACCCGGCCCGCGCCCGAGGCCGTGCGCCCGGCGGGCCGCCCACTCCGCACCGCTCACCTCTTGGAAGGGTTTCCCGTGCCCCAGCCCGCTCTGCTCGCCCACGACCTCGTCCGCGACCTCGGCGGCCGCCGTGTCCTCGACGGCGTCGGCCTCACCGCCTCCCCCGGCCATCGCATCGGCCTGATCGGGGAGAACGGCGTCGGCAAGTCCACCTTCCTGCGGGTGCTGGCCGGCGTGGACGAACCCGACGCCGGGAGCGTCTCCCGCCCCGCCGATATCGGCTTCCTCCACCAGGAGTTGCCCTTCGACGCCGCGTCGACCGTCGGCGCCGTACTGCAGGACGCGCTGCGCGAGGCGCGGGAGGACCTCGCGGAACTCGACCGGCTCGGCCGGGAGCTGGCCCGTGTCCCGGAGGACGACCCCGCGCACCGGGAACTCCTCGCCGCCTATGGCGCGCGTCTGGAGCAGGCCCAGGACCGCGAGTCCTGGGACGCCGACCGCCGTGCCACGCTGGTGCTGGAGCGGCTGGGTCTGGGGGCGGTCGCGCACGACCGCACGCTCGGCTCGCTCTCCGGCGGACAGCGCGGCCGGCTCGCCCTGGCGGCGCTGCTCGTACGGCGGCCGTCGGCGCTGCTGCTGGACGAGCCGACCAACCACCTCGACGACGGCGCCGCCGCCTTCCTGGAGGAGCAACTGCGCGGCCTGCCGGGGACCGTGGTCGTCGCCAGCCACGACCGGGCGTTCCTGGACGCGGTGTGCACCGATCTGGTCGACCTCGATCCGGCCGTGGACGGGCCCGTGCGCTACGGCGGCAACTACAGCGCCTACGTGAGCGAGAAGCGCGCGGAGCGCGAGCGCTGGGAGCGTCGGTACGCAGAGGAGCAGGAGGAACTGGAGCGGTTGCGGCACGCGGCAGGGGTGACCGCGCACCGGCTCGCCCCCGACCGGGGGCCGCGCGACAACGAGAAGATGGGGTACGGCCACCGGGCGGGCCGCGTGCAGAGCCAGATCTCCCGCCGGGTGCGCAGCGCGAACCGACGGCTGGAGGAACTGGAGCGCACCCGGGTCGCCGAGCCGCCGGCCCCGCTGCGCTTCGTCCTGCCGCAGCCGGCCGCGGACACCGAGGAGGGTCCGGAACCGTTGGTGTCGCTGCGCGACGTGCGGGTGCCCGGCCGGCTCAGCCTTGCGAGCCTTGAGGTGGCGGCGACCGAGCGGCTGCTGGTGACCGGCGGCAACGGGGTGGGCAAGTCGACTCTGCTCGCGGTGCTCGCCGGGCGCCTCGCGGCCGAGGGGGAAGTGCACCGACGGCCCGGACTGACGGTCGGACTGCTCACGCAGGACACCGTGTTCGAGCGGGCCGAGCGTACGGCCCGGGACACCTATGCCCTCACGGTGGGGCCGGAGCTGGCGGAGCGGCTGCCGCTGGTCCGCCTCGGTCTGCTGGCCGAGGCGGACCTGGACAAGCCGGTCGGACAGTTGTCGGTGGGGCAGCGCCGCCGACTGGCACTGGCCCTGCTGATGGCCCGGCCACCCCACCTGCTCCTCCTCGACGAGCCCACGAACCACCTCTCCCCACGCCTGTGCGACGAACTGGAGGAGGCACTGGGCACGGCCCCGGGCGCGATCGTGGTAGCCAGCCACGACCGTTGGCTGCGCCACCGCTGGCAGGGCCGCGAACTGCGCCTGGAGCGGGGGGAAGTGTGAGACCGTGCGGTCGTGTCGGAGATCATGAGTGTCGTGCGATCAGCCCTCGCGGAGGCGTCCTCGGCTTCCTGGGCGCGGCGTGCGCGTGCGGGGCGAGAGCTCGCCCCTCACGCCGATGTGCCTCAGGCCGCCCCAGTGCTGTTGAGGCTGCTGCTGGATGCCGAGGACACCGCGGTGACACGGCAGACGGCACAGGCCCTGGCTGCGGTGGGCACTGTGGCCGCCGTTCGGCTCCTCGCCCTCGCGGTCGCGGACGGCGACGGCAATCAGGCCGACTGGTTGCAGACCGGGGTGCAGGACGCGCTCATCGACACAGGCGGTCCGGGGGCTCTCGCGGCGGCCTGCGGGACCCTCGCCCAGGATCCGGGAGACGCTGTCCGCCGGGGTGCGGCGCGGATATCCGCCTGGATCGAGGAGACGTACGGGTGTTGACCCGGAGTTCCGCCCGCGGTGTGCACACCGTGGACACGCTCTCTCGAAGGCAGCCGCCGTGCGCGGGAGCCGGACGTCAGCGCCTGCGCACGCGGCCCGCGCCGATACCGGCCACGTGGAGGGCCAGGGCGGTCAGGCCCAGCAGCATCACGTTGGTCGATGAGAACACGTCGTTGGTGCTGATGTCTGCCGCGTTGATCAGGAAGGCGACGAAGAACAGCACCGCTGCGACTATGCCGGCCATGATCGAGCTCCTCTCACGAAGGGGGTGAAGCCCGTATGCCCCGTGCGCGCGTCCGCAGACGGGCGAAGGTGCACAACCTCCGTCTGGCCGGTGGTCCTTGGCCCGTCACTGCTGACCGGGTGCGGTACCGATGCCGTCGAGGAGGTTGGAGACGAGCGCCGTGACGAAGGCATCGGTCACCGGCTCGTCGGGGATCAGCAGCCGGTGGTAGACGGCACCCCACAACTGGTCGACCAGGACCTGCACATCGACGCCGTCGCGGATCTGGCCCTGCTCCCGTGCGCGCAGCAGCCGTTCGGCGGCCAGGCGGCGCCGCTCGCTCGAGTACAGGGTGCGGAAGGCCTTGGCCAGGTCCGCGTCCGTCTGGGACTGGCCCACCAGCTCGGTCAGCACCCGTCCGGCCGGAGTCGCGGTCATGATCCGTGCGAAGGCGCGCAGTTGGCTCAGCAGGTCGGCTCGGATGTCGCCGGTGTCCGGGAACGCCAGGGTCTGCTCGACGGCGTGGAAGTAGCCGTCGAGAGCCAGGGCCCCCTTGGACGGCCACCACTTGTACAAGGTCGTCTTGCTGACACCGGACAGGCGGGCCACCCGCTCGAAGGTCAGGTCGGCGATGCCCTCGTCGAGGAGGATCTCCCCCACCACTCGGAAGACGTCCGCGCGCACCTCGTCGGCCGGACGACGGCCGCGCCCACGGGCCGGGCGCGTGTCGGCGCCCTCGGCCTGCTTCGCCACGATGTCTCTCCTTCACTCGCTGACGAACCGGAACAGTGTAGGGAGGCGTGCGCCTCCGTCTGCGCGGCCCGGTCGGCGGCCGGTCCGGTCTGCGCCTCGGTGCGTCCGCGCTCCCTGCGGGGCGTACGTCAGGCGAGGCCGCCGTTGGCGTAGAGGACCTGCCCGTTGATCCAGCGGGCGGGGCCCGCGAGGAAGGCGACCGCGGTGGCGATGTCCTGCGGCTCGCCCAGCCGCTCCAGCGGGGCCGCCTTGGCGAAGCCGGCGATCGCGGCCTCGTCCTTGCCCTGAAGGAAGAGCGGGGTGGCGATCGGCCCGGGAGCGACGGTGTTGACCGTGATGTCCTTGCCGCGCAGCTCCCGGGCGAGGATCAGCGTGATCCCCTCCACGGCGGCCTTGCTCGCGACGTAGCCGCCGTAGGTGGGCAGCTGGGTGCGGGTGACGGACGTCGACACGTTGATGATCGCCCCGCCCCGGCGCACCCGCCGCGCCGCCTGCTGGGAGACGACGAAGGTGCCGCGGATGTTGGTGCGGTGCATACGGTCCAGGTCGTCCAGATTCAGCTCGGCGATGGGCGCGAGCAGCATGATCCCGGCGGTGTTCACCACCACGTCGACCCCGCCGAACGCCGACTCCACGTCCTCGAAGGCGGCCTCCATCGCCTGCTCGTCGGCCACGTCACCACCGACCGCGACCGCCTGCCCGCCGTCCGCCGTGATCTGCTCGGCCAGGGCCTCGGCCTTGGCCTTGTTGCCCGCGTAGTGCACTCCGACGGCGAAACCGTCCGCGGCCAGCTTCTCGACGACCGCCTTGCCGATGCCGCCGGAACCACCCGTGACGAGAGCGACGCGCGGGGCGCGGGGAGAAGTGCTCATGGTCTTCCTCCACTCGATGTGAACGCTGAGTCCATATAAGCACGAATATGAACGCGCCGTCCACATCTTCGGGTGGGCCTTTCCCCTACGAGACCCCGACGAGAGCCCTACGAGTCCCCGGCGGGCGGATGGCGGTCGGGTGCCCTTCCCTACACTCACCGCGTGAACACCTACACGTGCACCCAATGCGGCACCGTCGGCCTGGCGGAAGGCTTCATCGAGGACGCCGGCGAACATTCACGCGGATACGCGCGCTGGATCGAAGGCGCGTTGCAGCGCGGGCTGTTCGGGGGTGCCAAGCGGATGGGACGGCCCCGGCGGCAGATAGAGGCCTATCGCTGCCCCAAGTGCGGACACCTCGAATTGTTCGCCACCGAGGAGGTGTAGTCCGGCGTAGTCACCTCTCACCGTCAGGGTGCCACCCGGCAGCCGCCTCCCTCACCGGGCGCCCTGTTCGAACTGCGCCAGCTGGTCCTTGACCCACGGGTCGAACACCGCGAGCCGGTGGGTGGACGACGGGCAGAACGTCGCGAGCTGGTCCTCGATCCACGGGTCGGTGGGCTGCCGGGCGGCACGATGGCCGCCGGTGGAGGGCGCCTGACCCGCGGGGGCTCCGGTGGAGGGCGCCTGGCCCGCGGTGGCGCCGGCGGCCGCACACGGGTCGGGTGCCGGAGGAGTGGCCGCGGTCGCGGAACCGCTGCCGGCCAGCACAGCGCCTCCGGCGAGCATCGCGGAGGCGCCGACCAGGGCAATCCGTCGCGTCGTCTTCATCGTCTTCTCCTCCTTGGCAGGGCCTCGTCGGCCTGTGCTTCTCTGCGGGCCACCTCATGACGCGGCCTTCGGCGTCGGTGCGGGCGTGCCCAGAGGGCGCGCGTACCCGGCCCCCATGCGCCGCACACTTCCTCGGGTCATATCTCCTGTCCGTGGGCACCTGACCTCTGACCTGATCCCGCGCAATTGTCGAGATACCACAACACCCGGCCACCGAATCGGTCGCCTCCTGCCCTGATCCCTTGCGGGTGAGCTGGCATGATCGACACGAGAGCGAGTCAGCGCTCTGTAGCATCCATACAACTCAAGGAGGCTCGCATGGCCCGTGATGATCGTGTCCTGGTGACGGGCGTCGGTGCGATGACGCCGCTCGGAGCCGATGCGCCGTCGACGTGGTCAGGGCTGCTGGACGGGAAGTCGGGGGTGCGTTTCCTGGAGGAGGAGTGGGCCGCGGACCTGCCCGTGCACGTTGCGGCCGGGCTCACCGTGGACCCGGCGTCCCTGCTACCGCGGACGGAGGCCAGGAAGCTGGACCGGGGTGAACAGCTCGCCCTCCTCACCGCGCGCGAGGCCTGGCGGGACGCCGGCGCTCCCGGGGTCGAGCCGGAACGCCTCGCCGTCGTCATCGGCACGGGGACCGGAGGCGTCCTCACCACCCTGGGGCAGGACGACGTCTTCGAACGCGCCGGCATGCGACGACTGTCCCCGTTCACGGTGCCCATGCTGATGCCCAACGGGCCGGCCGCCTGGGTGAGCATGGACCTGGGCGCGAAGGGCGGTGCCCGCACGCCGGTGAGTGCCTGTGCGTCGGGGGCGGAGGCCCTCGCCCTCGGGCAGGACCTGATCCGCGGCGGCCGGGCCGACGTGGTCGTGGCGGGTGGCGTGGAGGCGTGTCTGCACCCCTTCACCCTCGCCGCGTTCGCCCAGATGAAGGCGCTGTCGACGCAGTCCGCGGACCCGGAGACCGTGTCGCGGCCGTTCGACGTCGAGCGATCCGGGTTCGTGATGGGCGAGGGCGCGGGGATGATGGTGCTCGAACGCGCCGAGTTCGCCCGGGCCCGTGGGGCACGCGCCCACGGCACGCTGGCCGGCAGTGCCGTGAGTTCGAGCGCGAACCACATCACGGCCTCCGACTCGGACGGCCAGGCCTTCGCCATGCACCTGGCGTTGCGCGACGCCGGCGTCGACCCGGCGGACATCGGGGTCGTGCACGCCCACGCCACCTCGACGGAATCGGGGGACCTCGCGGAGGCCGAGGCGATCGGCCGGGTCATCGGCGGTCACGCCGCGGTGACGGCGACGAAGTCGATGACCGGGCACATGATGGGCGCGTCGGGCACGGTGGGTGCCATGGCCGCGCTGTTCGCGCTCAAGGACGGCACGGTGCCGGCCACGCGCAATCTCGACGCACTCGACCCGCGCGTGGAGCTGGACGTGGTCCGCGGTGAGCCGCGCACCGGCCGCTGGTCCGCCGCGCTGGCCAACTCGTTCGGGTTCGGCGGACACAACGTCAGTCTTGTCTTCGTGCCGTGACCAGAGACCGCCGGCGGCCGTACCGGGGTACCCGCTCGGTGCCGTGCTGTCAGCGCGATCCGACCGTGAAGCGGAAGTCACGCAGGGACGCGGCCGCGACGGGCCTGCGGCCGGCGAGGTAGGCCAGTGGGCCGTCGCGGCGTACCCGCATGCGCAACCGGCTGACCGAAGGACGGCCGGCCAGACGCAGCGGTACGCGGCAGTCCGTACCGTCCCCTCGGGGTTGCGACAGGTGGGCGCGCACCGGCACCCGCAGAGGAAGACGCAGCAGGTCCCGGCTCACGACGGACGCGTGCGGCTCCTGCCGGGCGGGCCCGGACGCGGAATCCGCCCCATCGGCCGGACCGGACGCGGTCACCGTCGCGTGCAGTCCTCCGAGGTGGTGCCGAGCCGGGGGCAGAGGCGTGAACGTGAAGACCGCCGGTTCCTTGGGCAGGGCCCACAGCCGCCGGCCGCCGGACAGCGAGCGCTCGTCGTCGACCCACACCTGCACCGCCGTGGCCGCGAGGCGGACCCCGTGCCGCACCACGACGGCGACGAGCAGCTCCCGGTAGGCGAGGTCGCCGCCCGTGTAGTCGACCCAGAAGGTGACCAGCAGCCGTCGTCCCGACACGGACACCGCTCTGGCGCCCTCGGGCAGCGGCCAGGTCGGCAGGTCACGGCCGGGCACCAGCCACAGCGCGGTGTACATGTCGCCGCGAAGATGCCATGGCTCGGGCGGATGGTGGCGCGTCATGGACGTCCTTCGTCGCGGTGGCCGGTCCCCGGTCGGACGGCAGCCCGCACCGAGCAATGCCCGGTACGGGCCGGACCATGCGCGCCCGTCGTCCGGGCGGCCCCCGCCGAGGCGCCCGCGATCCGTTCGGCCGGACCGCCCGGACCGCCCGGACCGCCCCGGCGTACACCCCATGTCCCCGATCCCCCGACCGGAGCAAGCAGAGCCCGGAGCGCCCGGACGGAGGTCACCAGGCCCGGCACCGTTCCACCACCCCGGCCACCTCGCCCCGTCTCCCGCGCCTCCCGCCAGGAAGGACGCTCGGCCCGGATCCCGCACCACCCGGCAGGGCCGCCCCCGCTCGGGGGACCCGGCACGCAGCGAGTCGCCGCCACCGAGGGGGCGCGGTGTGGTCTTCTCCTGGGAAGCTGTGCCACAGGGAGTGAAAGCCGATGACCGGTTCGAGCGACGTTGTGGATCCCGACTTCGCGGGTGCCGTCCTGCGTGACCTCGGTGCGGGCGTGTTCACGCTGGACGCGGACGGTCTGATCACGTACGTCAATCCGTGGGCGGAACGCCTGCTGGCCCGGTCGGCGGCGCGGATGCTCGGCCGTGACGCACACGACCTGCTGCACCGCCGTCCCGACGGAGGCCGCGTGCCCCGCGAGGAATGCCTGATGCGGACCCCTCTCACGGGCAGCCGGGACGCGGTGGAGGGCAGCGAGGAGTACTTCCTGCGCGGCGACGGCACGGCCCTTCCGATCATCTGGTCCACGACGCCGCTCATGAGGAACGGCGTGCGCGACGGCCTGGTGGTCGTCTTCAGCGACTTCAGCCTGCACCGGGACGCCGAGGCCCGCACCGCCGCCCACACGGCCGCGCTCGAAGCACTGACCAGTCGGCTGAACCTGCTCTCGGAGGTGTCCTCCGTGCTCATGTCCAGCAGGGACGCCACCGCCGCCGCGCGCCGCCTGCTGCCGCTGCTGGTCCCGGGGCTCGGGGAGTGGGCCGCCGTGGACCTGGTCGACACCCGGTCCGGAGCGCTGGAGCGGGTCGCCGTGCGCTGCCCGGCCCATCCGCGCCGGGCCAAGCATCTGACGGGGCCGCTGCACCTGTCCGCGACGAAGCCGCGCCCCGAGGTCGTCCGCGATCCGCATCCGTTCCTGCTGCACGCCTCCGAGGTGCGGGACGACCGGGCGCCGTTCGCCGACACGCACCGCGCTCTGTTCGAACGGCTGGGGGGACACGCGGCCACCGTCGTGCCGATCCGGTCGCGGCGGCAGCACTACGGCACGCTGACGGTCGCCTGCGCCGACGACTCCGACACGCCACCCGAGGCCGAGGTACGGCTCCTCGCGGACATCGGCCACCGCCTGGCCCTCGTACTGGACAACGCCTCGCTCTACGACGAGCAGCGCAACGTCGCCGCGACGATGCAGCGCCAGCTGCTCGCCCCGCTGCCCCAGGTCGACCATCTGCGGATGACCGCCCGCTACCTGCCCGCGGAGAGCGCCATGGAGATCGGCGGGGACTGGTACGACGCCTTCCTGCTCGCCGACGGTGTGATGGCCCTGGTGATCGGGGACGTGGTGGGCCACGATCTGCAGGCCGCGGCGCACATGGCCGAGGTTCGCAACATGCTGCGCGCGCTCGCCTGGACGCACGTGGAGCCGCCCAGCATGATCATGCGACGGCTGGACGAGGCGGTGACCCACACCAGCGACGCCCCCATGGCCACGCTGGTCTTCGCCCGGGTCGAGGGACCCGAAGGGGGGCCGTGGCAGCTGCACTGGGTCAACGCCGGTCACCCGCCGCCGCTGCTGATCACGCGGGACGGCGGGACGCGGTTCCTCACCGGTGGGCACGGCCCGCTGATCGGCATGAGCGCCACCATGCACCTGGGGCTGAGCTGGCCGGACGCCCACGAGGACCTGCCTGCGGAGTCCACTCTTCTCTTCTACACCGACGGCCTGGTCGAGAGCCGGGAACGTCCCATCGACGCCGGCATGGCCAAGCTGCGCCACCACGCCTCCGTCCTGGTCCGCCGGCTGCCCGGGAAGAGTGTCGACGTCTTCTGCGACCAGTTGCTGCAACGCCTGGCCCCCAGCGGCGACGACACCGCCCTGCTGGCCCTGCGTCTGCCGGCCGCCGGGGCCGGTGCCCCGGAGGACCACAGCCCGCCGCCGCCTCCCCAGACCCCGCACAGCCCCGCAGCCCCGAACAGGGCCGCCCCCGGCTCCCTGGAGGAGGAGTCACCCGTACAGGACACGACCCAGGCCACCCGCGAGGCCCAGCAGCGCCAGAGCCGCCCCGAGGCGTGATCGACTCCACGGATACGGCAAGGAGTTGGGGGACAGGTTCTCCCTGCCCGATGTCCGGGCGTGCCGTGATCGTGTGGACGTCGCCCGCGCCGCCCGCATGGTGATGTCCGTGGCCGCTGATAACGTGCCGGCTCTGTCGACAAGATCATGAAGGGACGGCGGAGCATGCGGGACGTCACGCGCCACGAGGTGGGCGACCGGCGGATAGCCGATGCGCTCGAGGACATCCGCGGGCGGGCCCTCGCCCGGTGGCACGGGCTGCGGTACGACGACCCCTCGCCGCGGCGGTTGCGGCGGATGGGCGACGAACTCTTCGCGTATGTCGCCGCCCGGACGGTCCGCGCGCCCACGCTCGACGAGACCTCGCAGTCGGCGCTGAGGACCGCGGCGGAGTGCGCTCTCGGTGTGCTGAGCATCGGTTGTTTCCCCGGCGGTGACCAAGAGGTCGTCCTGCCGCTCGTCGACCGGCGGATCACCAGCGAGGACCACGCCTTCCGGGACGTGGTCGACGAGGCCCCCACCGCCCGGACCTGGCTCGACGCGTTCGGCCTGTGTCTGGTCAGCGGCGTGGTGTGGGACTGGGAGCGGGTCATCGGCCTGCTGCTGCGCGGCGACTACGCGCCCGCCGTCCGCGCGGGGGTGCCCTACTCGCCGTTCACCCCGGTCTCCCGCCCCGCGGATCTCGCGGCGATGGACGCCCTGTGCCTCTACCTCACCGAGGCGGAGGGACATCTGCCGCGGGACTGGCCGACCGTGCCGCTGCGCAAGCCGGACGACGACGAACGCGCGGCAGCGGCCCGGGTTCTGGATGCGGCCGGGCCCCTGACGGCCGACCAGCGCCTTTTGCGGATCCTCCTCGACGACGACCAGGACCGCTTCGAGGACGCACTCGCCAACCGGCTCGTGGAGCATCGGCAGGGTGTGGGCTCCGACCCCGGCCCGGCGACCCTGCTGCCGCTCGACGCGCTCGCCCTGGCCACCCTCGCGGTCCAGGTGCACGGCTGGGAGCTCGGCGTGCGCTCGGGTTACCTGCCGTCCGACGTGCTGGGCTCGCCCCAGGCGCTCCAGCAGGCGGACGCCCTCGGCGTGAACGACCTGGGCTACTGGGCCGCCAAGTAGCGCTCCGCGGCGGTCAGCGGGCCACGGCCACGTCGGCGTGCACCAGATCGTGGTCCGAGTAGCGGGTCGGATGCACCCGCTGCCGGAGCGCGACGACGTCCCGCAGGAAGATGTAGTCGAACTTGCTCCGCCAGTCGGTGGTCGGTTTGCAGTTCCCCGTGGACGAGGGGCCGCACCCGGGGTCCGCGTCCTTCGCCAGCGCCCACATCGGGCCGAGCTCGGGGGCCTCCGGTACGGCGTTGAAGTCGCCGAGGACGATCGCGCGGTCGTGACGGGCGACGGCCGCGGCGAGGACGCGGGCCTGTTCCGCGCGGACCGATTCCTGGCGCCGTTGGGCGAGGTGGGTGTCGAAGACCCGGACGGGCCGGCCGTCCACCGTGGTGGTGACGGCCATGTACCCGCGGTCCTCGGACCCGCCGTCGGGATACTCCACGGTGACGACGTCGGTCATCGGCGCCGCCGAGAGGATCGCCTGGCCGAACGCGCCCGGATGCCACGGCGCTCCCCCGCACCGCCCCCACTTGCGCAGCACCGAACCGTAGGCGACGTGGTAGACGAGCCCGTGACGGCTCTTCAGGTAGTCGCGGATCCTCTCGACGTCACGCACGCACGCCTCCTGCATGCCGATGACCTGCGGCGCGTAGGTGGCGATCTCCGCGGCCCGGTCGACGTTGCTCTCGTCGCAGGGGTTGCAGAGGTTCCAGGTCATGACCCGGTTCGGTACGACGTCCCGGACGGCCTCGAGGGGAAGGGACCCGGCGAACTGGGCACCGCTCGGTGCGCTGGCTCCGGCGAACAGGACACACACCACGATCCAGGCGCCCGCGAACACCCGCGTGCCCATACCGCGCATTCATCGCCTCCCGGACGTGCGTCGCCCTCTACGTCTGACGTGCCCCGCCATGAGGTTATGGGACGGCGTCAACGCGGGCCGCCCGGTCGGGAGGCGACGCACCGGCGGCCGCGGGAGGCATGGCCCCCCGGGGCGGCTGCCGGTGCGTCCGGGAGGGCGGCCCGTGGCCGCCGGTGCGACCTGGAGCGTGGCCGGGCGGCTGCCGATGCGTGGCGGGAGCGCGGCCCGTGGCGTGGCCGGGTGGCTGCCGGTGCTCCCGGGGGCGGTGGCTAGCGGTTGACGGACTGCATCCCCGCCTCGTCGTACCGGTCCCCCGCGGCCTGGGGCAGCTCGGCGTCGATGCGGGCCAGGTCGTCCGGGGTCAGCGTGATGTCGACGGCGGCGGCGTTCTGCTCCAGGTAGGTGCGGCGCTTGGTGCCCGGGATCGGCACCAGGTCCTCGCCCTGCGCCAGCACCCAGGCGATGGCGAGCTGGGCCGGGGTCACGTCCTTCTCCGCGGCGATCTCCTTCACCTTCGCCGCGAGCCGCTGGTTCGCCTCCAGGTTGTCCTCCTGGAAGCGGGGGTTCTGGCGGCGCCAGTCGTTGGCGTCCAGGTCGTCCGGCGAGGTGAACCGGCCGGCGAGGAAGCCACGGCCGAGCGGCGAGTACGGCACGAAGCCGATGCCCAGCTCACGGCAGGTGGGCAGCACCTCGGCCTCCACGTCCCGCGACCACAGCGAGTACTCGCTCTGCACCGCGGTGACGGGGTGCACGGCGTGGGCGCGCCGGATCGTCTGCGCGCTCGCCTCGCTCAGGCCGATGTAGCGCACCTTGCCCTCGGCGACCAGCTCGCCCAGTGCGCCGACCGTCTCCTCGATGGGGACGTTCGGGTCGACCCGGTGCTGGTAGTACAGGTCGATGTGATCGGTTCCGAGGCGCTCCAGGGAGCCGTGGACCGAGCTGCGGACGTGCTCGGCCGAGCCGTCCTGGCGGCCGACCGTGCTGATGTCGCCGGGCACGGCGTGGTCCATCCGGTAGTTGAACTTCGTCGCGATGACGTACTCGTCGCGGCGCCCCCGGATCGCTTCGCCGACCAGCGACTCGTTGGTGAGCGGCCCGTACATCTGCGCGGTGTCCAGGAAGGTCACCCCGAGGTCGAGGGCGTGCCGGATGGTGGCGATGCCCTCGTCCCGGTCGGCGGTTCCGTAGAAGGCGGACATGCCCATGCACCCGAGGCCGATGGCCGATACCTGAAGATCCCGCAGACTGCGCTTGCGCATGTCGTGTCCCAGCCTTTCCGCACGTTCGTTCGTCGTTCCGGCGCCACGAGGGCCCTCGTCCCCACCTCACCGTCCATCTGGCAACGGATGGCGTGGCCCGGCAACCCGTGAGGGCGCCGGGCGGCAGGGGACCCGCGTGCCGCCGTGTCTTCGACGCTACGGCCTGGAGCGCACTCCAGCGCAAGCCGCCCGTGAGCGGATTCCCTCCGTACAGCGGACGTCATCCTGCCGAGTCGTTCGGCATCACCTTCGTCACCCGGCCGGTGCGGTCGGCCGTCAGGTAGCCGGACTCGTTGTAGTCGTTCGAGAGGTAGGCGGACATGCCCATCGGATCGCCGAAGGTCGGGTCGGCCCCGTCCACCAGGAGGTACCGCGCGGTGGGGTCCTTCACGTTCAGCTTCTTCCGCGCCTGCTCGAACAGGGCCGGAACGGCGTCCCAGTCGAAGTCGTCCACCCGGAACGGGCTCTCCAGAGGAGTCACCGAGCCGCTGATGATTCCCTTCTTCGCGCCCTCTCCGGGGCGGTACGTCCAGGAGTCGTAGCGTGTTCTGCTGCCGCCGGCCATGACCTTGGCCGAGACGTATTCCGGATAGACGGCGAGGCTGCACATCTGGTCCGTGCCCGTCGCGGCCTTGAGGGCCGCCACAGCGGTGCGGATGCCGGCCGGGGTCAGCAGGTCGCCGTGCGCCGGTTGCTGCCCGGCCCCGGTGGCGGTCCCGGAACCGGCCGGGGTGTGGCTGCTCGGCGTCGGACCGGCCGTACGGGAGCCGCTCGCGGCGGCCCCCGGTGGCTTCGCTCCCCCGTCGTCCGTCCCTCCGCCGGCCCCGGGAAGGAACTGCCACACCAGCACGCCGACGAGCACCGTCGCGGCGACCGACGAGCCGACGGCGAGACGGCGGTCCCGCCGCCGCACGCGCTCCTCGCGGCCCTGGTCGACCGGGCGCGTGGCAGCGCCGTGGGCGGGCACCGCGTCCGCGGGCGCGGTCCCTCCTGCTCCCGGCGGCCCCGGGACCCCGGGAGGGGCGAGGTGGTACGACGTAGTTCCGGCGTCCGCGGTCGTGAAACCCTGCGTCCGAGGCGCCGGTGCCTGCGCCGCCTGGGCCAGCATCGCTTCGACGACGTCGGTGCCCGGCCGCTGTGCCGGGTCCTTCACCAGCACTGCGGTAAGCAGGGGACCGAGCTCACCGGCGCGGCGGGCCGGCGGCAGCTCCTCGCTCAGCATGGCGGCCAGCGTGGCCAGTGTGGTCCCTCTGCGCAGCGGATGGTGACCCTCGACCGCGACGTAGAGCATCATCGCGAGCGACCACACATCGGATTCCGGGCCGCCCTCGCCGCCCGAGATGCGCTCCGGGGCCATGTAGTCGGGCGTGCCGATGATCGAGTCCGTGGCGGTCAGCGCGGTCGCGTCGCGGATCGCGGCGATGCCGAAGTCGGTGAGGACCGGGCGGCCGTCGGCCCGCAGCAGGACGTTCGCCGGTTTCACGTCCCGGTGCTGGACGCCGACCGCGTGCGCGGCGCGCAGCGCGCCCAGCAGCTCGAGACCGAGCGCGGCGGCCTCGCGCGGCTCCATCGGGCCGCGGGCGAGCCGGTCGGCGAGCGAGCCGCCGGTGACCAGCTCCATGACCAGCCAGGGATAGGTGTGTTCGCCGCCGTCCACGACATGATGGATGGTCACGACGTTGGGGTGCGCGACGCGGGCCAGCGCTCGTGCCTCGCGCAGGACGCGGGCCCGCAGGTGCGCCGCGGCCTCGGGGTCGTGCTCGGCGAGCCCGGGATCGGACGGACGCACCTCCTTCAGCGCCACGGGCCGGTCCAGGACGAGGTCCAGTGCCCGCCACACCGTGCCCATGCCCCCGCCGCCGAGTCGCGCCTGCAGCGCGAAGCGGCCGTCGATCACCCGTCTGCCGGGCTCCCCGTCGTTCATGCCGGGAGCATACGAGAAGGCGGTGACAGCGGGTGACCCGGTTCCGCCCGGCTCAACCGGTCGGGGTGCCCTGGTGGTAGTACAGCCTCCAGCCGCTGCCCGTCAGACGCCACAGCGAGCTGCGCCAGACCCGCCGGCCCGCGTGGCCGGAGCGGTAGGTCAGGTGGACGACGCCCGGGGCGAGGACGACGCCCGCCATGTCACCGACCTCGACAGGCGATTCCGGGGTCACCGAGCCGTCGCCCGTCGCCTCGGTGACCGACTCCGCGTCCCACCGGCGTCCGGAGGCCCCGATCTCGGTGAACTCCGGGTCCAGCAGCTCCCGTACACGCTCCGGGGAGGCCCGCACCTCGGGGTCGAGCAGCCGCATCTCGCCATCGACGGCCGCTCGGACGGCCCGCTCACTCTCATCGGTCATGGGCGCACCCTACGGACTCCGCCGCGCGCGTAGGCTCCCGGCGTGAGGGAGTGGTCGGTCGTCGACCACGGTGAGGAGTCGAGTCGGTGCGGTGTGAGGGGGTCGGGAAGCGTTACGGCTCTGGACGCTGGGTCCTGCGTGACGTGGACCTGGAGGTCTCGCCCGGGGACGTCGTCGCCTTGGTGGGCGGCAACGGTTCCGGTAAGTCGACCTTGCTGCGGATCCTCGTCGGGCTGACGCGGCCGACCACCGGGCGTGTGTCGGGCCGGCCGCGGCGCATCGGTTACGTGCCGGACCGCTTCACCGCGCACGACCGCCTGACCGCGCTCTCCTATCTCACCCACATGGGGCGTATTCGCGGCATGCCGGCGTCCGCCGCCCGGGCCCGCGCCGAGCACCTGCTGGAGCGGCTGTCCCTGGTGGGCGGGGCCCGTGCGTCGCTGCGTACCTTGTCCAAAGGCAACGCGCAGAAGGTGGCGGTGGCCCAGGCACTGCTCGTCCGGCCCGATCTGCTGGTCCTGGACGAACCCTGGTCGGGTCTGGACGCCTCGGCGCACGGTGTCCTCGCCGAACTCATCGACGAGGTGGCCGCGCAGGGCGGGGCGGTCGTCTTCACCGACCACCGCGAGGCGATCACCGAGGCGCACGCGAAGAGCGTCCACCGCCTCGACGGCAAGGGGCACGTCACCGTGCACCACGGCGGCGGGGACCTCCTGATCGACGTGGTCCTGACCGTGCCGGCCACCGGCGGCCGGCCGGTCGAGGTGAACTGGCCTGCTCAGCCAGGCGTGTTGGACGTGGTCCGGCGCGGCGGGGAGGTGGTCCTGCGGGTGGCGCGCGAACACTCGGACGCGACCCTGCTGACGGCGCTGCGGCACGGATGGTCGGTGGTGAGCGTGGCCGAGGCGGTGCCGGCGAGGGGGCCGCGCAGCGATGCCGGGAGGGCCCTCTCGTGATCCCTCTGGTCCGCTATCTGTGCACGGTACTGCTCCTGTCGCAGCGCTACCTGGCGCCGGTGCTGCTGTTTCTCGGTCTGGTGGCGGTGCTGACCAGCGGCGACACCGGCCCGCTCACGGCGACGTACGCCCCGGTGGCCGGCGTCATGCTGCTGTCGTCGGTGTGGCTGACCATGGCGCTGGTCGCGCTGGAGGACCGACCGCACCGGGCGATCGTCATCGCCAGTGCCGGTGGTGATCTGCGGGTCCTCGTGGCGACGGTCGCGGCGGCCGGGGTGTGGTGCCTGCTGCTGGCCGTCGTCGGTGTCGCGCTGCCGTTGGCGTTCGGCGCGCACTCCCCCGGTCCCGCGGACCTGACGCTCGGACTCGCGGCCCAACTCACCTGCGCGGCCATGGGTGTGGGCATAGGGCTGGTCTGTTCCCGGCTGGTGTTCCGGCGGCAGGGTTACGCCCTCGCCGTCGCCCTGATCCTCTTGCTGGCCGTGCTGCTGAGCCGGGGCGTCTCTCCGGTGAACCTCATGCTCACGCGCCTGCAGAACACGTCCGACGCGACAGCGGCCCTGATCCCGACGGCCGCCCTGTTCGGCACGGCCATGGGCTGCCTGGCGGCCGCGGTCGCCCTGACGCAGGTGATCTCCCGCAGAAGAGCCTGACGTCCTTCGCCCGGATCAGCCGTCTTCGCGGGTGCCGCGTGTCGCGCCGGCGGAGGCGGCCACCACGCACAGGACCGCGAGCCACTGCGACCAGCGCAGGGATTCCTGGAGCACGACGAGGCCGATGAGGGCCGCCATCGCGGGTTCGAGGCTCATGAGGATGCCGAACGCGCGTGGGGGGACCTTGCGCAGTGCCTCCAGGTCCAGCGAGTAGGGGATGACCGACGACAGCACTGCCACGCCGAGCCCCGCGATCAGGACCCACGGCTGGATCAGCGCCGTTCCGCTGTCCGCCACGCCGAAGGGCACCGCCACCAGCGCCGCGACGGCCATGCCCAGGGCGAGGCCTCCGCCTTCCGTGGTGTGCCGGCCCAGGGCCGCGCCGACCAGGATGTACAGGCCCCAGCAGGTGCCCGCGGCGAGGGCGAACAGGAAACCGGCGAGGTTCAGGTCCCCGCGTCCCTCCATCAGCAGGACCACTCCCCCTGCGGCGAGCAGCGCCCACAGGGCGTCCAGCCATCGCCGCGACCCGGCCAGCGCCACCACCAGCGGTCCGAGGAACTCGGTGGTCACCGCGACGCCCAGCGGGATGCGGGCCAGGGCCAGATAGAAGCAGAGGTTCATCAGGCCGAGCGTCACACCGTAGCAGACCACGACCGTCCAGGTGCGGCGGCTCATGCGCAGGGACGGCCGCCAGAACAGCAGCAGGACCGCCGCCGCGAAGAAGAGCCGCAGCGAGACCGTGCCGAAACTGCCCACCGCCCCGAACAACTGCTTCGCCACGGCCGAGCCCAGCTGGACGCTGACAATGCCGAGCAGCACCAGGGCCGTTGGCGGAATCGCACCGAAGGCGCGACCGGCCGACGCGGTCAGGACGGTGCGCGGGGACGGACCGGGCTCCGTCCCGTCGACGCTCATGATGGCCACGCGGGGATTGTCGTTGACCGGCACGCCACGCGTCACATGGTTTTCGACGGGCCGGACCGCCCGTCGCCCGCGCCCGATCGTGCGGGGGGTCCGGGTTACTCCTCGGCCGGCCGGGGATCGGGGAACCCGCGCAGCTTCAGCTGAGGTGCGCGGTGGTTCGCCAGCCACAGCATGCGGCGCTCCTCGTCCGCGAGACCGGTGCGGGCCTTCCGCGTCCACTCCTCCTGGTCGAGCACCTCCGTGTACCTCGCCCGCAGCGCCCGTTGCTGCTCCGTGGTGCATCCCGCTGCTTCGGGAGACCCCACGACCAAGTGCTGCGCGAGCAGAGCCACGGTGAAGTAGCGCTTCAAGGTGGGGGCGAGCCCGGCCACGTGCCGCACGTACGCCTCCAGGACCTGTGGGGAGTGGGGGTAGTGGGCCAGGGTGAGCCCCATCCCGCCGCAGTCGCTCATGAAGTGGAGCAGGCACCCGACGTGGTCCACCATCTCGCTGTCGGTGTCGAGGGCGTCCAGTGCCTCGTGGAGCCGTGTCACCGTGGCAACCCGCCCTGCGAAGTATCCGTTCAGGAAGTCGCCGTCGCAGGCCCGGCGCAGCAGCCAGGTCCGGACCTGGGGGTTGCTCGTGCGGCACAGTGCTTCCACGACGTAGACGCGCCCCCATCCGCTGACCCGCTCACCGAGCCAGAGGAGGGCTTCGGCCCCCTGCGGCATGTGCTCCAAGGCGTCGGCCGCCAGGGGTCCGAAGCGGTTCGACAGCAGTCCGATCGTCTGGATCAGTGGGATGTCGTCCCCTGTTCCCACGGCGGCCAGCAGGGCGAGCCCCACGGTGACCGCGCATCGATCGGTTCCGTGCCGCACCAGCCAACGCCCGGTCCTGCGTGCGCGTTCCGGGTCCGCGCGCCGGGCCGCTTCGGCGATGTTCTCGTTCGGGTGGATCGGTACGTGGACGTCGTGGAAGGCGTCCGCCAAGGCGCTCGAAGGGGCTGCCGGCCGGGCGAAGTGCGCGTCCAGGATGCGCGCGACGTCCTTGCCGGCGAGGCTTCGATCCTCCGGCGGCTCCGGCCGAGGGCGGCACCGGTGCAGTGCGTCGTCGGGGTAGGGCTCCCCGTCGCGCGGCAGTGGCTCGTCGGGGGCCGGCGCATGCAGCCGCAGGGCGTGGGCGAACAGCGTGATCCGCGATCCGGGCAGTCCTGTCCCGGTCGTCTCGCTCATCGGCGGACGGCGGACTCGATTCTCTCGATCATGGCCGGGAGCATGCCACGCCCTGGCCGAGGTCACAAGGCTGCGCTGAGGAACGCGGAGGGCGAGCGCTGCCTCGATCGCCATCCGGTCGTAACCGAAATCGGGTCGTTGGCACTGTGGGCGGTGGTAATTCGCTTGACCTGGTGGACGGGGCGACGTTGCACTGTGGCGTCACGCCACGTGTCGTGGTGCTGGGAATGCGGGGAGGCAGCGGCAGTGGTGGAGATCCGTCCCACGACCGATCAGGACTTCGACCTCTTCGTCGATACGCTGCACGCCGCGTTCGGGCGCTTCCCGGAGAGTCCGGCCGACGGCGGCGGGGTCTGGTGGGCGGCGCTCGAAATGGACCGCGGGCTGTTCGCCGTGGCGCCGGACGGGCGGCCCGTCGGCACCGCCGGGGCGTACTCCTTCGAACTGACCCTGCCCGGAGAGGTCCTCGTCCCGGTCGCCGGGGTGACCGCCGTTGGGGTCCTGCCCTCGCACCGGCGGCAGGGCGTGCTCACCCGGATGATGCGGCATCAGCTCACGGCGGTGCGCGAGCGGGGCGAGTTCCTTGCCGTGCTGCTGGCGTCCGAGGCCTTGATCTACCGCCGGTTCGGATACGGGCCGGCGACGTACACGCAGCGGTTGACGGTGCCGCGGCGCCAGGCGGCCCTCGGCGTCCCCCGGGCGCGCGGCACCGCCGGCACGGCGGCGACCGGCTCGGTGGAGCTGCTGCGGCGGGCGGAGTGCGGGGAGATCCTGGAAGAGGTGTACGACCGCTACCGCCGGGCGCAACCGGGCGCTCTCTCGCGGCCGCACCGCTGGTGGACGCTGGGCGCCGGGCAGCCGCCGGTCTCGTCGGCGGCGCGCTACGTCGCCGTCCACCGGGACGCGGACGGCGTTCCCGACGGGTACGCCGCGTACTCGCTGACCGAGCCCGACACCCTGACCGTCGACGAGACCATCGCCACCGACGACACCGCCTTCACGGCCCTCGCCCGGTTCGTTCTGGGGCACGACCTCGTCCGCCAGGTCGTGTTCAAGCACATCCCGCCCGGCCACCCGCTGCGATGGCAGCTCGCGGACTTCCGCGCGGGCCAAGTCGGCAACGACACCGACTGGCTCTGGGTGCGGCTGCTGGACGTCCCGCGAGCACTGACCGCACGCGGCTGGTTCACGGACGGCGACCTCATCCTCGACGTCGACGACCCGTTCCTCGGGGAGAACGGCCGCTACCTGCTGACCGTGCGGGACGGAAAGGCCGACTGCGTGCCGACGGACCGCGAGCCCGACCTGTCCCTGGACGTGAGCGACCTGGGCTCGATCTACCTCGGCGGCACCACCCCCAGCACGCTCGTACGCGCCGGCCACATCCGCGCCCACCACCCACACGCGGCCGCCCAGGCCGACGCCCTCTTCCACCCCGACCGCACCCCACACTGCCTGCACTGGTTCTGACAGCACCCGCACGTGCCGGTCAATGCCGCTTGCCGGTGCCTGAAGACACCGTCGGCGCGCGGCACCGCGTGTACGCGTCAGGGGGCGGGAGTCGGGTCGGAAGCTGGCTTCGGGCGGTTCAGGCGCCAGATCACCTCGATGCCGGTGGCCGGTGGTGTCGTGGGGGCCGGCTGTTGCTCGTGGCGGATCTGTGTGAAGCCCAACCGGCGCGGTACGGCGCTGCTGGGAACGTTGGCCCGGTCGTGGCTGATCTCCAGGTAGTCCACGTCCGGCAGTGTGAACATCTCCGTGGCCAGGGCCGCCGTCGCCCTCGTGGCGATGCCCTGACCGGTGGCGGCGGGATGCAGCCAGTAGCCCAGCCGCCAGCTCGGGGGCTCACCCCCGCGGTACGCCTGACACATGCCGACGGGTGTGCCGTCCTTGATGACGGCGTAGTTGAACACCGCACAGGCCGTCCACCTCGCCTCGGCCTTGGCGAGAAAGTCCCGCGTGTTCTGCTCGGTGTGCTCCGCCACCCACAACATCCACGGCAGCAGATGGTCCGCGGACTCCCGGATCAGGGTGAACGCCGCGCTGACGTCGCTCTCCTGCCAGCGCCGCAGGACGAAGTCGTCACACGGGATGATCTCGCTCGGTCGTTCCATAGCGGCCATCATCGTTTCGCGCCACGCGTCACTGCAATGGGGGGTGCGGTGACGGGCCAGTCGGACGCAGGGCGCACGCGGCTGCGGCGCCCGCGTGCTGCGGTCGGGTGAAAAGTGCCGGGAAGCGGCAACGAACCCGCGGGCCGGACGGACATCTCGGTCCGCCGGGCATGGAAGCTACGGTCGTGTGAACCTGCGCATGCCTTCCTCCTCCCGGCTGATGCAACAGGGCTACGGCCGTGCCCGCACCTGGCGCGTGCGCAAGAGCCGCTGGTACTGGCCGATTCTGGCCCTCACCTTCCTGGGCGCCCTCGCCGAGCTTTTCCTCATCACCATGAGCGTGGCCCAGCTGATCATGGCCGAACCCAAGGGCTCTCTGCTCTATGCGATGGAGACGAAGTGCAAAACCGGTGACCACCTCCCCTGCGGCCTTCTGCAGGGCATCGTCATGCCCTTCCTCACCCTCGCTCTCGCCAGCGTCGCCTACCTCTTCTTCCGGTTCACGCGGGTGAGCAGGGCGTATCTGCACAAGGCCCGGGAGAATCCGCGGGATCTGGTGCAGACGGCCGGGGGGATCTTCGGGCGGGTGGTGGGGCGGGACCAGCTGTGCGCGGTGCTCATGGAGGACCTGCGCGACAGCCGCTTCCGCCGAACGCACGTCGTGGTCGGCGGCATCGGGACGGGCAAGACCGCGCTGCTGGTGCTGCTCACCCGGCAACTGGCCCGCCGGGGTGCACCCCACCATTCGGCGACCCTCACACGGACGGCGACGCGCACACGGACGGCGACCCCCGCACGGACCGGGACTCGCGCACGGACGGCGACCCGCAGCAAGCCCCTCCCGCGCCGGAGCCCGAACCGGTCGCCCCCGCGGACGTCTTCCGCCGCACCCTGCACACCAAGGCGCTCCAGCTGTACGCGACGGCGCTGCAGATCGACAGCGTGGATGCCGAGCCGCAGCAGCACCGCATCGCGATGGAGCTGACGACGTCGTGGCCGGATCTGCGGGCCCGCGACCCGCACACGCTGAGCGTGACCAAGACGCTGCTGGTCTCCCGTTTCGGCGAGGCCCTGCGGGCCGTGGACCGCGGACGCAGCGTGCACCCGGCGTACACGGAACTCTTCGAGATCGGGCGGCTGGAGCCGTCGTACGCCGTTCGGGTCGCCATCGCGCAGGAGATCGGGGCCGGCGGCGACAGCGCGTTCGAGCTGCTGCAGGCGCGGTTGCGGTTGCCGGAGACCGTACGGCAGCGGCCTATGGAGCGTACGCGGGACTGGCGGCTGGACCTGTGGGAGAGCCAGCAGCCCTGGGAGGCCGGCGACCGCCGGGAGGACCGGGACGCGTCCGCGCCGGACGGGCTGGCGCCGCTGCAGCGGCTGGAGGAGGAGGAACGTGAGGAGGAGGAGCGCGAGTGGCGCGACGACACCCTGTGCGCCTGGCTGATCCCGCTGCTGGTCGGCTCGGTCACGCTGCGCCGCCACCGTGACACGCCGTACGAGATCCTCGCGAGCTGGGTGCAGCGGGTCGGCGCGCAGGACGCCGGCGGGCCGGCGCTGGACCTGACGCTGGAGGTGGCGCTGGCGCAGGGTTTCAAGTTCGCGGCCAACCGCCGGGCCCGGCATCGGCATGCCCGGGCGCAGGCGCGCGAGTATCTGAGCGAGCAGGCCTGGGACATGCTCAGGCGTTCGCGGTTCTGGTTCACGCGGCTGACCCTGCTGCACGCGCTGACGCTGTGGGAGCTGCCCGACGGCGAGGCGTCCGCCGGCCGCACCGGGGCCGGTACCGACCCCGCGCAACTGGTCCGGCAGTGGCTCGCGCTGCCGGCCGGGGAGGCGCAGCACCCGTTCGTCGATGCGGCCGCCGAGCTGTGCGTGTGGGCGCTGCTGACGGGCCGGCCCGAGCGGTATCTGTGGATCGACGAGTCCGGGGTGATCGCGCAGGTCGGCTCGCAGCCCGCCGAGGGCGGTGAGGTGCGCAAGCACCAGTTGTGGATTCCGCCGTCGACCGGGTGGAGCACGCTGCATCCCCGGGCGCAGCAACTCCTCGCCGATGTGCTGCTGTTGCTGAACCTGGCCGAGCGCGGCGACTGGCCCGCGGACCGGCTGCAACGGTTGCGCCGCACCGACCGGCCGGATCTGCCGCCGTGTCTGAGCCGGGACCGCCGCCCGCTGGACCCGGGCCGGGCCCTGGTGCGCACGGCCGCCTCCCACGCGGGCTCCAACTGCCGTGACGACTGCGCCTTCGGGCTGTGTCCTTACCCGCCGTCGGGGCTGAACGGTCAGCGTCCGGAGCTGTCCGAGGCCTTCTGCCGGGCCCAGTTCACCCTGCTGTCGCACACGCGGCCCTTCGCGCGCCCGCAGGCGCCCTGGCAGCAGCGTACGGATCTTGCGGAACTGCGGCTGTTCTGGGAGCGGATGAGCAAGCGCTCCCGTGGCGCGCACCGCGGTGGCTGACCGTGTGGCCGGCGGTGTTCGCCCTGGTGGGTGAGGCATCGGCGGCTTCGGAGGGATTACCTCCGGAAACCTCAGATCTTCCGCAAACCTTGTCTGGTGTCATTGCCTGGCCGACTGCCGTTTGCCAGGGTTTCGGGCACCCCCCACCTCCCCGTAGCGATCCCCCTCCACGGAGGGGCGTATCGGAGGTCATATGACCCACCGCCGTGCCCTGGTGGCCGCGTCCGCGGCGTTGTTCTCCCTTCCCCTGCTGCTCCCCCACACCGCCGCGGCGTCACCCGCGGCGACCGGTTCACCGGCGCCGCCCGGGCTGCGGCCGCCCGCCAAGCAGGCCGTCGCCGTCGGCAGCGGCGGCGCCGTCTCCAGCGTCAACCCCTACGCCTCGCAGGCCGGCATCGACGTGTTGCGGCACGGCGGGAACGCCGTCGACGCCGCCGTCGCCACCGCCGCCGCGCTCGGGGTCGTGGAGCCGTACTCGGCGGGCATCGGCGGAGGAGGCTACTTCGTCTACTACGACGCCCGCAGCAAGACGGTGCACACCATCGACGGCCGGGAGACCGGGCCGGCCCGGATGCGCTCCGACTCCTTCGTCGACCCGTCCACGGGAAAGGCGATCCCGTTCGACGAGGCCGTCAACTCCGGTCTGTCCGTGGGTGTTCCGGGCACACCGGCGACCTGGCAGAAGGCCCTGGACGACTGGGGCACGGTGTCCCTGGCGAAGGCCCTGCGCCCGGCGACCCGGATCGCCGACGAGGGTTTCGTCGTGAACGACGAGTTCCGCGCCCAGACGAAGCTGAACGAGGCCCGCTTCCGCGACTTCAGCTCGACGGCCCGGCTGTTCCTGCCGGGCGGTGAACTGCCCGTGGTGGGCACCCGTTTCCGCAACCCGGACCTGGCGCGGACGTACCGGGAACTCGCCCGGGACGGCGTGGGCGCGCTGTACCGCGGCGACATCGGGCGGGACATCGTGCGCACGGTCCAGCATCCGCCGGTCGCCGAGGGGTCCACGCGGACCGTGCGCCCGGGCCTGATGGAACGCACCGACCTGGCCGGTTACCGCACGATCCAGCGCCGCCCGACCCACACGACGTACCACGGCCTGGACGTCTACTCGATGGCGCCGTCCTCCTCCGGCGGGACGACGGTCGGCGAGGCGCTGAACATCCTGGAGAACTTCCATCTGTCCTCCGCGGACCGGGTGCAGGCGCTGCACCACTATCTGGAGGCCAGCCGTATCGCCTTCGCGGACCGCAACCGCTGGGTGGGCGATCCCGCGTTCTCCGACGTGCCCACCCGGGAGCTGCTGTCCAAGGAGTTCGCCAAGGACCGGGCCTGCCTGATCCGGCCGGACGCGACCCTGTCCAGCCCGCTCGCGCCCGGCGATCCGCGTGGCCCCGGCCAGGGGTGCGCGCGGGGGACGGGCGGCGTGGAGCCGTACGAAGGACCGTCGACCACCCATCTGGTGGCGTCGGATCGCTGGGGCAACGTCGTGTCCTACACGCTGACGATCGAGCAGACCGGCGGTTCGGCGATCACCGTCCCCGGGCGCGGGTTCTTGCTCAACAACGAGCTGACCGACTTCGACTTCACGCCGCTGACGCCGGGTGTGCCCGACCCGAACCTGCCGGGCCCGGGCAAGCGGCCGCGCAGCAGCATGTCCCCGACGATCGTGATGCGCGACGGCGCGCCGCTGATCGCGGTCGGTTCGCCGGGCGGCGCGACCATCATCACCACCGTGCTGCAGACCCTGGTCAACCGGCTCGACCTGGGCATGAGCCTGCCGGAGGCGGTGGCCGCGCCGCGTATCTCGCAGCGCAACCGCACCACGACGGAGGCGGAGCCCGCCTTCCTCGACTCGCCCGAGCGTCGCGCTCTCGAAGCCCTCGGCCAGCGTTTCGTGTTGGCGCCCCAGACCTTCACGCCGTCGCCGGAGATCGGCGCGGTCGCCGCGCTGGAGTTCGCGCCCGGCGGCAGGGTCACGGCGGTGGCCGAGCCGAAGCGCCGCGGCGGCGGCTCGGCGATGGTGGTCCGCGCAACCCCCTGATCCCGCACCGGGACCCGTCACCCGCCTCCCCCGGGTGACGGAGGCGGGCGCGCCGGCCGACCGGCGCGCCCGCTGACTGGTCTCCTCCAGGCGCCTGCGGTCATTCCCCTTCGCCTCTCCTCGTGCCCCGGGTCAGCGGGAGGCGTTCTCGCCCTTCCAGCCCCACGCGGTGAGCAGGCCGGCCGAGAGCGCCGCGCAGGCGTCGGAGTCGAGATAGCGCACCGCCTCGTCGACGGCCGCGTCGTCGACAAGCCCGGTGGCCAGCATCGCCGCTCTGCTCCGCTGCCAGGTGTCCGCCCAGAAGCGGCTGATGGGGCTGCCCGGCAGCAGCGGCGGCACATGGATCTCGGCGGCGACGGGCTCGAGCCCGGCCTCACGCAGCAGGTGCGGGTAGTCCGGCACCCAGGAGACGTCGGTGCCGATGGTGTCCCGCAGTCCCTGCCACATCGCCCGCATCACGGTGGTGTACGGCGTGCCGGGCGTCCGGTCGCTCGTCAGGTCGACGGCGTCGCCGAGCACCAGGACTCCCCCGGGTTCGACCAGTTCGGCCAGCTTGGTCACCAGGCGGCGGTGCTCCGGCAGGTGCATGAGCACGAAACGCGCGTGGACGAGCCGGAACCGGCCGGGTGCGAAGTCGTCGGCGGTGACGTCCGCCTCCAGCAGGTCGAGCCCGGGCACGGGCCGCTCGGCGAGGAAGCGTACGTCCCGGTCGACGGCCAGCACGCTCGTCACCTCGGCCTCCTCCAGCAGTCGGCGGGAGACCGTGCCCGTGCCGGCGCCCACGTCCAGGCAGCGCCAGCCGGGGCCGACGCCGAGCGCGCGCAGCCGGGCCACGGTGAGGTCGTCGTAGGCCAGGGCGCCGAAGTCGATGCGTTCGCCCTCGCCGGCCTGCCCGGGACGGAAGACGGCCTCGCCGTAGCGTCCGCCGCCCTGCGCGCCGGGGCCCGTGGCGGCGTTCACCGGTTCACCGCGGCGATGAGGGAGTCACTGGTGGTACGGCGCATGACCGGAACTCCTTGGAGGTGCGGGGCGGTACGGACAGCCGGGCGTTCCGGAACGGTTCCGATCCTCCCCGGGCGCTCGGCCGCACCACCGAGGCGCGCCGACTCCGGGCCCGAACAGACCAAAGGGCACAGCCCGTTGTCAGTGCCTGCCGATAGCGTGCACGGCGCACCCGCCCTTCGACTCCTCGCCGGGGGAATCACCGTGGACATCCTGCTCGTCGCCGGGCTGTGGCTCGACGGAACGGCATGGGACGACGTCGTGCCCGAACTCACCGCCCTCGGCCACCGCCCCGTGCCGATCACCCTGCCCGGCCAGGGCGACGGCGCCACCGCGGCGACCCTCGACGACCAACGGGCCACCGTGCTCGCGGCCGTGGACGCCTCGCCCGGGAAGCCCGTGGTGGTGGGGCATTCCGCCGCGGCGAGCCTGGCCTGGCTGGCCGCCGACGCACGGCCCGGGAAGGTGGCCAGGACGGTCCTGATCGGCGGCTTTCCCGCCCCGTCCGGGCGGGCCTACGCCGATCACTTGCCGATCGAGGACGGGGCCATGCCCTTCCCGGGCTGGGAGCCCTTCGAAGGCGCCGACGCCGCCGACCTGGACGAGGCCATGCGGGAGCGCTTCGCCTCCGCCGCCGTCCCGGTGCCCGAGGCGGTGGCCCGCGGCATCGTGCGCCTCGCCGACGAGCGGCGCTTCGACGTTCCCGTCACGCTCGTCTGCCCCGAGTTCAGCCCCGCGCAGGCGCGGGAGTGGATCGCCGACGGCGAGAGCCCCGACCTCGCCCGCGCCGCCCGCGTCGAGTACGTGGACATCGACTCCGGGCACTGGCCGATGTTCACCCGCCCTCGCGAGCTCGCCGCCCTCCTGGCCAGGGCCGCCACCTCGTGACCACCCCGCCCGCCGGACACGTCGGCGGCCCCTTGCGCTGCCGGGGCCGCCGCGCCCGCCGGGCGGGTGAGCAGCCGGCGCGCCGGCGCCGTCGGACCGCCCGGTGCTGCCGTGAGCAGCGCCGGGCGGCCGCCGGTTCCAGCGAGCGCCCGGCACGCGGTCAGCGGCGCTACAGGCAGGGCGCCCTACGGGCCACCGCTCCCGCTCACCGGTCCTTGGCCAGCGCGAGGAGTTCGGCGAACAGGCCGCCGGCGTGTGCGAGGTCGTCGTACGCGCCCTGTTCGATGATGCGGCCGTCGCGCATGACGACGATCCGGTCTGCGAGGCGGGTGTTCTCCAGCTGGTGCGTGACGACGATCGTCATGCGGGTGGCGACGATGCGCTTGATCTCCAGGAAGATGCGGTGCTCGCCGCGCGGGTCCATCTGCGAGGTGGGCTCGTCCAGGATCAGCAGCGGGGTACGGCGGTACAGGGCCCGGGCGCAGGCCAGGCGCTGCCACTGGCCGCCGGACAGCTCGGCGCCGCCGTAGAGTTCGCGGGCGAGCAGCGTGTCGAGCTGCCGGGGCAGTTTCTCGACGGCCTCGCGCATGCCGACGGCGTCGACCGCGTCCCACACCGGGGCGTCGTCGTACGTCCGGGGCTGGCCGAGGGTGATGTTCTCGCGGGCGCGCAGCGGCCAGCAGGCGAAGTTCTGCGGCACCAGCGAGGTCCGGTCCCACACCGCGTCGGGCCGGGCCCGGGCGAGGTCGGTGCCGTCCCACAGGACGCGGCCCTTGTCGGGCAGGAGGATGCCGGTGATCAGCTTGGTCAGGGTGGACTTGCCGGAGCCGTTCTCACCGACGATCGCCACGATCTCGCCGCGCCGCAGCGTGAGGGACACCCCGTCGACGGCGGGCTCGCTCTTGCCCGGGTACTGGTAGACGACTTCATCGAGCCGGACCTCGTCCACCCGCTCCGGGATCGTGAGCGGGCCCCGCCGGGGCGCCCGCTCGGCCGCCAGGTCGAGGAAGGCGCGCATGTCGGCGAGGTAGAGGGAGGTGTGGAACAGTGCCGCGCCGTTCTGCACGACCTGGGACAGGGCGCCGAGCGTGGTCTGCACGGCGACCACCGCGGTGGCGGCGATCGGCAGGGCGATGCGCCCGCTGCCGGCCAGCCAGGCCAGGCAGGCCCAGGTGAGCAGCAGGAACACTCCGCCCAGGGCCGAGGTGGCGAGCACGATGCGGAGCATGCGCGGTGCCGCCGTCAGGGTGCGCTGGTCGATGCGTTCGGACAGGGCGCGGTACCAGTAGACGAGGTAGTCGGTCATGCCGTTGGCGCGTACCTCGTCGCCGTGCCGGGAGAAGGTGGCCCACCAGCGCATCATGCCGCGGACGTTGCGGTCGCCGACGTTGGCGTAGTGCGTCTCGTAGTCGACGCGGGCGGACAGCACGGCGCCCGCGCCGGCGGGCAGGACGGCGAGCAGCAGCAGCGGGAGCATCAGCCAGTGCAGCGCGGTGATCACACCGGCCGCGGCGATCATGCGGATCAGGGCGGCCATGAAGCGCTGGGCGTCCTTGACGAGCATCGTGGTGCGGGTGACGCCGACTTCGGCGGCCTCCTGCCGGTCGGCGAACCCGTCCTCGCCGTACGCGGCGGACTCCACCCGGCAGACGGCGGCGACCAGGGCGACGTCGGCCTCGGTCACCAGGCGCGGGGTGATCCTGCCGTCGGCGTAGGAGGCGAGGGCACCGCTGGTGCGGCCGACCGCGGCGGCGGCCGTGACGACCAGCAGGGCGGGCAGGGCCGCGTGGAGGCGGGCGGGGACCGTGCCGGTGCCGAGGATGTGCGTCATGGCCCGGGCCGTGAAGGCCAGCACGACGGCGGCCGCGGCGCCGGTGAGGAGCTGGGAGACGAGCAGCAGGACGGCCGCGGGCCGGTCGACGGACCACGCGCTGCGCGCGGTGTGCGCGAGGACGGAAGGCAGCCGGGCGCACATGGTCGCGAACCCGGCGTCCTCCAGCGGGTTCTTGCCGAACTTGCCTTCGAAGCTGATCGTGGCCGGTGGTGGCGGAGGTGGGGTCTTCGGACGGTCGGTCGAGGCGTCGCTCAGGGGCACCTGTGTCCCTCCCTCGGGTCGGCGCCGCACCTGGATGGTCCGGCGTGCCCGGCCCAACGAGGCCGCGGGAGAATCGAACACGCCCGGTTCCGGACGATGTGCGGGCCCGGACTTTCCGCGGTCGACGGCTACGGAGCGCGGTGGAGCACGGGCCCGGGCGAGGGACGCGGGTGGCCGAAACGCCGAGTTCGGTGACTGATGGGGCGGACGGGTTTCTCCCGCCCGTCGAAGCAGGACGGCAGGCGGCGCCTCCCCCTGACCGCTTGCGGTCCGCTGCACCGGGGGCCCGGCGGCCGGGTCAACTCGCGATGGTGGTCAGCCCGGTGATGCCGACGGCGTACAGGACCAGGACCGCGATGCTGTCGACGCCCATCCGCAGGTACTGGCGGTGGGGCCGGAAGATCAGGCCGGTGATGTAGACGGCGGTCAGCACGATGCCCAGAGCGGTGAGATAGATGTCGGTGTGGTGCGCGGTGGGCAGGACCGGCTTGCCGGATATGAGGGCGGCGAGCAGGAACAGCACCGGCAGGAAGGCGTTGCCGCCGAAGATGTCGCTGACGGCCAGCTGGTAGTCGCCCAGCCTGGTCGACGTCAGCCCGGTGCTGATCTCCGGCAGGGAGGTCGCCGCGGCCAGCACGGTGGCGCCGAACAGGACGCCGCTCAGGCCCTGCCGGCCGAAGAACTCCTCGCCGCTGCGCTCGATCACCACGCCGGCGACCAGGGTCGCCACCGCCGCCGCGGTGAAGACCGCAGCGGCGCGGGCCGTGCCGACGCCCTGGTCGGTGGCCTTCTTCTCCTTCTTGCCCTTGGAGTGTCCGCGCGGCTCCGGCTGGGCGCCGGGAGCGTCCCCGCCCTCGCGCCAGGGCAGTCCCCGGCCGGCCCGGTCGAGCAGCACCAGGCCGATCACCCACAGGACCGCGATGACGAGCGGCGCCGGAGCGAGCCGGGCGAAGGACAGGTCGCGGGGCAGCTGGGTGCCCATGACGACCACCGCGAGCACCACGACGACCAGGACGCCTTCCAGCACCAGGACGAGACTGGCCGCGAGGCGGGTCAGGGGTGCGCGGGGCCGGACCCCGGCCGCGTCGAGGACCGCGAGGACGACCGTCTGGACGGCGATGCCGCCGAGGATGTTGCCCACGGCGACGTCGAGTTGGCCGGCCAACGCGGCGCTCGCGGTGATGGCGATCTCCGGCAGGTTGGTGGCGATCGCCAGCAGAATCAGCCCGCCGAGCGCGCTGCCCAGGTGCAGCCGCTCGGACAGCACGTCGGTGGTGTCGGACAGCTTGATCCCGCTGTACCAGATGACCGCCGCGCTCGCGACGAACAGCACCAGCAGCACAGGTGAGCTCAGAGATCCCATGGCGCGCTGGGTACCCCACCGCCCCGAAAAGCCACCGCGCTCGTCACCTGCCGCCGGGAGCGTCGTCACCTCCGGCACTCCCGGCGACCGGCGCCCGCCGCCCGGCCTCGGCGACCAGGCGCCGCATCACGTCCGCCGGCAGGGACGGGTTGGCGGCCGCCGCTTGCGCCACCTGCTCGTCGGCGTCGGTGAGGAGTTCCGTGATGACCGCACCGGGCAGGTTCGGGTGCCGTGCCGCCAAGGGCCGTGCCTGCCAGTCGCCCAGGCAGGCGAGCAGGGCCGGAGCCGTGGCACGCGGATGGCGGGCCACCACGCGGAACACCTTGGCCACCGGCGGGACGTGCCGGGTCACGTCCTCCAGCAGCGCGGCGGGCGCGTCCGGGTTGGACGCCACCTTGACGACGACCCGGCTCCCGTGCCGCTCGACCATCGCCCGCAGGAGTGCCTCCGTCAGGCCCGGGTGCGGGGCCACGGACTTCACCACCTTCGCGTCGGGGTCGGCCGCCAGCCGGTCGCGGATCTCCTCCGGCAGGTCGCGCCGTTCGCCCAGGAGCATCCGCGCCGCCGGCTGCGACGACCGCGCGAGCTCCTCGATCTCCTCGGCGGACGCCGCGGCGTTCCGCGGGAGCAGCGTCGGGCCGATCCTGACGGCACCGGCCAGGGCTGTGAGCACATCGAGCGGCACGCGGGCGTTGTGCGCGAGGGTGCGGCGCACGTCGTGCCCCGTGTCGGCGGCCAGCGCGCGGAACGCGGCGTCGTCGATGCCCTCGTTCGCGGCGAGATGCGCCCGGACGGCCGGACAGGGATCACCGGCGAGCTGCCGCCACAGCTCCGGCGGCAGGTCCGGGCGGGCCGCGACGGGACAGCGCAGCAGGGGTGACGGGTGGTCGGCGAACCGGAGAACGGTCGCGACGGGCGTCGCGGGGTTCCACAGGCCGCGTTCCGCCGTCTCCAGGACGGTGGACTCGTGGGAGCCCGCGCACGAGGCGCCCGGGCGCAGGACGCAGTCGGGCTTCGGGCACTGGGGATCGTGCGCGAAGGGAGTCTCCTCCACGTCGCACACCAGGCACCGCTCGGCCGGCGGCATTCCCTCGCCCGTCAGCAGCCGGGTGAGCACGTCCGGAGGCGTCGCCTCGTTCCCCGCCACCGCGCGGCGGACCTCGGCATGCGGATGCTCCGCGAGGCGGGCGGCCGGCTCGGCCGCCGTCGTCCACAACGCCAGCTCCGCGACGACCTGTACGTCATCGTCGTAGGCGAGCCGTTCCACCACATCGGGCGGCAGCGCGGGGCAGGCCGCGAGTCTCGTACGGATCGCGGGGTCCTGGTCCACGGCGAAGAGCCGGGCCCACTCGGGGTCACCGCGTCCCTCGTCGAGCAGGGCGAGCGCGGCGTCCGGCTGCGCCACGGGGTCCACGTCGGCGGCGGACAGCACTCCCCCATAGGCGAGCCGGACGGCGACGTCCGGGACACGCGAGGCCAGGGCCGCCGCCTGAGCCCCGCTCAGATCGTCGCGATCGGCGAGGCCTTCGGCGATGTCCGGGTCCGCCACCGCGACGAGACGGTCGACCAGCGCGGTGGGGAGGGCGGGGTTGGCGGCGAGCCCGCGCAGTACGTGAGACACGTAAGGCATCCTGCCCGGCCGGCGGTCGGCCGTGAAACGGCTTTTGCTCTCTGCCGGTCCGGACGACGGTTGCGGGCGTGGGACCGGCGGAGGGTGCCGGCAGGTGGGGTGACGCGCAGGCGTGTTCCTGCCTCGTCAGCCCTCGTAGCGCGGTGCCAAGGAGCGGCCCGAGTTCTCGCGCAGGCTGTGTTCCGCGGCTCGCCAGCGTGTCAGTGCCTCGGCGTCGTGCAGGCCCGGCACGCACACGACCTCCCCGGTGTCGAGGGCGGTGAGGGAGGCGGTGACCACGTCGGCGGCGGGCATCCCGCCCTCGTCGTGCACGCGTGCCTCGCCGGCCACCGGCGTGTCGCCCCGGCCGAGGTGGAACTCGGTCGCGGTGAGGCCGGGGCACACCACCTGCACGCGCAGCGGTGTGCCGGCCAGTTCGGCCGCCAGCGTCCTGGTGAAGGTCACCAGGTAGCCCTTGGTCCCCGCGTACACCGCCCGGTACGGGAGCGGGCCGGGCGGGAGGTCGCCGGCGAACGCCAGCAGCGAGGCGACGTTGACGAGCGCGCCCCGCCCCCGCGCCAGCATGCCGGGGACGGCCGCGCGCGCCAGGAGGGTGGGGGCGGTGACGTTCACGTCGAGCACCTTGCCCAGCAGCGTGCCGTCGACCTCGGTGAAGGGCCCGTAGCCGTTGATGCCGGCGTTGTTGACCAGCAGGTCCACGTCGTCGCCGGCGACGCGGTCGGCCACCTCCGCGAGGTCCGCGGTCAGGGCTAGGTCGGCGGTCAGGGTCTCCACGGCCGCGCCGGTGTCCGCCCGCAGCCGCGCGGCGAGTTCGGTGAGCCGCTCGGCGCGGCGGGCGACCAGGACCAGGTCCCAGCCGCGTCCGGCGAGTCGCGCGGCGTATTCGGCGCCGATCCCGGACGACGCGCCCGTCACGACGGCCGTACCGGGTGTCTGCGTCTCGGCGGTCTCCGTCGCGGGTGTCTCCCCCGCCGATGTCTCGTTCGCCGCCATGCGCTGCCTTTTCACCCGGGGCCCGCCCCGTCGTCCTCCTCCTGCTCCTCGTCCCTCTCGACGCCGTCCAGCGGTTCCCCGGCCGCCGTTCCGCGCCCGGGCCGGTAGCCCTCCGTGGCGCTCGCCGTCCCGGGGATCGTCCGTTCGCGGGCCTGGCTCTCGCCGCCCGAGTGGGCGCCGGGCTCCTCGTCGCCGCGGGCCCGGGCGTGCCGGTCGGCCGGCTCGTCGGCGTGTGCGGTCATGGCGGTTTCTCCGATCCGTTCGGTGGTCGGGCCGGGTTCCCGCAGGCCGGGCGGGAAAACAGCGGTCAGGGCGCGTCGGCAGGGGTGGCCGGGGCCCCGCCGGAAGGGGGCGCCGACTGTGCCGCCGGAACACCGCGCGGGGGCGCCGGTGTGCACGGCGCCCACATCGCGTCCGAGCCCCCACGTGGACCGTGACCCGCTCGCTGTCCCCGCCGACGTCGCCGGGGACAGCGTGACGATCTGGGAGGGGGACTACGAGAATCCGCCGGACGACCCGTACCACTGCCCGGCCACGCACACCGAGGTGCGCGTGCGTCGCGGCGGCCGCGTCACCCGCATCGCCCTGTACTACCCCGTCGCCTCCCCCACCGGTCCGCCTCAGGGGCGCTGACCCTCCCGGGCGGACCGGCCGGCACTCTCCGGCGGTGCGGGGGCGACCGAGTGATCACGGAGGCTTCGGCCCCCCGTGTTCAGACCGTGTGGACCTCCAGGGCGGAGCGGACCGCGGACTCCAGCGCCCCTTCGATCCAGGCCGGTTTGACCGATGTGTGGTCGCCCGCGAAGTGCAGCGGGCCCTCGGGTGCCGGGATGGACGGCAGCAGTTCGGTGTGCTGGCCGGGCAGGAGCACGGACGCCTCCCCGTAGGCGTACGGGTCGCGCAGCCAGCTCTGGGTGCGTCCGGCGCCGGTGTAGAAGACCTCGATCCGCTGCCCGTACACCTCCTGCAGTCCGCACAGGGCGTGCGGGTAGCGGGCGTCGTCGTCGAGGGAGTCCCAGCGCAGCGCGTCGTCCGCCCAGCTGTAGGAGGCCAGGACGACCCCGCCCGCGCTGCCGGGCACCGGATGGGACGGGTGGTACATGAAGCGGTTGGCGTTGTCCGACACCGAGCCGCCGCCGATGACGTCCACCGCCTCCGGCTGGTCACGGGTGACGGCGCGGTTCGCGGCGTAGTGGACGCGCTGGCCGGGGGTGACGTGGCCGGGCGGGACGGACGGGTGGGCGCCGAGCAGGCGGCCGTCGCCGGGCGTCCGCCCGGTGCGGTAGGCGTCGTACAGACCCCGTTCGACGCGGTCCAGCTCCCGCTTCCAGTCGGACTCGTCGAACTCCCACCAGCGGCGGCTGAACTCCAGCAGCACCTTGGTCGCGCAGTCGTAGTGCAGTTCGGTGACCGCACGCCGCTTGGGGTACGACATCGGCGGGCTGACCTGCACGTGCCGCAGGCCGGAGAACGGCACGGTGACGACCGCCGCGTCCGCGGTGAACTGCTCGCGCACGACGGGACCGCCGCGCCCCTCCGAGACGGTGTCCACCCACACGCGCGGTCCCCCGCGGCGGACGTGCGCGGTGTCGCCGCCGGCCCGGTCGGGGTCGTAGTACTCGATCCGCGTGACCCGCCGGTCGAAGCGCACCTCCTCGCGGACCCGCTCCAGCAGGGCGTCCGGCAGCACGGCGGTGCCGCCCTCCAGCTCCCAGAACGCGGTGTCCGGGCTGATCAGGGAGGAGCCGATGAAGCTGTGCACGAACGACAGCGGCAGCCGTGAGGTGAGGTTCTCCAGGGTGCCGACGAGATCGACGGTCCGCTCGTCCAGTCCGGCGTGCTCGGTCAGGAAGCGGAACATCGACCAGTCGCCGAAGCGCTGGATCACCCGGGCCCAGCCGCGCACCCGCTCGGGCAGCGGCTTGTCGACCCGTTTGCCGTCGGGGCCGACCGTGGAGAACTCGTCGCGTACGGGGTCGAGCACCGAGCGCAGGATGGCCGCGGCCGGGATGTCCCAATAGGCGCGCGGGACGCCGAAGGAGCGGTTGACGCGTCGGGGCGCGCGGGCGTAGTCGGCGCGGCGCACGCGGATGCCGTTGACGTGGATCCACGTGTGGGCGGCGGGGCGTCCCTGGGCGTCGACGTCGACATAGTGGAACGGCCTTTTCCGCAGGCCGAGCAGGTCGATGAGGTCCATCACCAGGGGGTGGCTGCCGGGCAGCCGCATCGCGCCCGCCTCCGCGTACTGGAGGGGGTCGGCGAAGGGCTGCGCCGCCTGCTCGTGGCCGCCGCTGCGGAAGGTCTTGATGCGTCCGCCCACCCGGTTGCCGTTGGCCTCCAGGACGGTCACCCGGTGTCCGGCCCGCTTCAGCAGCCACGCCGTGACCAGGCCGGCCGGGCCCGCGCCGACGACGAGGACGCTCTTGGGTGCGCCCGCCCGGGCCCGCGGCAGGCCGTCGTGGAGGACACGCCGGTAGCCGGGCACCAGGGGGCGGTCGGCGGAGTCCACGACGAGCACGGCCCGGGCGACGGCGAGACAGCGGTCGAAGTCCGCGCCGCGCGCCCGGGAGGGGGCGGCCGGAGCGGGGACGGCCGGGGCCCGCGCGGGCAGGGCCGCCGCGGAGCCGGTGGTGAGGAGGGCGGCGACGGCGGTCGTGCCGACCGTGGCCGTGAGCGTGCGCCTGGTCAGGCCGTCGTCGCCGACGCCGACCTGATGATCTTTGGTCATGGCGCACTTCTACTGCCGGAGCGCGCTGCTGTGCCCGGCCTTCCGGCTCGGATTGCCACGGACGAGGGAAAGCCGCAGTTCAAACCGGCAGCAGCGGGGTGTACGGGGGCGCGGTCAGCCGGTCGCCGCGCGCCTGATTACGGCGAAGGGATGAATCACGCCGGGAGAGGGCCCGGGCGGGGGCGATCGGTCAGGAGACTGCCCCGAGGGGTGCGGCAAGGAACCGGCTGGCCGGGACGCTGCCGTCGGGGGTCGCATGGCTGCTCGGCGGGTGCGGACAGTGCCGTCAGGGGGGCGGCAAGGCCCCGGGAGGTCAGGACACGGGCGCGGTGGCTCGGCAAGGCCCGTGGGCCGCAAGCGCCCTCGCCGGGCAGGGGCAGCGGCAAGGGCAGGGAAAGAACGAGGGGGGCAGGGTGGAGCAGCGGCGGCCTGGGGTGGGTGCGCGAGCGCGGTACTGGTTCGACACGACCCTGGCGCGGGGGACGCCGGCCCTGGTGGGCTGGCTGGTCGTGGCGTGCCTGGCCGTGGTCGTCCCGGCGAGCGCGGCGCTGGTGTGGACGGGCCCGGGCGCCCCCGCCTCCCTCCCCGGCAAACTGGCCGCGGTGTGGCGGCTGACCGGGGAGACGCTGCGGCTGGGCGGGGCCACCGGGACGCCCTGGCGGGTGCTGCTGTCGGTGCTGCTCGCCCTGGTCGCCCTGTTGTACGTCTCCACCCTCGTCGGTCTCATCACCACCGGGCTGACCGAGCGGCTCATCGCCCTGCGCCGTGGGCGGTCCATGCTCCTGGAGCGCGGCCATGTGGTGGTGCTGGGCTGGTCGGAGCAGGTGTTCACGGTGGTGAGCGAACTGGTCGCCGCGAACGCCAACCAGCGTGGTTCGGCCGTCGCGGTGCTGGCCGACCGGGACAAGACGGCCATGGAGGAGGCGCTGCACGCCAAGGCGGGGCCCACCGGCCGGACCCGGCTGATCTGCCGGAGCGGGCCGACGACCGATCCGGCCGTTCTCGCGCTGACCAGCCCGGGCACGGCCGACGCGGTGCTGGTCCTGCCGCCGGACGAGATGCGCGGCGACGCGGACGTGGTCAAGACCCTGCTGGCGCTGCGGGCCACCGCGTCCGGCGCGGAGGGCGGCGCATGCGTGGTGGCGGCGGTGCGCGGCGGCCGCCATCTGACGGCGGCCCGCCTGGCCGCGGGGGCGCGGGGCGTCGTCGTGGACAGCGACACGGTCACCGCCCGGCTCATCGCGCAGGCGGCGCGCCGCCCGGGGCTGTCCCTCGTCCACCGGGAACTGCTCGACTTCGCCGGGGACGAGTTCTACACGACCTTCCCTCCCGCGCTGTCCGGCCGGGACTTCGGGGACGCGCTGCTGCGGTACGCCAACGCGAGTGTCGTCGGGCTGGTCCGGGACGGGATGCCGTGGCTGAACCCTCCGGCGCGGACGGTGATCGGCCCGGACGATGGGATCCTCGTGATCGCCGCCGACGACGACACCGCCGAACTCGCCGACTGCACGCCCTTGGTGGAGGGGCAGCAGGTGGCGGGCGTGCGGCCGCCGGGCGCGCGGCCGGAGCGGTTGCTGCTGCTGGGCTGGAACCAGCGGGCGCCGCTCGTACTGCGGGAGTGGGGCCGCAACGCACCGCCCGGTTCCGTCGCCGACGTCGTGGCGGACGAGCAGGAGTCCACCATGCGGGCGGCGTGCGACACCGGCGCGACCGACTGGAGTTGTGTCTTCCGCAGGGGCGACACGACCCTGCCGGAGACCCTGCGGGAGCTCGACCTCGGCTCGTACGGCAGTGTCGTCGTCCTCGGCCACGATCCGTTGCCGGGGCAGTCCCCGCAGGAGCCGGACAACCGCACGCTGGTCACCCTGCTCGTCCTGCGGCACCTGGAGGAGGAGTCCGGACGGGAACTGCCGGTGGTCGCCGAGCTGACCGACGACGGCAACCGTCCGCTGGCACCGCTCGGCCCGGGGGCCGACGTGATCATCAGCGGCAAGCTCATCGGGCTGCTGATGGCGCAGATCTCCCAGAACCGCCAGCTCGCGGCCGTGTTCGACGAGCTGTTCTCGGCCGGCGGCACCCAGATCCATCTGCGGCCGGCCGCCGACTACGTGCTCCCCGGCCGCGAGGCGTCCTTCGCCACGGTCGTCGCGGCGGCACGCGACCGGGGCGAGTGCGCCATCGGCTACCGCAGCCACGCCGAGGCCGGCTCGGGCCCCGGCTTCGGGCTGCACGTCAATCCGCCGAAGGCCGGCCGCCAGCGCTGGAGCACCGGCGACGAGGTCGTCGTCATCGCCGGGCACGGCACCGCGCGCGGCAGCATCCCGGGCAGCCGTGACGCGCGGGACGGCCAGGCCGAGTCGGTGCGGCGCGACGAGTAGGTCCCGCTACGCCAGGGGGCGCGCGGGCTCCTGGGCCACCGCGCCGACGGACGGGTCGACGGCGGTCAGGCGCAGCGCCGCCCAGGCCGCGAGCCCGGCGACGGTGCCCGTGGTGAGGGCTGCGGGGACACCGCTGCCGAGCTGCGCGAACAGATACACCGGGCCCCACACGGAGGCCGTGTCGTCGATCGCCATGTGCACGATCTGGCTCGCCAGCAGGCCCAGCACCGTGGCGCAGACTCCACCCGCCATCATGGCCGGTGCCGTGATCCGGGTGAGCAGGCCGGGCAGCAGCCGCAGGGCCCACCACACCACGGCCAGGGTGAGCGCGTCGGCGGCCCGGTACAGCAGCCAGTGACCGAACGGTGTGGTCGACGGGCCCGACCAGCCGCCGAGCAGCAGCCACTCGCGCAGCAGATCACCGGGTTCCGACAGGACGCCCCGGCCGGGGAAGGAGGTCTGGATCCAGGCCGCCACCGACTCGTAGGACAGGACCACGAGCGACAGCGCGATCACCGCCGTCCCGGCGCTCGCGGCGATGCGGGCGGCGCGTGGCGGCACGGCACGCCGGGGCGGCGATGCCTCGCCCTTGGCGGCGACCCGGGCGACGAGCACGGTCACGACGGCGGTCACCAGCGCCGCGCCCACCGTGACGGGGCCGCCCGACGCGATCATGGCGGCCAGCTGCGGCAGGAAGCGGAAGCTGCCGTGGCCCCCGGACGCGATGAGCCACGGCGCGGACAGCGTCACCGCCACGGTGGCGGCCACCGGGCCCCACGCCCACAGTGCGAGGACGGTGCCCGGCGTACGGCGGTTCACCGGGGGGATCCTGCGGACCAGGAGCAGCGCGCCGGCGAGGTGGAACACGAAGAGCGCGACGAACCGGATCTGCATCGCGGTGCGGTACAGATCGCCGTACGCGGTGCCCGCGCCCGCGGTCGTGTCCCCACCGGCCGCCCCGTCGGAGAACAGGCCCGCGGGAGGGTCGTACGACCACGGGACGAGCCAGCGCCGCAGCGCGCTCTGGGACTGCGCGTCCAAGGCGCTGCCGCTGCCCGGCAGTTGCAGTGCGTGCGCGCTCTGTCCCGCCCACCACAGCAGCAGTGTGAGCAGCAGCGCTCCGGCCAATGCCGGTATCACCGCGCGGCGATATGTCATGTCGGTCCCCCGTGAACGGTGTCATGCCCGGTGGGGCATGCGGTCAGCGGAAGAGTAGGGGATGGCGATCACCCGCGGTCGGCCGGGGAACGCCGGCTCCCCCGCCGGGGCGGGGCGGTCGTTCCCGCGGGGCGCCGGCTGGTCGGCGGCGGGAGGGCGCGCAGCCAGGCAGCGACTGTGGCGAAGTCGGTGTCCGTGAGACCCGCGGCCGGATCCACGCGGTGCAGCAGCGCGGGCGCGGGATGCCGTGCGCCGACCCACAGACGGTCCGTCTCGCTGATCTCGTCGTCGAGCCAGACGAAGGGCCGCCGGCCGGCCCAGTCGGCGAGCGCGCGGGTCTTCCAGTGCAGGCCGCGCGGTCCCGGGTCGGCGTCGTCTTCGGCGTCCGGCCACTCCACGACGGACAGTTCCGGAAGGCCGAGGCGCGGCGCGACGACCTCGTTCGCCTCCTCCCTCCAGGTCGAGGCCCACACGAGCCTGCAGCCCAGAGACGACAGACGCGGCCCCAGCCGCGGGTCCAGCCGCTCCAGCAGCGGGTTTCCCTGGTCGCCGGAGGGCGGGAGGCCGGCGGCGGCCCGCGGCGCACCGAACGGGATCAGGGGGCCGTCGATGTCGAGGAAGAGGAGGGGGCGCTCGTCCGCGCTGGTCACAGGGGCACCCTAGCGGGGATGGCCGGGGCCAGGCACGGCCGTGCTGGAGGCCGCGAAGGCCGGGCGGAAATTTCTCGGAGGAATCTCGCGTGACGATGTCGAGAATCCGCGTCCGGCTCCGTCCCCGCAGTGAACGCGACCACAATGGGTCGCATCGTCACCGAGGAGAGCCACCATGGCCAAGTACCTGCTGCTGAAGCACTACCGCGGCGCCCCGGCACCGGTCAACGACGTCCCCATGGACCAGTGGACCCCGCAGGAGATCTCCGACCACATGCGGTACATGCTGGACTTCGCGGCCCGGCTGGAGAAGAGCGGCGAGTTCGTCGACGGCCAGGCGCTCGCCCCGGAGGGCGCGTGGGTCCGCTACGACGGCGAGGGCCGCCCGCCGGTCACCGACGGGCCGTTCGCCGAGACGAAGGACCTCATCGCCGGCTGGATGATCATCGACGTCGACAGCTACGAGCGCGCCGTCGAGCTGGCCGGGGAACTGTCGGCCGCGCCCGGCGCCGGCGGCCGTCCCCTCCACGAGTGGCTCGAGGTGCGCCCCTTCCTCGCGGCGCCGCCCACCATCACGGAGTGACCGCCGCCCACCCTCACGGAGTGACCCCCTCCATGGACGAAGCCCTGCTGCGCAGTCTCACCCCGGGCGTGCTCGCCGTCCTCGTCCGCCGCGGAGCCGATTTCGCGGCGGCCGAGGACGCCGTCCAGGACGCGCTCGTCGAGGCGCTCCGCGTGTGGCCGGACGACCCGCCGCGGGATCCCAAGGGCTGGCTGGTGACGGTGGCCTGGCGCAAGTTCCTCGACGCCACCCGCGCGGAGGCCGCCCGGCGGCGGCGCGAGGACGTCGTGGACGCCGAGCGGGGGCCCGGGCCGGCGTCCGCGGTGGACGACACGCTCCAGCTGTACTTCCTGTGCGCCCACCCGTCGCTGACCCCGGCCTCCGCGGTGGCGCTCACGCTGCGCGCCGTCGGCGGTCTCACCACCCGGCAGATCGCGCAGGCCTACCTGGTGCCCGAGGCGACGATGGCGCAGCGCATCAGCCGGGCCAAGCGCACCGTCTCCGGTGTCCGGTTCGACCGGCCCGGCGACGCCGCCACCGTGCTGCGCGTGCTGTACCTGGTCTTCAACGAGGGCTACAGCGGGGACGTCGACCTCGCCGCCGAGGCCATCCGGCTCACCCGGCAGCTCGCGGCCGTCCTCGACCATCCCGAGGTGGCCGGGCTGCTCGCCCTCATGCTGCTTCACCACGCGCGGCGCGCCGCCCGTACCGCACCCGACGGCAGCCTGGTGCCGCTGGCCGAGCAGGACCGCGGCCGGTGGGACACCACGCTGATCGCCGAGGGCATCGGGATCCTGCAGGCGGCGCTCGCCCGCGACCGGCTGGGCGAGTACCAGGCCCAGGCCGCCATCGCCGCCCTCCACGCCGACGCGCAGACCGCCGAGGAGACGGACTGGGTGCAGATCGTCGAGTGGTACGACGAGCTGGTGCGGCTCACCGGCAGTCCCGTCGTCCGCCTCAACCGGGCGGTCGCCGTCGGTGAGGCCGACGGGGCGCGCGCCGGCCTGGCCGCCCTCGCCGAACTCGACCCGTCCCTGCCCCGCCACACCGCGGTGGCCGCCCACCTCCACGAACGCGACGGCGACCTGGCCACGGCCGCGCGGCTGTACGCGGAGGCGGCCCACCGGGCCACGGACCTCGCCGAACGCGACCATCTGATGCGCCGGGCGGCCCGGCTCAACACCCGCGGACGCCGCTGAGGCACCGGCGTCCGTCCCCGGCCTCAGCAGCCCCTCGCGGCACCGAGGTGCAGGGGCGCCGCAGGGATGTGAGCCTGGAGGGGAAGCCGCACCGCTCGGGGGCTTCGGGCACGATGCGGCTCGCCTCATCGAAGGGACGACCCATGGCGAGCAATGTGAGCGGCACCCGCCAGCACCACACCGGCTGGGAGGCACGGAGTGCGTGGGCGACCGGCTGGACCGCCGCGGCGGCGGTTCTGCTGATCTTCGGCGGGCTGATGGCGATCTTCGAGGGCATCGCCGCGATCGCCAAGGACGACATCTTCGTCACCACCCGGAACTACACCTACCAATGGAGCCTCACCGGCTGGGGCTGGTTGCACCTGATCCTCGGCATCGTCGTGGTGCTCAGCGGCCTGGCACTCTTCACCGGCGCGGTGTGGGCGCGGGCGGTCGCGGCCGTCCTCGCCGGGCTCAGCATGCTGGCCAACTTCGCCTGGCTGCCCTACCAGCCCGTCTGGTCGATCACGCTGATCGTCATCGACGGCTTCATCATCTGGGCGCTGTGCGCACCCCGGCGTGACGCCGACGCGGCACCCTAGCAGGGCGGCCGGCCGCCGGGCCGGTCCCGCTCACCGCTCGGCGGTGGAAGCCTCACGTGACGCGACGCCGGCCGGGCCGTGGACCTCGCGGGGCGTGCGCTCCGCGACCGCGGCCCGGCGGCGTGCCGGGGCGCCCCAGGCGTAGAACAGCCCGCCCACGCCGAGGAACAGCAGCAGCGGCACCACCTGGCTGAGGGTGTACTGCAGCCGCTCGCCCGCGAAGCTCGGCGGCAGCGAGCCGGCCGCCGAGCCCGAGGTGCCGAACCAGCCGACGCCGAACCCCGGCCACACGAGGACCACGACGGTGAAGGCGACCAGGCCGGTGGCCAGGACGGTGACCGTCCACGCCCCGAACCGGCCTCCGGGCACGCTGTACGGCCGGGGCGTGTCCGGGTACTTGCGGCGCAGCACCACCAGGCTGGGGAACGTGATGACGTAGGAGATGAAGGTGGTGCTGATCGCCAGGCCGAGGCCGGCCGCGAAGTACTTGTCGCCGTCGCCGCCGGTGAGGCGCAGGGCGACGATCAGCAGCACGGAGGCGAGGACCGAGGAGAGCACGTTGACGCGGACAGGTGTGCCGTGGCGCTCGGAGATCTTGCCGAGCCACGCGGGTCCCGCGCCGTCCGCGCAGGCCACCGCCTGCGCCCGGTGGGCGCCCATGGCCCAGGTGACGCCGCTGGTGAGCAGGCCGACGATGAGCCCGGCCGCCGCGATGCCGCCGAGCACGGAGCCGGCCCCGGTCAGCACGACGGTGCCGTCGGCGGCGACGTGGCCGCCGTAGACGGTGAAGACCGCCTTGCAGGCGTCGATGAAGCCGGCGAGGCTGCCGATCTCCTGGGCGGGCAGGACGAAGAGGATGCCGAGGATAGGGCCGCCGTACAGGACGAGCGAGGCGAAGCCCGAGCGCAGGATGGACAGGGGGATGTCCCGCTTGGGGTTGGTCATCTCCTCGGCGGCGGAGCTGGGCAGTTCGAAGCCGACGTAGTTGAAGATCAGCACGGGCACCAGGGCGACGAACCCGGCGTAGGTGGGGGTGAACTCGGCGGCGGGCAGGGCGTGGACGCCGTGTTCGACGGCGTAGACGACGACCGAGACCAGGAAGAAGCCGAGCAGCACGATCCGGGCCACGGCTCCGGCGGTGGGCACCCACTTGCCGACGCGGACGGACTGCACGACGGCGAACGCGCCGGCCCAGATGAAGACCAGCCCGGCCGCGTACTTCCACAGCCCCGGCAGCGGGGTGAAGAACTCCTCCCAGGTGGTCAGGGCGATGATGCACAGGCTGCCGCCCAGCCACACCGGGTTGGACAGCCAGTAGAGCACCTGGTTGAGGCCGGCGACGAGGCGGCCGAAGGCGAGCCGGGTCCACACGTACGGCCCGCCCTGGACAGGGAAGGCGGAGCCGAGTTCGGCCACCAGCAGGCCGTAGGGCAGGAAGAAGGCGAGGGCGAGGACGGCCATCCAGGTCAGTCCCTGCGGGCCCTGGGCCGCGACCGAACCGATGGTGTCGAGGCCGACGAGGGTGCAGATCAGGAAGAAGAGCACGTCCAGGCGGCGCAGGTCCTTGCGGAGGTGGGAGCGTTGCTCGCTCCACCCCTCGGACAGGTCGGGGGTGCTCGGGCCGGGGGTCGGGGTCGCTTGGGTCACGGGCACGGCTCCTGGGGGGCGTGGCGGTGTGGTGGACCGGTGGGGGCGGACGACCTGGCGGTAACTTACTGAACGAACAGTCAGTAGTGGTGGGCTGACTGTGGCGCGGCGGGCAGCGGGGCGTCAAGACGGCGGACGCAGGTTTTCGGGTACTGCGCGAGGTGTGCGGGCGGGGTCCGGCGGGGGGCGGGTCGGTCACGCGGTGGGCGTGGGCCGGTTACGCGACGGGCGGGGGCGGGTCGGTCACACGGTGGGCGTGGTGCGGCCGTAGACCTGCTTGCCCAGCCACTGGCCGCCGTCCAGGGTCAGGCACTCGCCGGTCAGGTAGGAGGCCCGGTCGCCCAGCAGGAACAGGGCCGCGTCGGCGATCTCCGCCGCCGTCGCGAAGCGGCCCGCCGGGACGGAGGCGAGGACGTCGGCGCGCGCCTCGGGCGTCGGCCAGAGCGCCGCGCCGGCCCCGTCCGTCTCGGTCGGGCCGGGTGCGACGCAGTTCAACCGGATGCCCAGGGGCGCCAGTTCGACCGCGAGGGTACGGGTCATGGCGAGCACCCCGGCCTTGGCGGCGGCGGAGTGCACGGTGCCCGGATGCCCGTGCCAGGCGTAGGTCGCGATGACGGAGAGGATCGCGCCGCCGTCGCCCTGCTCGCGCAGCCGGCGGGCGACGGCGCGGGTGCAGTAGTAGGAGCCGTTGAGGACGATGTCGACGACGGCGCGCCAGCCGTTCGGGCTGAGGTCGATGCCCGGCGCGACGAAGTTGCCCGCCGCGTTGTTGACCAGGCCGTCGAGGCGTCCGTAGCGGTCGACGGCGGCCGCGACCAGGGTGTCGACGGCCTGCGGGTCACGTACGTCGGTGGGCACGGCGAGGGCGCTGCCGCCGGCCTTCTCCACGAGGGCGACGGTCTCGTCGAGGCGCTCGGGGGTTCGGCCGGCGACGACGGGCCTGGCGCCCGCCGCGGCGAGCGCCAGGGCGACGGCGCGGCCGATGCCGCTGCCGCCGCCGGTGACGAGGTAGGTGCGGCCGGTGAACTCCGCGCCGGCGGGGGCGGTGTCGGGGGTCGTCATGGGCGCGGCCTTTCGGTCGGGGCGAGGACGGCGTGGGCGTCCAGGGCGAGGGCGCCGCCCGGGTGGACGAACAGCGGGTTGACTTCCAGCTCGGCGAGCTCCGGGTGGTCGACCGCTGCGCGTGCGAGGGTGCACAGCGCCCGCGCCGCCGCGTCCAGGTCGACGGCGGGTGCGCCGCGCCAGCCGGCCAGCAGGGGGGCGTGGCGCAGCGAGCGCAGCAGGGCGCGGGCGTGGTCCGGGGTGAGGGGGGCGAGGGCGAGCACGACGTCGTCGAGGAGTTCGGCGCGGACGCCGCCGATGCCGGCCATGAGGACGGGCCCGAACGCGGGGTCGTGCCGCACGCCCGCGATGAGCTCGACCGCGTGGGCGGGGCTCGCCATCGCCTCGACGGCGTACTCGGCGGCGCCGGTCGCGGCACGCATGCCGGTGAAGGCGTGGCGCAGCGCCTGCTCGTCGGCGAGCGCCAGGGCCACTCCGCCCGCCTCCGTCTTGTGCGCCAGGCCCATCGCCTTGAGCGCGACGGGGTGGCCGATCCGGCGGGCGGCCCGCACGGCGTCGTCCTCGGTGGTGACGAACTCCGCGTCGGGAAAGGCCAGTCCATGGCCGCGCAGCAGTGCCCGCACGGTGCGGTAGCCGCCGTCGGTCACGGGGTGCGCGGCGGCCGGCGGCGGTTGTGTGGGCGCCGGTGGTGCCGGCCGGGTCATGCGGAGCCGCTGGGTGCCGGCGTAGGCGGCGGCCGCGTTCTCGATGCGTTCGTAGACGGGGATGCCGCGGTCGCGCAGCACGGTGAGGGCGGGGGTGTCCCGGGCCATGGTGTGCACCAGGAGGGTGCGGCCGGACTCCTCGGCGGCGTCGGCGAGCTGGGCGGCGACCGCGCACTCGTGCTCTTCCTGCGCGGGGTGCGCGGTGGCGTAGTCGCCGAAGTAGCCGGTCAGGACGACGGCTTCGGCCTCACCGGACAGCAGCAGCTCACGGGCCACCCGGGCGTACGTGCCGAGGTCCGCCTCGCCCGCGCCGGCCAGGTCGACGGGGTTGCCGCAGCCGGCGCCGGGCGGCAGGAGTGCGCCGAGAGCGGCTCGCGTGGCCGCGGACAGGGCGGGTACGTCGAGGCCGCGGGTGGCGAAGGCGTCGGCGGCGAGGGCACCTTGGCCTCCGCTGTCGCCGACGACAGCGACCCGGGCGGGGCGTACCGGACCGGGAGCGGGGGCCGCGGGATCGCCGGGAGTGCCGGTCTCCGCGGGGGCGCCCGGCTCGTCCAGGACACCGGAGACCTTGGACCGACGGCCCGTGCTCCCCCGCCGGGTCTGGCGCCCGGGACCCGCACCGGCCAGCAGGCACACCGCGGTGTCCACGACCTCGCCCGCCGACTCCAGCAGCAGCGCGCCGGCGTCCCGGCAGACCGCCTCGATCGTAGCGCGGGCGGTGACGAGGGCGCCGGTGTGGGAGGCGGCGGCGCGCCCTGAGGCCTCGCTGCGGCCCACCGTGAGCAGCAGCACGGGCTTGCCCGCGGCGTGTGCGGCGGTGAGCGCGCGAGCCAGGCGGCGGCCGTCGCGGAAGTCCTCCACGTAGGCGGCGACGACCTTGGTCGGCTCGTGGTGGATCAGGGCTTCGAGGGCGTCGGTGGCGTCGATGTCGCGCTGGTTGCCGAGGGAGACGAAGCGGGAGAAGCCCTGTCCGGCGCGGGCCAGCAGGCGGCCGATCTCGAGGGCGAGGTTGCCGCTCTGGGAGACCAGACCGACCGCGCCGGACGGGAAGTCGCCCCAGCTCAGACGCAGTTCGGCGGTGGTGTCGACGACGCCCATGCAGTTGGGGCCGAGCAGGCGCGCGCCGCCGCCGGTCACCAGCCGCGCCAGGGCCCGTTCCTCGTCCGTGCCCGCGCCCTGGGAGGTGATGACGGTGAAGCAGCACGCGCCCGCGGTGAGCCCGTCGGTGACGACCGCCCGCAGGTGCGCCGGCGGGACCGCCACGACGACGTGTTCCACGGCGTCCGGGAGTGCGGCGAGGTCCGGCAGGAACGGTGTCCCGTCCAGGGCGCCGCCCCGCCGGTTGACCAGGTGGACCCTACGGCGGTGGCGGCCGGCCAGCGCGCCGGAGGCGAGCCAGTATCCCCACTTGGCGGGGTTGTCGGAGGCTCCGACGACGGCGACCGACCGGGGGTCGAAGAGCGCGGCGAGCGGTCCGGCTCCCAGGGCCGTCACCGGTAGACCCCGAAGCGGCCGGTGATGACCGGCAGCCGGTCGGCGGCCAGGGCGTGTGCGGCGGCGCGGGGCGTGCAGCCCTCGGCCTCGGCGCGGGCGAGGATCTGCTCGACCAGGGCCCGCATCGAGCGCCGGGTGTGGGCGAAGGCCTCGTCGGCGTCGGCGCCGATGTCCCCGAAGAGCGTCCACCACCACCAGGCGTTCGTACCGGAGTTGACCACGACGTCGGGCAGCACGGTGACGCCGCGGGCGGTCAGCAGCTCCTCCGCCTCGGGGACGACCGGCATGTTGGCGGCCTCGGCGATCCACCGGGCGGTGATGCCGGCCTGGTTGGTGGTGTCCACGGCGTAGGAGACGGCGGCCGGCACCAGCACGTCGGCGTCGGCGGTGAGCCAGGCACCGGCGGGCAGCTCCTCGTCCTCGGCGCGCAGCGCGGCGCGGTCCACGCAGCCGTGCCCGTCGCGGGCCGCGAGCAGCGCCTCGACGTCGAGTCCGGCCGGGTTGGCGATGGTGCCCTTGATGTCGGCGACCGCGACGACGCGCAGCCCGGCGCGGGCCAGGAAGCGGGCGGTGGCGCCGCCCATGGTGCCCAGCCCCTGGAGGGCGACGCGGGCGCCGTCGTGCGGGACGCCGGCCCGGTCCAGCGCCGTGAGCACGGCTTCGGCCACGCCGCAGCCGCCCACCAGCTCGTCCAGTCCGATGCCGTCGACGTCGATGGCGAAGGCCTCGGCGAGGCGCTCGCGGGCGGCGGCCTCGTCGTCGAGGAGGGGGTAGACGGCCTGGATGGAGGAGACGAGGCCGGCTTCGGCGGCGGCCCGGTCGACGAGGTCCTGGGTGAGGCCGAGGTCCTCGCCGGTGGTCCAGAAGTGCTCGATGTAGGGGCGGACGGCGCGCAGGTAGCGGACGAGGACGCCGTAGGCGGCGGGGTCGCGCGGGTCGCAGTCGATGCCGCCCTTGGCGCCGCCGAGCGGGATGTACCGGCCCTGCGGGTTGTAGTGCAGGGCCTCCTTCCTCGTCATGCCGCGGGCGAGGCCCGTGACCTCCTCCAGCGTGCAGCCGGCGCGCATGCGCAGACCGCCGCTGGACACCCCGCGCACGAGCCGGTCGATGACCAGGAAGCCCTGGTGGCCGGTCTCCGGGTCGGTCCAGGTGAGGGAGACCAGCGGGGCGGGCGCGTCCGTGCCGGGCCGGGAGGCGCTCGCCGTGGCGGCGGCGCCGGGCGGGGTGGCGGTGGTCGGCGTGGAAGCGGCGGGCGTGGTCATCGGGAGGGCTCCTCGGGGACGGTGATGAGGGTGGGGCCGGGGGTGGTCAGCGCCCGGTGCAGTGCGGTGGCGAGCGCGTCGGGCGAGGTGGCGCGCACGCCGTGGCCGCCGTAGGCCCGGGCCAGCGCGGGCAGGTCGACGGGCGGCAGGTCGACGGCGGTGGGACGGTCGCCGCGGTCGAGCATCTCGTCGCGGATCTCGCCGTATCCGCCGTTGTCGAAGACGACGACGGGCAGCGGGAGTGCGAGCTGGACGGCGGTGGCGAGTTCCTGGACGGAGAACTGCAGCCCGCCGTCGCCGCTGAGGGCGACGACCGGCCGGCCGGGGTCGGCGGTCTTGGCGCCGAGGGCGGCGGGCAGCGCGTAGCCGAGCGTGCCGAAGCCCGTGGGGTGCAGATAGCGTCCGCGCGGGCCGACGGGAAGGTGCGGCAGGGCGCCGTAGTAGCAGCACTGGGCGCTGTCCGAGGTCAGCACGGCGTCCGCGGGGAGCACGGAGCGGATGGCGGCCATGTACGGCCGCAGGTGGGCGTCCCGCTCGTGTGTCTCCGCGTCGCGCTCGGCGCGCAGTGCGGCGACGGACCGGTGGACGGCGTCGGGGTCCGGCCCGGCGGGGCGGGTGCCGGGCCCGGCGGCGGTGAGGCCGTGGGCGAGCAGCGCACGGACCGTGGCGCGGGCGTCGCCGACGAGCGGGATGTCGGCCGGCAGGCCCGTGTACATCTGGGCGGGATCGAGGTCCGCGCGGATGAGGGTGCCGCCGAGCGTGAGCGGGGCGTCCCACAAGTCGGACTCGGCGAGTTCCGTGCCGACCGCCAGCACCACGTCCCGCTTCCCCAGCCAGTGCCGTACGGCCCGGGTGTGCAGGGACACGCCGAGGGAGAGCGGGTGGGTCTCGCCGACGATCCCCTTGCCGTTGGCCGTGGTCACCACGGGGGCGCTCAACTCCTCGGCGAGCCGGAGGAGTTCGGCGGCGGCCCGGCGTGCGCCACCGCCCAGTACCAGCGCCGGTCGGGCGGCCGAGCGCAGGGCCCCGGCGGCGGCCGCGAGGGCGTCCGCGTCCGCCGGGGCCGGGCCGGCCGCCGGCGCGGCGCGGTCCGGGATGGCCTCTCCTGCGGCGGTGAGCAGGTCCAGGGGCACCTCGATGTGCGCCGGCCGGGGCCGTCGCGTACGGAAGAGGGTGAAGGCGCGGGCGACCGCGGCGCCGATCTCCTCCAGGGAGGACACACGGTGGCTGAAGGCGGCCACGCCGCGCAGGGCCTCGGTCTGGCTGCGCATCTCGTGCAGCAGGCCGGTCGACTGCCGGGGGTGACGCAGCGGCATGCCGGGCGAGACGACGAGGAGGGGGACGCTGTCGGAGTACGCCTGGCCGACCGCGGCCGCGATGTTCAGCAGGGCGGGGCCGGTGGTGGTGAGGGCGACCCCGGGTTTCCCGCTGACGCGGGCGTAGGCGTCGGCGGCGTAGCCCGCGCCCTGTTCGTGGCGGGGGCCCAGGTGGGCGATGCCGTGGGCGGCGAGGTGGCGGTAGATCTCCAGGTTGTGGGTGCCGGGGATGCCGAAGGCGTGGGTCACGCCGTGCGCGGCGAGGGCCCGCACGAGGACCTCGCCGCCGGTGCGCGGGCCGGCCGCCGCGGGGACGGCCCCGGGGGCCGTGAGCACGGACGTCGTCACGCGCTTCGGGGGATGAGAGATCATCAGATGCTCCGGAGGGTGGGCGGCCGTCGCGGGCTCCGGAGGATGCGCGGCCGTCGCGGGCTCCGGAGGGTGGGCGGCTGTCGCGGGCTCCGGAGGATGAGCGGTCATCGCGCGCTCCGGGAGGTGGGACGGCATCACATGCTCCGGGAGATGACCAGGCGCATGATGTCGGAGGTGCCCTCCTCGATCTCCTCCAGTGTGGCGTCGCGCATCCACTGCTCGACCGGGTACTCCCGCGAGTAGCCCCAGCCGCCCAGCGTCTGGACGGCCGCCCAGGTGCAGTACGCCGCCGTCTCCGACGCGGTGAGTTTGGCCATCGCCGCCTCGGCGGTGGCGTCCAGTCCGGCGTCGAGTCGCTTGGCCGCGCGCCAGGTCATCAGCCGGGCCTGCTCGACGCGGGTGCGCATGTCCGCGAGCCGGAAGGCGACCGCCTGGTGCTCGATGACCGGCTTGCCGAACTGCACACGGCTCTTGGCGTAGTCGCGGGCGTACTCGTACGCGGCTCGGGCCACGCCGGTCGCGGCGGCGCCCAGCACCGCGCGGGAGATGTCGAAGGTGCGCATCAGGCCGTGGAAGCCGCGGCCCTCCTCCCCCAGCCGGTCCTCCTCGGGTACGAAGACGTCGCGCAGGAAGATCTCGCGGCAGACGATGGCGCGCTGGCCCATCTTCCGCATGGGCGCGCCGAACTCCATGCCCTCGGCGTCCTTGCGCAGCAGGAACGCGGTCACCCCGCGCGAGCGCAGGGTGGGGTCGGTCTTGGCGAAGATCACGTACTGATCGGCCTCTCCGGCATTGGAGATCCAGGCCTTCTGGCCGTTCAGGCGGTAGCCGCCGGTGGTACGGGTGGCGGTGGTGGTGATGGAGGCGGCGTCGGAGCCGGCGCCGGGCTCGGTGGTGGCCAGGGCGGTCATGGGGGTGTCGGGACCGGTGAGCGGTGTGAGCCAGGTGCGCTTCTGCTCCTCGGTGCCGAGTTCCAGCACGGGGTCGGCGAAGAAGCCGTTGGAGCACAGCAGGTTGCCGATGCCCAGGTCGCCGACACAGAGCTCCTCCTGGACGAGGACCTGGGTGAAGACGTCGGTGAAGCCGCCCCCGCCGTACTCGTCCGGCAGCATGAAGCCGGTGATGCCGACCTTGGCGGCCTTGCGCCACAGGTCCCAGGGGGTTTCGGTGTCGGCCTCGTCCACGGCGCGGGCCCGCGGGCGGATCTCCTCGCGCGCGAAGGAGCGGGTGAGATCGATGACGTCCCGCTGCTGCGGGCTCAGCGGGACCAGTTCGGTGGGCAGCTCTGACATGGCCTCTCCAGACATGGGAACGGTGACGGGTCCTGCTGTACTGCTGCGTGTGCCTGCTGCGCGCACTGCGCCGACTACTGAATCGCCATTCAGTATTCGGAGCGCGCGCCACCGCTGTCAATGAGCGTGCGTACTGAATGACCGTTCAGCGGGTGTTCATTCCTCGCCGCGGTTTCCGCCGCCTTCGCCGTGCGGGGTCCGGGCGAAGTAGCGCGGCGCGAGGCGCGCGCCGGCCGACATCAGCAGCCAGCCGGTGGCGAGTGCGCCCGCCGCGATCAGGAAGACGCCACCGATGTGCCAGTGCGGCGCGAACGGCGGTGTGACGGGTGTGCCGGACGGCGGCACACACGCCAAGCGGCTTTTACTGGAGGGTGGTCCAGTGCGTAGCCGGTGGCGTGAGTCCGTCCGTCCGGGCCCCTGCGGGAACCCCGAGGGTCGTCAGCGCCGGAGGCGCGATGGCGTCGGCGGCTGCCGAGCCGCGCAGAAGGTCGGTGAGGTCGTGGGGCCGGGCCGGTTCGGTGGTGGTGGCCGCCGCCGCGATGCGGTCGAGCCGGAAGCCCCGACCCGCCCGCCGGGTGCGGCACCAGCCGATGAGGTACCAGTGGCCGCCGGCGGTGAGCAGTCCGGCCGGTTCCACCTCGCGGTCGCTCAGCCGCCCCGCGGCGTCGATGTACGACAGGCGCAGGACCGTGTCGGTGGTGAGGGCCTGTTCGACCGCGGAACGAACCGAGAGGTCGGCCGGTGGGAGCAGCGTGACGATCCGTGCGGCGAGTCGGCGCGCCGCTGCCGCGGCGGGGCCGGTCAGCGAGGCCGCGATCTTCTGGGCCGCCGTGCGGGCGGCACCGGCGTACGGAGCCCGGGCGTCGGTGACGGCCAGGGCGGCGGCCAGGGCCGACGCCTCCTCGGCGGTGAAGTGGATCGGGGGCAGGGTCGTGCGGGGATCGATGGACCAGCCGCCGCCGCGCCCGGGGGCCGCCCGCACCGGGACGCCGGTCTCCATCAGCATCTGCAGATCGCGCTGCACGGTACGCCTGCTCACCCCGAACCGCCCGGCCATCGCGGCGACCGTCACCGGCCGCGGCGCCGCCGCACGCAACTCCTCCACCAGAGCGTACAACCGGGCTGTGCGGTTCATGGCCATGACGTTACCGCCCCACGGTGGACAGGAACTCCTGCTGGCGCCGCAGTTCACGCTCGGTCACGGTCAATGGAAACAGGGTGAAGCCGTGCATGGCGCCGGCCACCACACCGAGGCACACGGGCGCGCCGGCCACCCGCCACCGCTGGGCGAGGAACAGCGAGTCGTCCAGCAACGGGTCCTCGGTGCCGACGACGATGCGGGCCGGCGGCATCCCGGCGAGGTCGGCGAAGAGCGGTGAGACCTGGGGGTCACGGCGTTGCTCGGCGCTCATGCCCGGGGTGAACAGGTCGTAGGTCCGCCGTAGAGACTCCGTGTTGCTCACCAGCCTGCGGGAGAAGGTGCGCTGACTGGGCGTCATGGACAAGTCGTACGGCCCGAAGAGCAGATGGGCGCCCCGGAACGCGCCCGTGATGCCGTGCCGGTCGCGCAGCCGGAGCAGCGTGAGCACGCTGAGGTGGGCGCCGGCGGACTCACCACCGATCAGCAGCCGTTCGGTGCCGAACTCGGCCAAAGCGTGCCGTGCGAGCCACCGGGCGACGATCTCGCAGTCGTCGGGTCCGGCGGGAAACGGGTGCTCGGGTGCGAGCCGGTAGTCGACGCTCACAACGGCGAGCCGTGCCCGCTGAGCGAGCGCCCACAGTCTCTCGTCCTGTCCGTCCGCGGAGCCGAACGTCCAGCCGCCGCCGTGCAGATGGAGGTACACGCCGTCGACGTGCTCCGGAACGAAGACCCGCACCCTCACCCCGCCGCTGACCACCCGGTCCTCGCCCTGTGCCAGCCGCACCGGCGGCGTGTCACCGCCGAGCCGGTTGCGCCGGAGCGCGGCCAGGGCGGCGGCGTCCAGCCCCTCGTCCCGCGCCGGCCGGCGCGCGGCACCGGCCTCGAACTCGTCGTTGAAAGCGAGCGTCTCCGCGAGGCAGTCCTCGTCTGTGATCACCATGCGGCCCACCCTCGCACCCGCCCGCGACACCGTCATGTCACCTTTTGAGCGAGAGCTGCGTCACACCGGCGGGCGGTCGGCCTCTCGGCACCTTCCACCACCGGACGCCCGTGACAGCATGCGGCCATGCCCTTCCCGCACCCCGACGGTGACTACGCGATCACGGTGATGTACTCCGTACCCGACGAGGCCTGGTACCTGGAGCTGGACCAGGCGGCCGGACAACGCAACCTCGTGACCGCCATCGTCCCCGACGAGGACCCGGCGCGGGAGCCCACGGTGTGTTTCTCGCCCCAGGAGCCGCACACGGACGTGCCCTACGAGGTCATGCGCTGGTTCATGGACCAGGTGGAGCGGGAGATCCGGGTCTCCCGCGCCTGGATGCGGCTGCGGCCCGAACTCGTCGACGTCATCCACCGGTTGCGCCAGGAACATCTCGGCTCCGTCGACGACGACACGTTCCCGCACGTTCTGGCCGAGGTGCGCGCCGAGGTGCCCGAGGACGACCTCGCCACCGTCCTCGAGGCCGCGTTCGGGCGCAGGCCCGACGGCACCACCGTGGACGAAGGGCCTTCGCCCGCGCCGTGACGTGCGGCCGAGGTGGTGACGCCGGGCCCGTGCGGCGTGTTCAGGGGCGGGTGGCCGGCAGGTGGACGGCGAGCGCGGTGATCACCGTGCTGGAGAGCAGGGCGGTGCACAACCGGCCGCGTGGGCCGGTCAGCAGGCGGCCGAGCAGCGCTCCCCCGCCGGCCAGGAGCAACTGCCAGCTCGCGGAGGCCAGCAGGGCCGCGAGGACGAAGACGGCCTTGTCCGCCGGGTGCGGCGCGGTGGTGCCCTGGCCGCCGAGCACCAGCGCCGCGAAGTAGATCACGGTGATCGGGTTCAGCAGCGTGATGCCCAGCAGGGACAGATACGCCCGCGACGCGCGCGGCGGCTCCCGGTCGGCGCCGGCCGTGCCCGACCGCGCGCGGTACTGGACGACGGCTGTCACGGCGCCGCGGCAGGCCAGCGCGAGGAGCACCAGCGCCGACGCCCAGCGCAGGGGCAGCGTGACCGGTTCGACGACCGGGGCGAGCGCCGCCCCGCCGAGGACGGCGACCAGGGCGTACAGGCCGTCGGCCGTCGCCACGCCGAGTGCGGCACCGGCGCCGACCCGCAATGATGTGCGCGCCGTCAGCGCCACGAGGTACGTCGCGACGGCTCCCACCGGCATGGCGATGCCGTAGCCGGCCAGGAGCCCCGCGACGAGGGCCGCGCTCACCGTCGGCGCGCGCTCGGCCTCCGCGGACGGCCCTGCTGCTGTCGGCCCCGCCCCGCGGTCGTGCAGGAGGTCGCCGGCAGCACGGAAAGGGTCGTCGTGGTCATGGGCAGAGCCTGGGCCACGTCCGGCCGGCCGGGCAACCGAATTACGCCCTGACTCACACCTCGTACCGGCCGTGCTCCAGGAAGTACCGCAGCGCCTCGGGCGAGCCGTCGTCGAGGGCCCGCCCGGCCGCCGCGCGCAGCGCGTCGCTGATGGTCGGGTCGGCGAGGATCCGGGCGATGGCCACGCGGTCGTCCTCGGCCTGGGCCAGGCGGTAGCCCGTCTCCAGGAACGCCCGCAGCGCCTCCGGCGAACCGTCGTCCAGCGCCTTCGTCGCCTCCCGCACCACCGCCTTGTCGTTGCGCTGCTGCGCGATGCCGAGAATGCGGAAGACGGCGACGCGGACGTCGTCGTCGGACATCTCGTCCACCGGCGTGGTCACCGTGCCGGTGTCCGCCGTCGCCGCCACGCTCGTGGGCGAGGTGCCGGCCGTGTCGGCGGCGAGGGCGGGAGTCGCGAGCAGGAGGGCCGGCGCCAGGGCGGCGGCTGCGACGGTCAGGGCGGCGCGGGTCGGCTTCACGGGTGAACCATCCTTCCGGAGATCGGGACGCGGGATCTTCCCCCAGTCGCGGGCCATGGTCACCCGTTTCCCACCCGGACTTCACTGCCGTCCGCCGGAAATCTTCACCGCTCGTCGTTGCCGTTCCGCCCCCCCTCGCCGCCGGCAAGGCGCGGCGGCGTCAGGTCCCCTGAGCGAACCGTCTACGCCGTGAGCAGCCCTCCGCCCGTCGGGCAGCCGTCGCGCCACTCGCTCGGCGAGCAGCCGTAGAGGGACCTGAACGCGCGGCTGAAGTGGGCCGCGTTGGGAAAGCCCCACCCGCGGGCCACCGCGGCGATGGTGCGGCCTGCGCGGCCCCGGCGCAGCAGTTCGCGTGCGCACTCCTCCAGACGCCGCCGCTGGATGAGCCGGTGCACGGTCGTGTCCTCGCCCTCGAACAGCACGTGCAGGCGGCGCAGGGAGATGCCGTGGGCTGCGGCGACGCGCGCCGGTGAGAGATCCGGGTCCCGCAGGTTCCGGTCGATGTGGGCGCGGATCTCGCCGACGAGCGGGTCCCGCGGCGCATCGGACGCGGCGGCGTCGCCGTGCCCGCGGGTCTGCTCGTCGACAAGCGTGGCGACGAGGCCGGCGAGGGCGCCGGCGAGACGTTCCCTGACGTGGCCGGCGAACCGGGCCGCCCCGCACGCGACGTCGGTGGTCAGGGGCCGCAGCAGTGCCGCCACGCCGTCGGCCGCCGGGATGGCCCGGCCCGTGACGTGCCGGACGTGGGGCGCGGACGGCCCCAGGGCGCGCCCGGGCAGCCGCAGCCCGTACAGGTGGAACGGCGTGTGCTGGTCCAGGGAGAAGGGCCGGCGCAGGTCGAGGAGCGCCAGCTGACCGGGGTGTACGACGGCCCGGCGGCCGTCCTGCCGGACGGCGGCGGTGCCCTCCTCCTGGGCGAGCAGGACCAGGTGGTCGTCCCGGGCGTCGGAGACCAGCCGGGCGGTCCGGTCCAGGCGCAGCGGCCCGGCCCGCAGGGACAGCAGCCGCAGGTGGCCGACGTCGCCGGAGGCCAGCGTGCCGTGGAAGTCCGCCGGACCGGGGCGCGGTACGACCTCCACGGGGGCCAGTCGCCGCCGTACCGCGTGCTCCCACTGGCGGGCCCGGTCCGCGGCCGGCATCGACGCCGTGCTCACCTCGTCGTCCATGGCCACCCCTCCGCTGCCGCTTCCGGCCCGGGCGGCCGGATGTGTGCGCGCCTTCAGCCTGGCCGGGGGCGGCGGGGAGGGGGTAGGTCATATGACCCGTCTCGTACGGGCGGCGTGACCTGTCGGCCCACGGGGTGACGCGGACACCGGCCGCGGACATCGTCGTCCCGGGGCACACCGGCGGACACGTGGTGGCCGGCCGTCCACGGCCGGCAGCACCGCGCTGGACATCACCGCCCGGGTGCCGTCCCCTCCAGTGCCCGGGCCAGGGCCGCGCGGGTGGTGATCCCGAGCTTCGGGAAGGCCTTCGCGAGGTGTCCGCCGACCGTGCGCGGCGACAGGCTCAGCCGGGCACCGATCTCCTTGTTGGTCAGGCCGTCCGCCGCGAGCCGCGCGATCCGCAGTTCCTGCGCGGTCAGGGACGCCGGTCCGCCGGCCGGGGTGCCGGCGTGCCGCAGTTCCCGCTCGGCCCGCTCGGCCCAGGGGGTGGCGCGCAGCGCGCGGAAGGTGTCCCGGGCCTGCTCCAGCGTCCGCCGGGCCCGCGGGCGGCGCCGGTCGCGCAGCCGGACGCCGTGCGCCAGCCGCAGCCTGGCCCGTTCGAACGCCCAATGGTCGGCGCCGGGGACGGCGTACGCGGCGTCGTACAGCGCGTCGGCGTCCTCGTCGGCGGCGGCGAGCGCACGGGCGGCGGCCAGCAGGAACGCGTGGTGCGGGGAGATGTCGCCCATGCGTGCCGCGCGGCCCGCCGCGACGTGCGCCCGGGCCTCGGCGGTCCGTCCGGTGCGCAGGGCCGCGTCGACGAAGTCGAAGAACGGCAGGTGGAACCAGGGCAGTCCGGGCGGCAGCACGCCGGGCGGGGTGAGGCCGGCGAGGGCGGTGTACGCCTCCTCGTCGCGGCCGTGGGCGAGGGCGGCCAGGGCGCGCAGGTGGGTGAGGTGGTCGGCGACGAACGTCATGCGGGCCCGCTCGGCCACGGGCCGCACGGCACGGTCCACGGCGAGCAGGGCCTCCTCCTCGCCGCGTCCGGCGAGGAAGTGGGCGTAGTGGTGCCGGAAGAGCAGGGCGTTGCAGTGGTAGCCGAGGGCGTCGGCGGCCTCGGCCTCGCGCAGGCACACCTCGGCCTGGTCCCAGTGGCCGCGCAGATAGTTCTGGTACGCGCCGGCCTTGGCGATGCTGCCCTGGGTGGCGTAGGCGTGCTGGCCCAGGAAGCGGCGCCACAGCGACGCGTCGGCCATGTCGATCGCGGTGGCGGTCCACAGCAGCAGCCAGGCGGCCCCGGCCTGCTGTTCGTGGCTCATGCCGGCGGCCGTGGCGCGCAGTTCGGCGCCGGTGCCGTGGGCGGTGCGGGCGGGGTCGGACCAGGCCCGGCGGCACAGGTCGGCGAGGGGGGACACGCGGTGCCGGTGGGCGCGCAGGGCGGTCCAGCCGCGTGCGTCGCCCGTGTAGACGGTCGCCAGCAGCAGCTTGAAGTAGACCTGTTCGGCGAGGTCGTCGAAGGGACCGCTGCCGGGGCCCGTGTCCGGCAGGGCGGCCAGGGCCTGCGGGAGCAGGGTGAAGGAGGACTCGAAGTCGACGTGGTGGCTCTGGTCGACGTAGACCACGGCGTAGGCGTGCAGGGGTGCGCTGTCGGCGGGGACGGGTGCGTGCCGCAGTTCGTCGACCAACTTCGCCGCGTACGGCAGGCGTCCGCCGCGGGCCGCCATGGCCGCCGCCCAGGTCAGCCGGCGGGCGCGGGCGGCGGGGTCGGTGCTCAGGGCGGCCGCGCGGTGCAGCAGCAGGGCCCCTTCGGCGTCGCCGCCGCGCAGCGCCAGCCGGCGGCCGGCCTCCTGCAGGCGTGCGGCGAGGTCCTCGTCGGGCAGTACGGCCGCGTCCGCCAGGTGGCCGAGCGCGCGGGGGTCGTCGGGCGGCAGCGCGGCGGCGAGCCGGTGGTGGGCGGCCCGGCGTGCGGAGCCGGAGGCGCGGGCGACGACGGCGCCGCGCACCAAGGGGTGGCGGAAGGTGATCCGCCCGTCGGTGTCCAGGCGGGCCAGGCCGCTGGTCTCGATCTCGTCGAGCACGTCGTCGGCGCCGAGCGGGTCGGGGCCGGCCGGTGGGGCGCAGGTCGCCCACAGCGCGGTCGTGCCGCCCAGCGCCGCGTCCAGCAGCACTTGGGCGGCCGCGCCGGACAGGCGCTCCAGGCGGGGTGCGAACAGCCGCTCCAGGCGGTGTCCGAGCGGGAAGCGTCTCGGCAGCGGCATGACGCCGCGGGCCTGGTCGGGGTGCAGGTGCACGGGCAGTTCGACGAGGGCCAGGGGGTTGCCGGCCGCTTCCTTGAGGATGCGGTCGGCGGTGGTGAGGGCCAGGTGGGGGTGACGGGCGCGCAGCAGGGTGCGGGCGTCCTCGCCGTCCAGGGCGCCGAGGTCGACCACGGTGCCGGGACGGCTCTGCGCGGCGGGACCCTCGGGGCGGCCGGCGCTGACGAGGGCCAGCGGCACCTCGGCGGTCCTGCGCTGCAGGAAGGCGAGGACGGCGGCGCTGGAGGAGTCCACCCACTGCAGGTCGTCCACGAGGACCAGCACGGGACGCATACGGGCCTCCCCGGCGAGCAGGGCCAGCACGGCGGCGCCCACCAGGAAGCCGCCGCGCACCGGCTCCGCGGCCTGCCCGAGGGCGAAGGCGAGCGCCCGTCGCTGGGGTTCCGGCAGGGCCCGCATCCGGCCCGTGAGCGGCCACAGCAGCTGGTGCAGCGCGCCGAACGCCACGCCGGCCTCGGCCTCGGAGCCCACCGCGCGCACCACGGTGAAGTCCAGCGAGCGTGCCTCGGCGTGCAGCCAGTCCAGCAGCGCGGTCTTGCCGATGCCGGCCTCGCCCTGCAGGAGGGTGCCCGTGCCGCCGTTGCCCGACCGGGCGGCGTGCAGGACGCGCCGCAGCAGGGCCTTCTCGGGTCCGCGTCCGGCGAGCGGCGGTCGGTCCGGGGTGTGCGCGTCCCCGGGCGGCCGGACCTGGGGCAGGAGCGGGTGGCTGCCCGGCTGGTCCTGTGGTGTCACTGCGGGCTCCGGTGCGGGGTCAGGCCGCACGGGACGGGGTCCGGCCGGCACCGGGGGTGGTGCGCCCGGTGCCGGCCACGGGCGCGGCCGGGTCGTGCCCGGGCTGCTCCTCGTGCGCCGTCCTCAACTGCCGCCATTCGCGTGGGGCGTGACCGTACAGGCGGCGGAACGCCCGGCTGAAGTGGGCGGCGTTGACGAAGCCCCAGCGGTGCGCGACCGCCGCCACGGCCGGCGCCTCCCCTCCGCCGCGGGCGAGTTCGCGGGCGGACTCCTGCAGCCGGCGGCGCTGGATGAGCCGGGCGACGGTGACGCCCTCCGCCTCGAAAAGCTTGTGCAGGTAGCGCACGGAGATGTGGTGGGCGGCGGCGACCGTCTCCGGAGTCAGGTCCGGGTCCGTGAGACGGCGGTCGATGTGGTCGCGGACGCGCAGCACGAGCGCGCGGCGGCCGTCGCCGTCGCCGCAGAACGGGCTGCGCTCGGCGACCAGTGTGCCGACGAGGTCCTCGACACCGGCCGCGAGCCGGGCGGCGACGGCCGGGCCGTACGTCTGGGCCGGGTCGAGCAGCCGGAGGAGGAAGGGGCCGAGGAGGGCGCCGATCCCGTCCGTGGCGGGGATGGTGGTCACGGTGACGGCGCGCAGTTCCGCGTCGGAGAGCTGCAGTCCGGGACGCGGCAGGTGGACGATGTGGCCGGCGAAGCGCTCGGGGAAGTCGAGGGTGTACGGCCGTGCCGTGTCGTAGAGCAGCAGGTCACCGGCGTGCGCGACGGCGTGGCGGCCGTCTTGGAGGAGGGTCGCCGTGCCGGCCGTGAGGACGAGGAGCGCCACGCACGCCTCTGCAGGTGCGGACCGGCCGAGGCGCTGCGCCTCCCCCTCCAGGGAGCGGACGCGCAGATGCCCGAGGGTGCGGGCGCTGATCCGCCCGCTGAGGGGCCGGTCGCCCTGGGGTGTCACGGTCGTCGGCGTCCGGGCCGCGGCGAGCGCGGTCCGTCGGCGGTCGACTCCGTCCGCGGCGCTGTCGGCCTCCGTCGCCGGCGCGAGCTCCACTGCGCTCTCCCTTCTGTTCTGCAGGCAATCAACCAGTCGGCGGGCGGGGGGCACCAGGCACTCTGCGGGCAGAAACGGGAGCTGCCGGGTGGCGCGGGAGGTGTGCGCGCAGGGAACAGTGCCGTGCGCGCCGGGGCAGGTCGGACCGTTGGTGCGCCGCTAAAGTGGCGAAGCCGCCGCGTCAGCCGGTGTCCAGGCGGGCGAGCCGGGCGCGGGCGTCGGCGACCCGGTGCGGGTCGGCGTCGGGGCCGAGCGCGATGCAGCGGGTGAGCACCTCGCGGGCCTCGGTGAGGCGGCCGGCGGAGGTGAGCACGTCGCCGAGCGAGGTGAGGTAGCGGCTCTCCAGGGCGATGTTGCCGTCCGTGTGCGAGAGTTCGACGGAGGCCCGCAGGTGCTCGACCGCCTCGTCCCAGCGTCCGAGGCGGCTGTAGCTGCGGCCCATGCCCGCGAGGGCGCTGATGCGCGCGAACGTGGCGATGTGCTCCTCGACGCGCCCGCCCGCCTCGTCCAGCCGGGTCAGCGCCTGCCGGTAGCCTTCGACGGCCTCCTCGCTGCGTCCGGCGCCCTCCAGGTGCAGGGCGTGTCCGAGCAGCCCCTGGACCACGCCGTGCAGGTCTCCGGCGGCCTCGAACAGCGCGACGGCGCGGGTGATGTGGTCGGCGACCGGTGCGTCCTCGCCGAGCAGGCGGTGGGCCCAGCCGGCGTAGTGGTGCGCCCAGGCCTGCTGGACGGTGTCGCCGGCCCGCCGGGCGGCGGCGAGCGCACGCGCGGAGTACTCCAGGCTGTCCCGGGGGCTGCCCTCGCACAGCAGCACGGCCCAGGCGTAGTAGTTGAGCTGGGTGGCCTCCAGCAGGGGGTCGCCGAGCGCCTCGGCGGAGCGGACGGCGGTGCCGAAGACCTCGGGCCAGTGTCCCCAGAAGATCCACTGGTCGGAGAACCAGTGCAGGGATTCGGCGACCTCGACGACGGTGGCGTGCGCGCCGTCCGCGGCGGCGGCGTGCAGGGCGGCGAGCCAGTTGGCGGCCTCGGTCTGCAGCCAGGCGCGGGCCTTGTCGGCGCCGGAGAGGTCCACCGTGCCCCGCCAGGTGGCGGGCGGCGCCCCGTGGCCGGGTTCGTACCACCGGCCCGCCACGACGGCCGTCTCCAGCAGCCAGCCGTACATCGAGCGGCGGGCCCGCTCGGCGTCCTCGGCGCTCTCCTCCTCGGCCAGCCGGGCGCGGCCGTACAGGCACAGCAGGTCGTGCAGCCGGTAGCGGTCCCCGGTGACGCCGAGCAGGCCGGCCTCGACCAGTTCCTCCAGGGTGTCCTCGGTGTCGTACAGGTCCTGGCCGGTGAGCCGGGCGGCGCAGGCGGCACCGACGTCGGGACCGGGGACGAGGGACAGCCGCCGGAAGAGGCGGGCCGCGGTGGGCGTGAGCTGACGGTACGACAGGTCGAACGCGGCCGCGACGCGGACGTCGCCGGCGGTCAGCGCGTCCAGGCGGCGTTCCTCCCGGGCCAGCCGGTCCGCGAGGCGGCGCACGCTCCAGCCGGTGCGGGTGGCCAGCCAGTTGCCCGCCACCCTGAGCGCGAGCGGGAGGTGCGCACACAGCCGGGCGACCTCCTGAAGGGCCTCGGGTTCGGCCGTGGCGCGTTCCTCGCCGACCAGCGAGGTCAGGAAGGCGGCCGACTCGGCGGGTTCGAGCCGGCCGAGCGGCAGCCGGTGCACGTCGTCGAGGCCGGTGAGCATGCGGCGGCTGGTGATCAGGACGAGTGCGCCGCCCGCGCCGGGCAGCAGCGGGCGCACCTGGGCCTCGTCGCGGGCGTTGTCCAGGACGAGCAGGCAGCGCCGGTCGGCGAGGACCTGCCGGTAGAGGGCGGGGTGGGCCTGGGGTCCGGGCTTGGCCAGGTCGCGGTCGGGCACGCCGAAGGCCTTGAGGACGCGGACCATCAGTTCCGTGGGGGCGGGCGGGGTGTCGTCGGTGCCGCGCAGGTCGACCAGCAGCTGGCCGTCGGGGTACCGGTCGGCGAGCCGGCGGGCGGCGCGCAGGGCGAGGGTGGTCTTGCCGGCGCCGGGTGCGCCGTGGACGGCGACGACGACGGGCTGGGCGTGCGCGGGCCCGGTCTGCGGCTCGGCGAGTTTCTCCAGGCGGTCGAGTTCGTCGGCGCGGCCGACGAAGTCGTCGATGCCGCGCGGGAAGGAGCGCACGCCGACGGGGCTGTATCCGGGGGTGCGGCCGGCCCGGGCGGCGGCGAGCAGCCGTTCCCGCTCGGTGTCCCCGAGGCCGAGGCCGTCCGCGAGCGCGGCGACCGTCCGCCGCTGCGGGGCGGCGCGCCGTCCGCGTTCCAGGTCGCCGATGCCGCGCACGCTGACCCCGGACGCCTCCGCCAGGGCCTCGATCGTCAGTGACTGCGCCAGCCTCAGCTCCCGCAGCAGCGGCCCGAAGGCCGCCTCGTGCGCGGACATGCCCGCCCCTTCCACCCCACCTCAGTGCTTGAACATTGTAGGAGATGTGAAGGTCTTCTCGATCAAGAAGGGGGCGACCGGCCGGTTCACTTCAGGACGGACTCCAGCCACTGGACGATCTCGGGCGTCACGGGGTCGGCCAGGTCGGCGAACTCCTCGTGCCGAGACAGGTACTTCTTGACGTAGGGGCACACCGGAACGACGCGCAGGCCCTCCTCGCGCACGGCGGTCAGGGCCTCCCCCACGAGCCGGGAGGCCAGGCCCTGCCCGGCGTACGCCTCGTCGGTCTCGGTGTGGAAGAACACGCGCTGGTCGCCGTGGTCCCGGTAGGCGGTGAGGCCGGCCCGGGCCGTGCCGACCCGGATCTCGTAGCGGTGCCGCTCGGGTACGTGCCGCACGGTGACGGTGGCGTCGGTCTGCTCGGTCATCGCTGTCCCTTCGTGGACGGGGTGGGGTTCTTGCGGGGGCTGAGGGTGGCGTTGGGGAGCACGGGGGCGGGGAGCCGGTCGCCGTCGTAGCCCTCGACGCGGCCGAAGCGGTCCGACTCGGCCTGCCACGCCTCGCGGGCCCGCACGATGTCGTCGTTAGTGCGGCCGATGAAGTTCCACCACATGACGATCTCCTCGTCGAACGGCGGGCCGCCCAGCAGCACCAGCCGGGCCGGCTCGGCCGCCCGGTTGGTCAGGGTGAGGGTGGTGCGGCCCGGTTCGGTGTAGCCGAGTTCGGCCGGCCGCAGCGCGGCGCCGTCGAGGAGCACGTCGCCGGTGTCGACGAGGACGCCGTGCTCGAAGGCGGCGTCGACGCCGAGTGTGAGCGTGGCGCCCGGGTCCACGCGCAGCTCCGCGCCGAGCAGCGGGGTGAAGGTGCGCACCGGGGAGGTGTCCCCGGCGAGGGTGCCGAGGAAGACGCGGGCCTCGCCGCCGTTCAGGGGGACCGGGGCCGGGACGTGGTGCTGGAAGTCCCGTGCCGTGTCGCGGTGTTCCTCGGGCAGGGCGACCCACAGCTGCACGCCGTGCAGGACGGTGGTGGCGGGCGTGGACACCTCGGAGTGGCAGATGCCGTGTCCGCTCGTCATGAGGTTGAGCTCGCCGGGCCGGACGAAGGCGTGCGCGCCGAGGCTGTCGCGGTGCTCGATCTCGCCGCTGAAGAGCCAGCTGACGGTCTGCAGGCCGATGTGGGGGTGCGGGGCGACGTCCATGCCGCCGCTCGCGGCCACGTCGTCGGGTCCGTAGTGGTCGGCGAAGCACCAGGCGCCGATCAGCGTGCGGGCCCGCTGCGGCAGGGTGCGCCGGACGCGCATGGCGCGCGGACCGCCCAGGGGCACGTCCCGCGGGGTGAGGACCTCGATGTCGGGTGGGGTCGCTTCCGTAGCGCTCACCGGTCTGCTCCTTCCCCGAGCAGGAAAGTTCGATTTTCAACATTCACGGGATGATGATAGGACGTACCTCGGCAGACGGCGCGATGAAGGAGATCACGTGGCAGAGACGGTGACGGCGACCCCCGGCCGACGGGTGTTCGTCGACAAGCAGAGCCCGGACGCCTATCGCGCACTGACCGCGACCGCCGAAGCGGTCCGCGCGGTCGCCGCCGAGGCCGGACTGGACCGCGTCCTGGTCGAGCTGGTCAACCTCCGCGTCTCGCAGCTCAACGCCTGCGCCTTCTGCCTCGACCTGCACACCCGGGCCGCCCTGCGCGCCGGCGAGACGACCCGGCGGCTGGCCGTGCTCCCCGCCTGGCGCGACACCGAGCTGTTCACCCCGCGCGAGCGCGCGGCCCTCGCCCTCGCCGAGGCCACCACCCATCCGGCGGACGCCGAGGCGCAGACCGCCGCCTACGCGCTCGCCCGCCCGGTCCTGTCGGACGACGAGATCTCCGCCGTGATCTGGGTGGCGATCACCATCAACGCCTTCAACCGCGTCTCCGTGCTGAGCAAGCACCCGGTACGGCCGGCACCCGCCCACTGATCGCACCGGCGGCGGCCGGACGACCACCCGCCCGCCGCCGGCCCGGCATTGCGCACGGCCGACCCGCTCCCCCGCGCCTAGCATGCGAAGGCACGCAAGGTCACCTGAGGGAGAGTCGTCGCCATGCGCATCGATCTGACAGGACGGACCGCTCTGGTCACCGGTTCCACCCAGGGCATCGGCGCGGCCATCGCCGCCGGTCTCGCCCGGGCCGGGGCCCGGGTGGCGCTCAACGGCCGCACCGAGCAGCGCGTGAACGACGCGGCGGCCCGGCTCGCCGAGGAGGTGCCCGGCGCCGACGTGATCCCCGTCGCCGCGGACGTCTCGGACGAGCAGGGCACGGCCCGCCTGGCCGAGGCGCTGCCCCACGTGGACATCCTCGTCAACAACCTCGGCATCTTCGGCGCCGCCGACCCGCTGGAGATCACCGACGACGAGTGGCGTCGCTACTTCGAGGTCAACGTGCTCACCGCCGTGCGGCTGACCCGGCTGTACCTGCCGGGCATGACCGAACGCGGCTGGGGGCGGATCCAGTACATCGCCAGCGACTCGGCCGTGGTCATCCCCGCGGAGATGATCCACTACGGCATGTCGAAGACCGCGCTGCTCGCCGTCGCCCGCGGGTTCGCCAAGCAGGCGGCCGGGACCGGCGTGACGGTGAACTCCGTCATCGCCGGCCCCACCCACACCGGCGGCGTCGAGGACTTCGTGTACGAGCTCGTCGACCGGGACCTGCCCTGGGACGAGGCCCAGCGCGCGTTCATGCGCCGGCACCGGCCGCAGTCGCTGCTGCAGCGGCTGATCGAGCCGGAGGAGATCGCCCACATGGTGGTCTACCTCAGCTCGGACCAGGCCTCCGCGACCACGGGAGGGGCGCTGCGGGTGGACGGCGGCTACGTCGACTCCATCCTGCCCTGAACCGCCCCTGCCCGACGGCCGGTCAGAGGCGGTACGAGCTGGGGGTTCCGCTCTCCCGGCCGGCCGGTCACGCCGTGGCGCGGACCGCCTCACGGATCAGGTCGGCGACCTCCTCGGGCCGGGAGACGGCCACCGCGTGGGAGGCGCCCTCCAGCTCGACGATCGTCGCCCCGGCCCGCTTGGCGCCGAAGCGCTCCACCTCCGGGTTGATGGCCTCGTCGGCCGCGGCCACCAGCGCCCAGGACGGCTTGGTCCGCCACGCGGCGGCGGAGGCCGTCTCCTCGAACGCCGCGGCGGCTAGCGGCCGCTGGGCCGCGGCCAGCACCTTCGTGGTCCCGGCCGGCACGTCCGCGGCGAAGACGGACGGGAAGGCCTCCTCGGCGATGGTGACCTCGACGGCCGGTTCACCGTCCGGCCCCGGGTAGGTCCACTGCTTGAGGTTGCTCACCAGCGGGGAGAGCGGGAAGCGGCCCTGCAGCTCACCGAGGCTCTCGCCCTCCTCCAGCACGTAGGCGGCGACGTAGACGAGGCCGACGACGTTGTCGGCGGTGCCGGCCACCGTGATGAGGGCGCCGCCGTAGGAGTGCCCGACGAGCACCACGGGGCCGTCGATCTGCGCGGCGACCGAGGCGATGTAGGCGGCGTCGGAGGCGAGGCCGCGCAGCGGGTTGGGCGGGGCGATCACGGGGATGCCGTGCCGCTGGAGGTGGTCGATGACGCCGGTCCAGCTGCCGGCGTCGGCGAAGGCGCCGTGGACGAGGACGACGGTGGGCGTGGTCATGAGGTGTGGTCCTTCGGGTCAGGCGCCGTGCAGGGCGGAGTGCAGGGTACGGACGGCCATCGTGATGGCGGCTTCGGCGGCATGGGTCTCGCGCAGCGCGTTGAGCATCACGAAGTCGTGGATGATGCCCTGGAAGCGGACGGCGGTGACGGGGACGCCCGCCGCGCGCAGCTTGTTGGCGTAGGCCTCGCCCTCGTCGCGCAGCACGTCCGCCTCGCCGGTGATGACGAGCGCCGGGGGCAGGCCGGCGAGCTGCTCGGTGGTGGCGCGCAGCGGGGAGGCGGTGATCTGGGCGCGCTCGGCCTCGTCGGTCGTGTACTGGTCCCAGAACCACTGCATGCCGTCGCGGCGCAGGAAGTAGCCGGTGGCGAACTGGTGGTAGGACGACGTGTCGAAGTTCGCGTCTGTCACCGGGTAGAACAGCACCTGCTGACGCAGCGGGAGGCCGCCGCGCTGCTTGGCCATCAGGGTGAGGGCGGCGGTCATGTTGCCGCCCACCGAGTCGCCGGCGACCGCCAGGCGCGTGCCGTCCAGCCCCCGGCCGGCGCCCTCGTCGACGATCCAGCGGGCGACGGCGTAGTTCTGCTCGATGGCGACCGGGTAGCGGGCCTCGGGCGAGAGGTCGTACTCGGGGAAGACGACGGCGGCCTCGGCGCCGACGGCGAGTTCGCGCACCAGGCGGTCGTGGGTGTGGGCGTTGCCGAACACCCAGCCGGCGCCGTGGATGTAGAGGATGACGGGCAGGGTGCCGGTGGCGCCGGCGGGCCGGACGATCCGCGCGCGGACGCTGCCGGTGGGCCCGCCCTGCACGGTCACCCACTCCTCGTCGACGGCCGGCTTGGCGATCTCCCCGGACTGGACCTCGTCGACGGCCTTGCGGCCCTCCGCGGGGGTCAGGTCGAACAGGTAGGGCGGGTTGGCGGTCGCCTCGGCGAACGCGGCGGCCGCGGGTTCCAGCACGGGCTGCGCGGGCACGACGGCATCGGACATGTCTTGCTCCTGGCTGTGTGGGTCGAAATACGCCGGTGAGTCACGCTAAAGCCGCCGGGTGACGCCGGATTGCCGACGCGCGCACCACCGCTTTCCCGACCGTGCACGGGAGTGCTTCCCGCCCGCCGAAGGGGTGGGCGGCGCGGAGAATGGTGGAGCGCGGGCGGAAGCCGCCGCCCGGCCGTGAACGGGGGCCGGGGACGGCTCGCCGCCCGGACCACGACGTACGTGGGGAGCGTGCGGCTCGCCGTCGCCACCACGGTGTGCGAGGGGAGCGTGGCGGCTCGCCGCCGGCGCCACGAGGGGCCCGAGGAGAGGATGACCGATGAGCCGGATGCTGACGGACGCCGTGCGGGGTCTTCGGCCGGCCTGGGGGGAGCGGCACGGGCCGCTGCCCGCGCTGCTGCTGACGCTGACCGCGGTCACCGGTCTGGTCGACGCCGTCAGCTACCTGGGGCTCGGGCGGGTCTTCGTCGGCAACATGACCGGCAACGTGGTCTTCCTGGGCTTCGCCCTCGGCGGCACGGCCGGCCTGTCCGCCCTGGCGTCCGTCGTCGCGCTGGGCGCGTTCCTCGCCGGCGCGGCCGCCGGAGGCCGGGTCGCCGACCGGCACGCCACGCACCGCGGGCACCTGCTGCGCGCGGCGACCGGCCTGCAGACGGTGCTGGTCGCGGTGACCGTGGCGGTCGCCGCGGTCCAGGACACGCCCATGACGCCCGCCGTCCGGTACACGCTGATCGTGTTCCTGGGCCTCGCCATGGGGCTGCAGACCGCGGTGGCCCGGCGGCTGGCGGTGCCGGACCTCACCACGACCGTGCTGACGCAGACGCTGACGGGCCTGGCCGCCGACACCCCGGGCGGCGGCGAGCCGTCCCGCCCGGGCCGGCGCCTGCTGTCGGTGCTGGCGATGTTCGCGGGCGCCCTCGTCGGTGCGGCCCTCGTGCTGCACGGCCACCTGGTGGCGGCCCTCGCCCTGACCCTGGTCCTGCTGGCGGCGACCTGCGGGGCCGTCCACCGCCTGTCGGCCGGCGAGGCCGCGTGGGTCCGGCCGGAGCGGAAGGCGTGATCCTCGCGCGTGAAATAGCAGAGGACGTACGAGGGTTGAGCGGATCATGACTCAAGGACCGGCACCGCGCCCCCTGGCCGACCAAGCGCTTCAGGACCTCCTCGCCAGAGGGCGCTTCGGCACGCTCGCCACCGTCAAACGCAGCGGCCACCCGCATCTGACCACGATGCTGTACAGCTGGGACCCCGAGGCCCGCCTCGTGCGGTTCTCGACGACGGCCGACCGGGTCAAGGTCGGCCACCTCAGGCGCGACCCGCGCGCGTCCGTGCACGTCCAGGGTGACGACGTGTGGTCGTTCGCCGTCGCCGAGGGCGAGGCGGAGGTGTCCCCGCCCACGACGGCCCCCGGCGACGAGGTCGGCCGGGAACTGCTCGCGATGGTCCCGCCGGAGGCGAGGCCGGCGGACGAGGCCGCCTTCCTGGAGCAGTTGGTCGCCGAGCGCCGCGTGGTCGTCCGGCTGAAGGTGCACCGGCTGTACGGCACGGCGCTCGACGTCGATGGCTAGCGGCTGACGACGGTCTGCCGGCCCACCCGCGCCAGCTTCTCCGGGTTGCGCACGTGGTAGAGGCCGGCGACGCGGCCCTCCTCGATCCGCACCGCCAGCACGCCGTCCAGCTCCCCGTCCAGCCGTACGAGCAGCCCGGCGCCGCCGTTGACCCGCACCGGTTCCACCGACCGCTTCAGGTGGGTCATACGCCAGCCGTTGGCCAGCAGACGGGCCACCTCCTCGGCACCGACCACGGGGTGCAGCAGGGCGCGCTTGACTCCGCCGCCGTCACTGAGGACGACGACGTCGGGCGCGAGGATGTCGAGCAGGCCTTGCAGGTCGCCCGTGTCCAGGGCTTGCTGGAAGGCTTCGAGCACGGCCTGGGTCTCGGCCGGGGAGACGACGCCGCGCGGCCGCCGGGCGGCGACGTGCGCCCGCGCCCGGTGGGCGATCTGGCGCACGGCGGCAGGCGTCTTGTCGACGGCCTCGGCGATCTCGCCGTACTCCAGGCCGAACACCTCACGCAGCACGAACACCGCCCGCTCGGTCGGCCCGAGCGTCTCCAGCACCAGCAGCATCGCCATCGACACGCTCTCGGCGAGCTCCACGTCCTCGGCCACGTCCGGCGCGGTCAGCAACGGCTCCGGCAGCCACGGCCCGACGTAGGACTCCCTGCGCCGGCTGAGCACGCGCAGCCGGTCCAGTGCCTGCCGGGTGACGATCCGCACCAGGTAGGCGCGCACCTCGCGCACGGTGGCGGGATCGACGCCGGCCCAGCGCAGCCAGGCCTCCTGCAGCACGTCCTCGGCGTCGGCGGCCGAACCGAGCATCTCGTAGGCGACGGTGAAGAGCAGGTTCCGGTGGGTGACGAAGGCCTGGGTGGCGAAATCGGCGCGGGCGGCGGGGTCGAGCGGCCCGCCCGTGCCCGCCGTGGGTTCGTTGTGCTCGCTCATGTCCGGCTCCCGCCTGCTCGCTCTCGGTTCCACACGCACGGGACGTCGCCGGGCCGCGCCGTGTGACAGCGGTGGCCGGTGACCCTCGTCACATCGCCGTGCTGTCACAGCGGCCGGGGCGCGGTCGTCTCGTGCTCGTCAGACCGCCGCGCCGACGCCCGGCGCGGCGGCACACCGTGAGACGAGTACGAGAAGGGACCACCCCATGTCCACGCCCACCACGACCGGCGAGGCGACGGGCCGGCAGCGGTCGCGCATGTCCAACCCCCTCCCCCACATCCCCGAGGTGACGGACATCGCCCGGAGCCTGCACAAGATGGTCCACAACGGTTCCCTCCCGCAGGCCACCATCGGCCTCGTGCACCTACGCGTGGGGCAGATCGTCGGCAGCTCCTACTTCACCCTGGCCCAGGCAGACGGTCTGCGGGAGGCCGGCGAGTCGGAGGAGCGCGTCACCGCCGTGGCGACCTGGCGTGACGCGCCCTGCTTCAGCGAGGCCGAACGGGTCGCGCTGGAGCTCGCGGAGGCCGTGCTCACGCCGAACCCGTCCGGGGAGCGCGTTCCCGACGAGCTGTACGCCCGGGCGGCCGCGCTCTACGACACCAAGGCGCTGTGGACGCTGGTCGCGGCGATCGGCTCCATCGGCTTCTTCACCCCGGCCGCCCTGATCGCCAAGCCGATCCCGGGCCTGCCCCCGGGCCGCAACTACACCGACTGACGCCCGCGCGGAGCAGGGCGGGCCCTCAGCGACCGCGATCGCGCCGACGGCACCCGGCCCCGGGGACCGCCCGCCCTCTCCTGCTCGCTCACGACGGCCAGGTCACCGAGCCGTCACGCACCAGCAACGGCCGGGGCCGGGTGTCCTCGTACGCCCGGATCCCGCCCAGTTCGACGCTGCCGTCGGGGCGCCGATGGCGGTCGTCGGCCCGGGCGGCGAGCCAGACGAGAAGGTCGCCCAGCCCGGCGAATCCGTCCGGGTGGATCTCCTGACGGCTCGTCAGCGTCCAGCCGCCGCCCTCCCGCACGAGGGCGGAGTGCAGCACCCCGCCGACCCTGAACGCCTCACCGTGGCCGGCGAGAAGGGGCTCCGGGTGGTTCTCGACCACGGGAACGCCGTCGTCGTCCACCACCACGAGCGGGAACTCGGTGACGATGCGCAGGGTCCCCGGCTCGGGGCCGGTGCCGAGGTGCCAGCACAGCTCCGCGCGCTCCTGATCGGACAGCCCGTCCCTCAGGCCCACCGAGAGCGTCAGCTCGAAGAGGTCAGCCACTGTCGCCCTCGCTCACCGTGTAGACGTCCTTCACCTTCACCTCGGTGACACCGCGCCCCTCGGGGAACACCGCCCGCCAGTCACCGATGACATGGAGTTCGTCGGTGCCCATCGCGCGGACCACCAGCAGTCCTTCGTCGTAGGCCCGGTGCGCCTTCCACCACAGGTTCACGAACGCCTGCGAGCGGATCAGGTGCATCCAGTCCGTGCGGTACAGCTCGCGGTTGTAGTTCGACTCCCCCATCGTGGAGACGAACTTGGAGTACATCGCCTTCACGTACTCCAGCGTCACCTCGTCGCCCTCGGCGATCGCCCGCTCCCGGGCGTCCTTCAGCGCCACGCGGAACTTCTCCAGCAGGTTCTCCGTGGCCCCCGAGGTCCAGGACTCGTGGATCTCCGGCGGGTCGCACAGGCCGTACCGGGGGCCGGAGAGCCGCAGCAGCAGACGCAGGGTGGGCTCGGTGACCCACAGCGGCCCCGGCTCGTCCCGGCTGCCGATCGGGTTGGGCAGGTACGCGTCGTGCTCCCACGCGGGCGGCGTGACGAGGTGGACGCCGGCGCGGCGGCGGTCGTGGTGGTTGCCGACGCTGTGCTCCAACTGCCCCAGCGGCAGGTGGGTCTTGAGCGCCGACAGATAGGCGCCGTTGACGTCGAGGGCGGTCACCTCGTGCTCGCCGGGCGGCAGATGGCTGCGCGCCCACTTGGGGCGGGCCTCCCAGATCTGGTCGGCGCCGCGCGCGCTCTGCTTGCGCAGGATGTCCGGCAGCCAGGGGTGGGCGACGATCTCGTAGCGGCCGCCCTTGCGGGTCGCGTCGAGCAACGCCATCGCATCCGGGATGGCCCGCTTCACCAGCGCCTTCGTCGCCTCCTCGACGTCGCCCTCGTGCTCGGCGAGCGCGGAGGCCACGGCCGCGGCGATCGGATCCGGGCCGTCGGCGCGCTGGAGGCGGCGGCCGACGGGGACGACCCGCACCTCGGAGGGGGCAGGCCGGCGGGGCTGTCGCGCCGGCGCGGAGGGCCGTGTCTCGACAGCACGCGAGGGCGGGCCGGCCTGCGAGGACGGGCCGGCCTGCGGGGGCGGGCCGGCCTGCGGGGGCGGGCCGGCCTGCGGGCGCTGGGCGGTCGGCGCGGGCCGGGCCGCGCCGCACTCGGCGGGGTCCAGGTGCTGCGGGAATCCGGCCACCTGGTGCGCGGCGGGCTGCCCGCACAGCACGCAGGGCTCGGGCACGGCCAGGGCGCCGACGTCGTCGACGTCGTCCTCGGCGGGAGCCGCCTCGGGCCGGAGGGCGTGGCCGGACTCGCCGCCATCGTCCGCGGGCGTCGCCTCGCCCCCGGATGTCTCGTCGTCCGCCGTCTCCTCGACCGCCGGCTCCTCGTCAGCCGTCTTCTCGCCCGAGGTGTCGTCCGCGGCGGCGGCCAGCTTGGTCCGGGCGCCGTTGAGGAAGTACGCGTACTTCTCGCGGACTTCGCCGCTCGGGTCGCGTCCGCTCTCCCAACCGCCGACCGTGGACGGGCTCACGCTCAGGGCCTGCGCGAGCTGCGCGCGGGAGACGTTCAGTTCCTCGCGCAGGGCGCGCCGCTCCTCGGCGGGCGGGAGCGGCACCTCTTTCCTGGCCCCGGCCAGCAGGGCGTCGATCGCCTCGAAGTCGCTCATCGCGCCCCTCCGTCCGCCACGGCCTCCCCGGCCGGCATGCCGGTGCGGCGGCCGGGAACCCGCCGGCGCTCCCCGGGCAGCGCCTCGACCGCACGGGTCGGTCCGGCCAGGAGATCGAGCACGTCGATACCGTAGTGCGCGGCCACCGCGTCGCAGTGCGCCAGGCTCCACGCCGCCGCACCGGACTGACGGCGGCTGACCTGCGCCTGACTCACTCCGAGGCCGGCGGCGAGGTCGGCCTGCGACTCCCCCGACGCATACAGCAGGGCGGCCACAGCGGACCGCACCGTCTCATCGAGCCCCATCACCACGAGGGCCACTCTACCGCGCGAAAGGCATGGGCTATGCGGATCCCGCATAGCGACACGCGGTGCCGCCGGGCGACCCGCGACACGGGTGACGGCCCGCGCGACGGCCTCCGTGACGCCCCGCGCAACGGCCCGCGTGACGACTCGCAAGGACCGATCGTCTTCACAATTTCAACACATTGCCAGCACATCGTATTTACGCCAGGTAGGCTCCTCGCCGCATCATCGCCATACCTGAGGGGGGATCACCTCATGCGCTTGCGCTACGCCATCGCGGCCTCCGTCGCGTCCTCCGGGATGCTGGCCGCTCTCGCCGCCGCGCCCGCCCAGGCCACCGAGTACTCCTCGGCCCTGAAGATCAAGGGCGTCCAGTACGACGCGCCGGGCCGGGACAGCAACCGCTGCAACGGGGGCAACACCAAGGACGAGTACCTGACGATCAAGAACTACTCGCGGACGACCGTCAACCTCAAGGGGTACGTCGTCAAGGACGCCGCCGGCAACAAGTTCACGTTCACCGCGAGCCACGTGCTGGAGCCCGGCGACTACGTGCGGCTGCGCGGCGGCCGCGGCACCGACTCCGACCGCGACAACGTGGTCTACCGCCAGAACTGCAACTTCATATGGAACAACGACAAGGACACCATCTACCTGTACAAGCCGGGCGGCGCCCGGGCCGACGTCCACGCGTACACCAAGAGCGCCGATGACCGGGACGGCAACGGCTACATCACGTACCACGACTGAGCCCCGTACGGCCTGAGGCGGGCCGGTCGCGGGGGCAGACCCCTGCGGCCGGCCCCCCGGCCCCGGACGACCATCGCGACAGGGAGGTACCAGGTGGACGTGGCGGACGACGTGGAGGTCGCGCTCTCCCGTGAGCAGTGGCAGCGGCTCGTGGCAGCGCAGGCGGCCTACACCGCGACGGTCAGCCCGCACTACGACGAGGTCCTGCACCAGGTCACCGAGCGCGCGGTGCGCGACGGCTCGCTCGGCAAGGCGGAGATCGGCGCCCTGCTGCTGTGGAAGCGCCTCAGGGGCGACACGCCCTGGGCGGGTGAGCTGATGGCGCTCCCCGACACCGACGTGCGCAGGGCCACGGGCGCCGCCGTCACCGCCGTACGCAACACCTTCCTCGGCCGCGGTGCCGCAGCCCGCGCCGGCCGTGCGGCGCTGGGCGGACTGCCGGGATTCCGCTCCGGCGACGCGCTCGCCTCGGCCGTCCTCACGGCGGCCGCGCCCGCCCGCATGGCCGTCTACGACCGTCGCGCGCACACCGGGCTGCGCCGCCTGGGCATCACCCTCACCGACACCCCCGGCCGGTACGGCCGCTACATCGGGATCATCGACCGCCTGCTGGCCACGGCCCCGGACCCGGTCCGCACCTGGACCCCGCGCGAGGTGGACACGGCGCTGTACTTCCTCGCCCGCGACGCCGACGACTAGGGCCGGTCGCGGGAACCTTCCCGAGCGCCCCTTCGTTGCCCCGGGGTCTCTCCTCGTCCTCGACCCCGGGAGCATCGTGTCCGACGCCGCGCACGCACCGTCCACCGTCCACTCCACCCTGCCCTCGCTGCCCGCACTCCCGGCGCCGAGCGCTCAGGCCGAGCGGTTGATCGAGCTGGGGGTGCAGGAGGCGGCGGGGCTGTCCGCCGCCGAGGTGCGGGCCTTCGCCAAGGCCGCCGAAGGGGACGCGGGCAGCGCGGGGGCCCTGCTGGCGGTGCACCCCGACCGGGCCCCCGCCTCCGCCCTCGCCCCGCTGCTCCGCCACGACGGCAGGCCCGGCTTCGTCGTGGCCGACATGGCCGACGTCGACCTCTTCGCGCCGCTCGACGGCGTCCCGCTGCCCGACGCCCCGCTGTACCTGCTCACCGGCCTCGACCGGGGCGACGACATGGCCGACTGGAGCCCGAACGAGGCCCTGCCCGCGCTCACCGCACGGCACCGCACGCCGCTGCTGCTCACCGAGGGCATCCACTGGGTGCTGCAGCAGCCCCAGGTCCTGGAGCGCAACCACTGCTTCATGACCATCGGTTCCCGGCTGCGCAAGGCCGGCGGTGCGCTCGACGCGCGCACCCCGGCGCTCTGGATCAGCAACGGCACCGGGCGCGACGGCCGCGACCGCCGCAACGCCCCGAAGGTGGGCTGGTGCTGGGCCGGCAACCGGCACACCTGGCTGGGCTTCGCCTCCGCGACCGGCCGGCGGCTTCCCTCGGCGTAGGCGGCCGCGGGACCGGCTCGCCTGGAAGGGCCCCGGGCGGCCGCTCAGCCGTCCCAGGTCCAGTCGGCCACCTCCGGCAGGTCGGTGCCGTGGGCGCGGATCCAGTCGTGGTGCCGCTGCCGCACGTCCTCCATGCGCTGCCGTACGGCCGCGGCCCGTACGGCCAGCCCGGGGACGCGGTCGATGACGTCCATGACGAGGCGGTAGCGGTCGAGGTCGTTGCCCACGACCATGTCGAACGGCGTGGTGGTGGTGCCGATCTCCTTGTAGCCGCGCACATGCAGGTTCCGATGGCCGGTGCGGCGGTAGGCGAGCCGGTGGATGAGCCACGGGTAGCCGTGGTAGGCGAAGATGACCGGTTTGCCGGCGGTGAACAGCCCGTCGTACTCGAAGTCGCTCATGCCGTGCGGGTGTTCCTCGCGCGGCATGAGCCGGGCGATGTCGACGACGTTGACCACCCGCACCGCCAGCTCGGGCAGGTGCCGGCGCAGCAGTTGTGCCGCGGCCAGCACCTCCTGCGTGGGCACGTCGCCGGCGCAGGCGAGGACGACGTCGGGTTCGCGGGTGCTGTCCTCGGTGCCGGCCCAGTCCCAGATCCCGGCGCCGCGGGCGCAGTGCGCCCGAGCCTGGTCGAGGGTGAGCCAGTCGAAGCAGGGCTGCTTGCCGGCGACGACGACGTTGACGTAGTCCCGGCTGCGCAGGGCGTGGTCGGCGACGGAGAGCAGGGTGTTGGCGTCCGGCGGGAAGTAGACGCGGACGGCCTCGGGGGACTTGTTGAGGATGTGGTCGACGAAGCCGGGGTCCTGGTGGGAGAAGCCGTTGTGGTCCTGCCGCCACACATGGGAGGTGAGCAGGTAGTTCAGGGACGCGATGGGGGCGCGCCACGGCAGCCGGCGGGTCACCCGCAGCCACTTCACGTGCTGGTTGACCATCGAGTCCACAATGTGCACGAACGCCTCGTAGCACGAGAACAGGCCGTGACGGCCCGTCAGGAGGTAGCCCTCCAGCCAGCCCTGGCAGGTGTGTTCGGAGAGGATCTCCATCACGCGGCCGTGCCGGTCGAGGTGCTCGTCCACTGGGAGCGTCTGCGCCTGCCAGGCCTTGCCGCTCGCCGCGTAGACGGCCTGGAGCCGGTTGGATGCGGTCTCGTCGGGGCCGACGAGCCGGAAGTCCCGCCGCTCGGCGGTCGCCGCCATCACGTCCTGGAGCAGGTCGCCGAGGACCCGGGTGGGTTCGTGCAGGGTGGAGCCGGGCTTGTCGACGGGGACGGCGTACTTCTCCAGCGGCGGCAGCGGAAGCGAACGCAGCAGGAGACCGCCGTTGGCGTGCGGGGTGGCGCCGAGCCTGCGGCGGCCGGCGGGAACGCAGGCGAGGACGTCCGGCCGGGGGCGTCCCTGCGCGTCGAAGAGTTCGTCGGGGCGGTAGGAGCGCAGCCAGGCCTCCAGCTGCCGCAGGTGCTGCGGGTTGTCGCGGACGGCCGCCAGCGGAACCTGGTGCGCGCGCCAGGTCCCGGCCACGGGCAGCCCGTCGACCTCCGGCGGACCGGTCCAGCCCTTGGGCGTGCGCAGGACGATCACCGGCCAGCGCGGGCGCTCGGTGGCCCCGTCCTCGCGGGCGGCCCGCTGCAGCGTGGCGATCCGGTCGAGTGCGGTGTCCAGGGCGGCGGCCAGCGCGCGGTGCACGGCGGCGGGCTCGTCACCGGTGACGTACAGGGGGTCGTGGCCGTAGCCGCGCAGGAGGTCGTCGAGCTCGTCCTCGGGCAGCCGGGCCAGCACCGTCGGGTTGGCGATCTTGTAGCCGTTGAGGTGGAGGATCGGCAGGACCGCTCCGTCGTGCACGGGGTCGAGGAACTTGTTGGAGTGCCAGGACGCGGCGAGGGGCCCCGTCTCCGCTTCTCCGTCCCCGATGACGCAGGCCACGACCAGGTCGGGGTTGTCCAGCGCGGCGCCGTAGGCGTGGGAGAGCGCGTAGCCGAGTTCGCCGCCCTCGTGGATCGAGCCGGGCGTCTCGGGCGCGACATGGCTCGGGATCCCGCCGGGGAAGGAGAACTGCCGGAACAGCCGGGCCATCCCCGCGGCGTCGCGGGTGACGTCGGGGTAGGTCTCGGTGTAGGAGCCCTCCAGCCAGGAGTTCGCCACCACCGCGGGGCCGCCGTGGCCGGGCCCCCAGATGCACAGGGCGTTCAGGTCGCGGGCCCGGATCACCCGGTTGAGGTGGGTGTACACCAGGTTGAGGCCGGGCGAGGTGCCCCAGTGGCCGAGCAGCCGCGGCTTGATGTGCTCGGGGCGCAGCGGCTCGGTGAGCAAGGGGTTGTCCATGAGGTAGATCTGGCCGACGGCCAGGTAGTTCGCGGCGCGCCAGTGGGCGTCCAGCGTCCTCAGTTCCTCGTCGCCGAGGCGAGCGGGCGCCTGCTGGGTGTCGACGGACATGTCGGGGTCCCTTCCGCATCCGGTTGTCGGGGGAGGTGCCTGCCGGTGCGCACCTCCCCACCCTGCCGTGTGCGCCGGGTACCCGACAGGGCCGAGCGGCCCATACGGAGCAGTGGGCGTCCGTCGTCCGCGTGCGCGGAGGCACGGACGGACCGGGGGGACGATGGGCGCCGGGGACGGGCGCCGCGCAGGCCGCGTCGGTCACGTCACCGCCGTACCCGTCCGGGTCAGCCCGCCCCGCCCCGCGTCACACGCTGTCCTTGCGCTCCACGACCAGCACGCGGGCCTGCGGCCGGGGGTGGGCGACATGGGCGTCGCCGGGTTCGACGCAGCACACCCGCCCGGGCGTCAGCCGCTCGACGCGTTCGACGCCGTCCTCGCGGTAGTGCATGTCGACGGCGCCGTCCAGGACCACGAAGACCTCCGGCCCGTCGTTGACGTGCCAGACGTAGGGCTGGTCGGTCCAGTGCAGGCGGACGGTCGCCGTGTCGAGTTCCGCCAGGTCGAGGGCGCCCCAGGGGCGGTCGGCGGTGTACGCGGCGGCGTCGAGGAAACGCATGGTCTGCTCCGGATGGAAGAGGGGGACGTCCCGCTCCGTGCGGGACGCCTCAGCCTCTCCCGTGGCACCCGGACGGCACGAGTGGCAGCAATGACAGCTTTCGTAAGATTGCTGCCATGCATCATGTGGTGGCCCTCGCCCTCCCCCGGGTGGTGGCCTTCGACCTGGCCATACCGGCGCAGATCTTCGGCGGTCCGGACGGGCCCGGCTCCTACCGGTTCACCCTGTGCGCCCCGGCGGCCGGGCCGGTGCCGACGACCACCGGGTTCGATCTGGTCGCGCCCCGCGGGCTGGAGGCGCTCGCCGAGGCGGACACCGTGGTCGTACCGGGCTACGACCCGCTGGCCTCCCCGCCGCCGCCCGTCCTGGAGGCGTTGCGTGCGGCGGCGGCCCGCGGCGCGCGGATGGTGTCGGTGTGCACCGGCGCGTTCGCGCTCGCCGCGGCCGGACTGCTCGACGGCCGGCGCGCCACCACGCACTGGATGGACGCCGAGGAACTGGCCCGGCGCCACCCCGAGGTCGACGTCGACGCTGACCTGCTCTACACGGGGCAAGGGCCGGTGCTCACCAGTGCCGGTTTCGCCGCCGGCATCGACCTGTGCCTGCACCTGGTGCGCGAGGACCACGGCGCGGAGGCCGCCGCCGCGTTGGCCCGCCGGCTCGTCGTCCCGGCGCACCGGGAGGGCGGCCAGGCGCAGTACCTGACCCGCACCATGCCCGCCGCGGGCACCGGCATGGCCGCCGTGTGCGCATGGGCGCTGCGCCGCCTCGACCAGCCGCTGACCGTGGCAGGTCTCGCCCGGCAGGCGGGCGTCTCCCCGCGTACCTTCGCCCGCCGCTTCACCGCCGAGATGGGCACGACCCCGTTGCGCTGGCTGACCGCGCAGCGGCTGCACGAGGTGCGGCGCCTGCTGGAGGTGACCGATCTGCCCGTCGAGGAGATCGCCCGCCGGTGCGGACTGGGCAGCGCGGCCAACCTCCGGCTGCACCTGGCGAGGGACGCCGCCACGACCCCGACCGGCTATCGCCGCACGTTCCGCGCCCGCTCCCGTCCGCCGGCGGCCGAAGCCCCGCCGGCCGGCTGAGGAGGACGGCGGGGCACGGTCCGCCTCCTGGTCCGGCCGGGACGCGTGCTCGGTGGGCCGGGGCTCCTGAGCCGCCAGGGGCCCACGGGTTCAGAGGAAGCTGAGAGCTTCCTGTGCCAGGCTGTCGCGCCGATCACCCGGACGGGTGCCCCAGTTCCCCGGAGGAGCTTGTTCATGAGCCTGGTCAACGGCCTGCCCGCGCACATATTGCTCGTGCACTTCGTCGTCGTCCTCGTCCCACTGACCGCACTGGCCCTCGTGGCGGGCGCGCTCTGGCCGAAGGCGGCACAGCGCATGGGGGTGGTGCTGCCCCTGCTGGCGCTGGTCACGCTCGTCAGCGTCCCGCTCACCACCGGTGCCGGGGAGTGGCTGGAGCGGCACGTCGGCCGGGACCCGCTGGTGCGCCGGCACGCCGAACTCGGTGACGGTCTCCTCCCCTGGGCCGGTGGGCTGTTCGTCCTGGCCGTGGCCGTGTGGTGGGTGACCCGGCGCGCCACCGCGCGGGCGGCCACCGCCGGTGCGGGCGGTGTCGCCGCTCCTGTGCGTATCGCGGCCGCGGCGCTCGCGCTCGTCGTGTCCGCGGGCGCCGTGGTCGACGTGTACCGCATCGGCGACTCGGGGGCCAAGGCCGCCTGGCACGACGGCTTCTCCCAGACCGCGTCGGGTGGCGACGACTGATCCGCGGCCGCTCCACGCCCTCACACCAGGGGGTGTGCGGGCGCCGCACCCGGCGTCCGGAGTCGGCTCCCGTGGCGGCAGCCGGGCGGCGCTCCGCTCGCCGTCACCCGGCCGCCATACCGCGCGCCGGGACGGCCGGGGCGGTGTGGCGCTGCGGCCGCCACGTGGTCACCAACGCGCCCGCCAGCAGCAGTTCGGCGATGTCACCGCCGTAGTACATGAGCTCGGCACCCTGCCGTACCTGGCTGATGGGGGCGTGGATGTCGATGAAGAAGCCGCCGTACATGGCCTGGGCGAGCAGCGCGTGCGCGGCGATCGCGACGCCGAGGCAGACCAGCCGGGCGCGCACGCCGGGCCGGGCGGGCGCGGGATCGGGACCGGCGATGACGTGCGCGAACAGCAGCCCGGACGCGAGGAAGTGAGCGTTCATCAGCCCGTGCCCGGCCGGGTGGTCCATGAGGCTGTTGTACAGCGGCGTGCAGTACAGCACTCCCAGGCTGCCGGTGCTCAGGGTCAGCGCCACCGCGGGGTGGGCGAGCAGTCGTGCGGGCGGGCTGTGCAGGACCGCCGTGACTCGGCGGGCCCTCGCCGGGGGCAGGGCGCGCAGCAGGACGGTGACCGGGGCGGCCAGGACCAGCGCCGGCGGCGCGTACATGCCGACGAGCAGGTGCTGGGCCATGTGGGCGCGGAAGTCGGTGTGCGCCGCCGGTGCCAGGGGCGGCAGCAGGGCGAGGGCGAGCACGGCCAGCCCGGCGAGGAAGGACAGCGTCCGCCCGCGCTTCCAGCCCAGGGCGGGGTTACGGCGGCGGGCGCGCCGGACGGCCAGCAGGTATCCGGCGGCCACGGCCAGCAGGAGCAGGACGGTCAGCGTCGCGTACGCGCCGCCGGTGGAGTGCTGTCCGCCCGCCGGATGCATGTCGTGCATCAGGCGTGGCCCTCCGCCCGGCCCGCCCCGTCCGGCGCGTCCGGGGAGAGCGGCCGGCCGCTGCGCTGGAGCCGATGGCCGCCGAGGACGAGCACAGCCCCGAGGACCAGGAACCCGGCGTCCCACCAGGCCTGGTAGGGGCCGCCGTGGACGTGGTGGATGCCGAGGATCTGATGATCCAGCAGGCCCTCGACGAGGTTGAACAGGCCCCAGCCGACCAGGATCCAGCCCCACAGGGCCCGCGACGTCCACACGGCCCGGCGGTCGTGGGTGACGCGGGAGTACAGGACGGCCAGCCCCACCAGCACGGCGATCCAGCACACGGTGTGGAAGATTCCGTCCCACACCGTGTTCATCTCCAGCCCGGAGACGGTGTGGGGGTCGTAGTACTTCACTCCGATGTGGTCGTGGTCGGTGCTGGTGAGCATGTGGTGCCACTGGAGGAGCTGGTGCAGGAGGATGCCGTCGAGGAAACCGCCGAGCCCGACGCCGAGGACGATGCCCGGTAGTCGCAGCACGCTCGGTGACGCGACCGTCCGCCCGCTGTCCGCCGTCGTGGCCATCGCCGTCTCCGTCCCGTTCCGTCGTGTCCCACCCCGCGCGGCCTGTCCGGTCCCTGCGCGGGTCCCTCCGCCACGCCTTCCCCCACTGCACGCCCCCCATCACTCCGGCGCCGCCGGTCACCCCCGTTTCGGCCACACGGGCAGGTTGTCCGAAGACGTGCCGCACCGACGCCCAGGGGTGGGCGGCGCGCGGGCGCGTCACACGGGCGGGCGACCGGCGTGGACCGGGCGCCGCCGTCCGCACGACGACCGCCGACCGGGTCCGGGTGTCCGGATACCGGTGGGCCGCCCCTGCGGCGGGCGGGGCAAGTCGGCCGGGAACGTCCCGGGGGCGCGACACCGCGCAGGCGGTGGACGCGGGGTGCGTCCCCGTCTCGCCCAACCGCCCGTCAGCGGCGAGCCGGGACCCGGGGCGGGGCCCCGCACGCTGAACCCGCCGATCGGGGGCACACGGCGGAATGATCAACGTTTCCGTCTGGGAGGGGGCCGCCTCACCGTGACCACGCCGCCAGCGCGTCGCATACGACGCACCGCCAGCCGACGGTTCGACCTTCGGGCGACCGCCATGTACTTCGGCCTTCTGGCACTCGTCGTCTGCGCGCTGGGGTTCGCGGTGCGCACCCTGATCGCGTCCGCGCAGCGGCGGCCCGTCTGGCAGGCCGTCCTGTGCCTGCTCGCCGTCTCGGCCGTCCTGGCCCTCGGTCGCCGCCGGCGGCGCCGCTCGGCCGCCCGCGCCGCCCAGCGGGCCGCCGCGGCACTGGAGGCGGCGACGGACACGGCACTGGAGGAACTCCAGCCCCCGGACACGGCACCCTCTGCCGTGCAGCCACCGGCGCGGACCGTGCCGCGGCAGGCCGCATCCCCCGAAGCCACGGTGCCCCTCACTCCCCAACCGGACGGACGGCCTTGTACCCCGGCCGCCCCCGGAGCGCCGACCGGCTCCGTCCCCGAAGACACCCCGGACGACGAAGACGCCCTCGTCGGCCAGGACGTCCTCGCCGCCTACGACGCCCTGGACGCCGACGAGTTCGAGCAGGCCGTGGCCGCGCTGTGCGAGCGGGACGGCTGCACCGGCGTCGAGGTCGTCGGCGGCGCGGGCGACCTGGGCGCGGACGTGCTGGCGGTGACACCGGACGGGCGGCGGATGGTGATCCAGTGCAAGCACTACGGCGTGGAGCACCGGGTGGGTTCGCAGGACCTGCAACGGTTCGGCGGCACCTGCTACACCGTGCACGAGGCCGATGTCGCGGTCCTCGTCACGACGAGCGACTTCACGGCACCGGCCGCCGAGTACGCCGACCAGTGCGGCATCGTGTGCGTGGACCGGTGGGATCTGCAGGCGTGGACCGAGGGCAGCGGACCGGCCCCGTGGAGCGCGATGGGCGACGCCGGCGCGACCGCGCCGTTGAACACGTGAGCGGGTGCACCGGGCGAGCGTTTCTTTCCCCTCGGGGTGTGGGACACGGCAGTCGGTGGTACCGGCATGAGGTCCGGCGCGGGTCGCCGGGCGGGTACGGACGGGAGGCCGTTGATGTTCGAGGCGGACGACATCCGCAACTGGCGGGGGCACGACGTGGTCGATCCGGAGGACCACAAGATCGGAGCGCTGGAGTCGGTGTACGTGGACACCGCGACCGACCAGCCGTCCTTCGCGACCGTCACCGTCGGTATGCCCACGCGCCGCCGTCTGGTGTTCGTCCCGCTCGACGGAGCGACCGTCGGCCCGGGCTATCTGAAGGTGACCCACTCCAAGAACGTGATCAAGAAGGCTCCGTCCATCGACGTCGACGGAGTGCTCCCCGCCGAGGACGAACCCGCCGTCTTCGCCCACTACGACATCGCGTACACCCCTGGGGCCGGCGGCGAACGGCGCCTCGCCCGCCGCTGATCGGCTCCGAGTCGGGAGGACAGGATGAGCCTGTTCCTGCTGTTGGTCATCATCGCCCTGATCCTGGGCATCATCGGGGTGGCCGCCCACGGCCTCTTCTACCTCTTGATCATCGGCATCGTCGTGCTGCTGGCCGACATCGTCTACGGAGCGGTGCGCTTCCGCCGCGGGGGCCGGCGCCGTATGCGCTGACCGGGATCTCCTCAACACCCCGGTGAGGGTGGGGAGTTCATCCTTCGCCGGTCGGGGACGCCCCGGTGGCCGCCCCGCGCCGACCGGGTGGGTGGCCCTGGCGGCCGGCCGTGCGATCCGGCACAGCGCCCCGAGCCACCCTCCCCGGCCGTGATCCGGCGGACGCTCCGTCAGCGGCGGGTGCGCAGCCGCTCGAACAGGCGCTGGGCCTGGGCACGCCGGCGCGGGTCGGACGCCTGGCGCCGGATCTGCTCCACCGTGCGCTGCCCCTGCGGGCTGCGGGCGAACTGCTTGATGCGTTCCATCACACCGGCCATGACTCTCCTCGTCCCTCGTCGTCGGTCACACGGCGGGGCCGCGGGCCCCGCCCTTCGTCCCGCTCGTCTACCCGCCTGCGGCCGGTCCAGCCGCCACGGATACGCCTCCGGCGGTACGCTCCGGCCGGTCCAGCCGCCGCCGGTACGGCCCCGGGCGGCCCAGCCGCCACGCCGGTACGCCCGCGCACGGTTTCCCTTGTGCCGCGGGTACGCCCGCGCACGGTTTCCCGCGTGGCGCCGGTACGCCCGCGCACGGCTTCCCGCGTGGCGCCGGTACGCCCGCGCACGGTTTCCCGTGTGCCGCGGGTACGCCCGCGCGCGGTTTCCCGCGGGCCGCCGTCCTCCGCGACGGCGGGCTTACAGTGGACCGACCTGCACCGACCGCGGCGCGCCCGCGACCGTGACCCCCTTCCGGAGCCCTCCATGTCCCACGCCGTACCGGACGACGGCTCCGACGCGCTGTTCGGGCTCGACGCCCTCGGCGCGCCGGGCGCCGCGGCGGGCGCCGGCGCGCCCGGTCCGCCGTCGGCCGACGGGGAGACGTTCCGCGGCGGCGCCACCGCCCGCCGGCTGCTGCCCGTGCGGGAGATCTACGCCGAGCCGGCCGCCGCCGCGTCGGCCCGCGGCCGGCAGGTGCGGGAGCGGTTCCCGCACGCGCGGCTGGTCGAGGTGGCCTCCCACTGGAACATCCCCGGCCTGCACGGCAACGAGGGCAACGTCGAGCGCTGGGTCCGGATCAAGGGCGAGACGCTGGTCCTCGGCGAGAAGAAGACGCTCACCACCCGGCCCAACGGGCGGTCCGCCGACTGGATCGCCCCGGGCCCCTCCAACGGCTGCGCGCTGGCCTGCGCGTACTGCTACGTGCCCCGCCGCAAGGGGTACGCCAACCCGATCACCGTCTTCACCAACATCGACAAGATCATCGCCCACCTCGGCCGGCACATCGCCCGCCAGGGCCCCAAGCCCGAACCGAACCAGTGCGACGACACCGCCTGGGTCTACGACATCGGGGAGAACGGCGACTGCGCGGTGGACGCCCTGATCTGCGACAACACCGCGGACCTCGTGCACGCCTTCCGGCACTGGCCCACGGCCAAGGCATCCTTCGCCACCAAGTTCGTCAACCCCGACCTGCTGGCCCACGACCCGCGCGGCCGGACCCGGATCCGGTTCTCCCTGATGCCCGCGGACGACTCCCGCCTCCTCGACCTGCGCACCTCACCCGTCGCCGACCGCATCGCCGCCGCCGGCGACTTCCTCGACGCCGGCTACGAGGTGCACTTCAACCTCTCCCCCGTCGTCCTGCGCCCCGGCTGGCAGGCGGCCTGGGCCGAGTTGCTGCGGCACATGGACGACGTACTGCCCGAGCGCGTCAAGCGGCAGGCCGCGGCCGAGGTGATCATGCTGACCCACAACCAAGACCTGCACGAGGTCAACCTCGGCTGGCACCCCAAGGGCGAGGACCTGCTGTGGCAGCCCGGCATCCAGCAGGCCAAACGCTCGCAGAACGGCGCCCTGAACGTCCGCTACCGCAACCGCGTCAAGGCGGAGGCGGTGGACGCCCTGCGCGAGCTGGTCGCGACGCACGCCCCCTGGCTGCGAATCCGGTACGCGTTCTGAGCCGGGCACCGACGCCTCACCCTCCTCCTCGTTCCTCTGTCCGGGCGACATGGATCGCGCCCTGAGGGGCATCCGGTGATCACGTTCCGACGTCGCGAGAGGAGAGCTTCGTGCACAAGCGGAAATGGATCACCGGTACGGCGCGCAAGGAGCTGGCCGAGGTCCTGAAGAAGGAGTACGAGGAGGGGCGCTCCATCCGCGCGATAGCCGAGGCGCACGGCCGGTCGTACGGCTTCGTGCATCGCGTGCTCGGCGAGGCCGGCGTACCCCTGCGGTCCCGGGGCGGCGACGCGCGCACCAGGGCCGGTCAGCCGGCACGGTGAGAGACGGCGCGCAGGCGCCCGGGAGCGGAGGCGGCGCGCAGACGCCGGTAGGGGGCGCGGCGCGCAGACGCCGGGAGGAGAGGCGGCGCACCGGGCGGATCGCCCCGATTGCGCACCCGGTCTGACGTCCGGAGCGGGCGGGACCCCCGGCCTCCGCCTCCGCCTCCCCCATCTCCCTCCCACGGGGCGGTTCACCCGCTCCTCCACCGCGCCAGTCCCCGCAGCACGGCGCTGCGGCCACGGTCCGGCACCGTCCAGAGCGTCTGGCCGGCCAGGCCCCACTGCTGCAGCAGCGCGTTGGCGGCCAGGAATCCGGTGGTCGCCGCCCGCTCCATGAGGGCCACGGGCAGAGGGGTGCGCACCAGGTCGCCGGCCACCATCAGCCGGGGATCCGGGGTGCGCACGGTGGGGCGGTCCAGGTAGCCGCCCACCGGGAACAGAGGGCAGTCCTCGCGCCACTCGTGGCGGCTGTCGACGACCGTGGCCGCGCGTGTCTCCGGGTAGACGCGGTGGAGTTGGCCGACGAGCCGCTTCTCCTCCACGTCGCGGGGTGACTCCGGCCGTACGGCGTACGCGTGAAGTTCCACCACCGACCCCCCGGTGCGCGCGGCCCAGCGGGCGGCCTCGTCCTCCCAGCGTTCCAGGACGCTGATGTTGTCCAGCGTGCCGAAGCCGCTCGTCCCGAGGAAGCCGGGCCGGTCGGGGGCCACGGGCCGGTCCAGCCAGAGGCGGGTGACCAGGAACGGCGGGGCGGTGCGCAGCCGTGCCAGGCGTGCGCGCCAGGCGGCGTCGGCGAGCCGGCCGGAGCGGGCCACGAGGGAGCGCAGCCCCGCGGCGTCCAGGGCGAGGACGACGCCGTCGTGGCGGGACTCGTCCCGGCCCGTACGGACCAGGTGGCGGCCGTCCGGCGTCGGAGCGACCTCTTCGACCGGCGTGCCGGTGCGGATGACCGCCCCGTGCCGGTGCAGGTAGTCGGCGAGCGGGTCCCACAGGGCGGCCGGGAAGGGCGCGCTGGGCACGTCGAACAGCAGGCCCTCGGCGGAGCCGAGGAAGTAGATGTGGAACATCAGCGCCAGCTCCGCCGCCGACAGCTGCCGCGGGTCGGCGAAGAAGCTGCGGGAGAACACCTCGAAGGCCAGGTGACGGGCCTTGGCGGGGAAGCGGACGGCGTCCAGGAAGTCGTGGGCGCTGACGCCGTCGAGGCGGGTGTACACGTCGGGCACCCGCACGTCGAACAGGGGCAGCGCCGCGACCGGGTCGAGGGCCCGCAGGTCGCGCAGCCCGAAGGAGGGGCTGCGCAGGGCGAAGCCGAGGGCGCTGAAGGGCGGGGTGCGCGGGATGTGGCGGAAGCCGTCACGGGTACCGCTGCCGTGCAGCAGCGGGTAGTCGGGCAGACCGGTGAGCCGCTCCAGCGCCGGATCGGTACGGCGCAGCAGTCCCCGCAGGTTGTAGTACTGGCGGAAGAAGGCGTGGAACCCGCGGCTCATCGTGACCGCGCTGCCGTCGCGCAGGCGGGTCGGCCAGCCGCCGACGCGCCCGCCGAGGTAGGGCTCGCGCTCGTACAGTGTGACGGCCACGCCGCGCTCGGCCAGCGCGGTGGCCGCCGCGAGTCCGGCGATGCCGCCGCCGACGACGGCCACCGTGGGCCGGGGGCCGTCGGGGCGCCGCTTGCCCACGGGGCCGGGGAGCACCTGGGCCTGCCGGTCCCGCCCGCGCCGGGCGGCCGCCGGACGTGCCTGACCGGTCATCGCCCGGCCTCCGGACGGGGCACGCTGCCCAGGGGCCGCACGGTGTCCGGGCGGTGGGCGCGCTCCGGGTGCCGCTCGGTCTCCGGGTGCCGCCCGTCCCGCGGGCGGGAGGCGACGAAGGTGTGGGCGATGCCCGTCTGCCAGCCCGGCAGAGGCAGGGCCCGGACCTGCGCGAACCCGGCCGCGCGCAGCCGGTCCGCGAAGCGGCCCGCGGTGTCGAACTCGACGACGCTGCGCCACAGGTGGCGGTAGAGGGCGCCGTCGCCGAGGACGGTCGCCGCGGGCTGCACGACGCCCCGGCACACGAGCGTCCACACCGCGCGGTCGGCGCGCCGGCCGCTGAGCGTGTACTCGTGCACGCCGAGCCGTCCGCCGGGTGCCAGCAGGTCGCGCACCCGGGCGAGGACGACGTCGGGGTCGTCGACGTTGCGCAGCAGGTAGGCGGCGAAGACCGCGTCGAAGGGGCCGGTGACGCCCGCCTCGGCCAGCCGCTCGGCCGGTGCGTGCACGAACGTCACCCCGTCCGCCCAGGGTTTGGCGGCGGCCCTCTCCAGCATGCCGGCGGATGCGTCGACGGCCGTGATGTCCGCGGCCGGCAGGGCGGAGCGCAGTGCGGCGGTGGAGGCGCCGGTGCCGCAGCCGAGGTCGAGCAGGCGCAGCCCCTCTCCGTGCCCGGGCAGGCCGAGCCGGCGTACCGAGCGCCGCAGGTGGGCGTGGTAGCCGGGGTTGGCGGCCACCAGCGCGTCGTAACTGCGGGAGGCGTGGTCGAAGGCGGCGGCGAGGTCCTCGTCGCGCAGCAGCGTCATGCGGTCTCCAAGGGCGGAAGGGCGTTCGGTGGCTCGGTGGCAGGGAGGGAGGCAGGGCGGGCGGTCAGTCGAAGGGGCGGCGGGGCAGCGCGGGCAGTTCCAGTGCCGAGCGGAGCATCGGGCTGATCGGTGTGCGCAGGCCGATGGCGAGGTCCTCGTGCAGACGGGTGTCCCCGTCGAGGAACCGCAGCAGCCTCGCCATGGGCACCTCGGCGAACAGCCGGCTGAACAGGGCCGGGCCGTCGACCCGGCCGCTGGCGAGCGCCCGCAGCAGTACGGCGTCCATGGCGCGGGAGCGGGCCGAGTGGGCGGGCGGCGGCAGCGGTGGGCGCCCGTGGCGCAGTGCGGCCGCGACGGCGCGCGTCTGCCGCTGCAGCCCGGCGAAGGTGTACCCGGTGGCGGGGCGGGTGGCTCCCCCGGCGGCGCCGATGCGGAAGACGCTCGCGCCGGTGCGGCGGGCGATCGGGGCGTCCGTCATCGGGATCACCCCGGTCTCGGTGGCGAGCACCTCGACGTCGCCGAGCCGGAGCACGTCGGTCACGTAGTGGCGTACGGCCGCCTCGTAGGCGCTCGCCGACAGGGTGCGTGGCGAGAACTCGGTGTACTCCACGAGCGCCTCGCGCCCTCCGGTCGGCAGCACGTAGCCGAAGGACAGGCCGGCGGCGGGCTGCGGCGTACGGAAGTCCATGAGGTCGGCGACGTCCGGGTCGAAGGCCGGCCGGGAGGTGCGAACGAACCAGCCGTGGAAGTGCTGGAGCAGGGTGGTGCGCGCGGCCGGCAGGCTGCCCAGGGGGCGGGAGTCGAGGACCCAGCGGGCGTACAGGGCGCGGGGCGTGCCGTCCGCCTCGCGCAGGTGCACCCGGGCGCCGCCCGTCACCTCCTCGACCGACTCGACGGCGGCCTCGACGCGGCGCACGTTCGGGCTGTGCGCCAGGTCCCGGCCGACCAGCCTCTCGAAGTCGTCGGAGCGGATCATCTTGTACTGCAGCGGGGCGAGAGCGTCCTCGATCGGACGCCCCCCGGGTGGACGCACCCGCAGCCGCCCCCAGCGCGCGGTGACGGCGGCGTCGAAACGCCCCTTCCCCCGCTCCCAGAAGCACCAGGTGCGGCGCGGGGGGCGCAGCGGGCCGGGCGGGGCGTCGAGGAGCACCACGGACGGCGTCCGCTGCCCCGGCAGGGGCCCGCTCAGGCGGTGGGCCAGGGACAGCCCGGCGGCACCCGCCCCGATCACCGCCACCTCCGCGTCCGCCTCCCGCACCGCGCCTCCTCCTCGTCCGTGCCTCGTCCGCCCGCTCACCGGCCGCTCTTCCCGCCCGTGTGCCCTTACGGATGCGGGTCACTCGTGTGCGGGTGGCCTGCCGCGCCCCGGTGGTCCCCGGGGAAAGGACAGTGCGCGGTGGCCGCCGCGCACTGCGCCGGCCGATGCCGCATCCGTGTCCCGCACACCGGCCGAAGCAGGTGGCGACGGAGTGCATCGCGATCACGACGAGAGGAAGCGGGATGAGTCCCACTCAGGCGAAGGAACACCACGGCGCCGCGCCGCCGCCCGTCCCGCGCCTGGTGCCCCTGCCGGGATCGCCCGGACGGACGCGCCCGGACGGGGTGGACGGCGAGACCGCCGACGACGAGGCGGGGGACGCCGTCCACGCGGCCGGGGACGGTGACGGCCTCTTCGCGGACGAGGCGGAAGCCGTGCTGCCCGGGGACGCCCGCGCCGTGCGCCGGGTCGACGCCGATGTCTCCGCCGCCGTCGGGCGGGTCCTCGACGGCGTCCTCGACGAGCGTGTCGCCCGCGCCCGCGCCGTGGACGAGCTGTTCGCCACCGACCTCGCCGTCCGGGTCGCCGAGTTCACCCGGACCGGCGGCAAGCGCACCAGGTCCCGGCTGCTGTGGTGGTCCCTGCGCGCGTGCGGCGGCGGCGATCCGGCGACCGCCGCGGCGGCCCTGCGGGTCGGCGCGGCGCTGGAACTGCTGCAGACCTGCGCCCTCGTCCACGACGACGTGATGGACGGCGCGCAGGTACGGCGGGGCCGGCCCGCCCTGCACGCCGGTCTGCGGGCCCGGTACGCCGGGTCGGCCCCCGCCGGGCGCGTCGGGCGGTTCGGGGACGCGGCCGGCATCCTGGCCGGCGATCTGGCGCTGGCGTGGGCGGACGACCTGGTCGCCGAGACGCCCCTGGCGCCGTCGACGGCCCCGGTGGTGCGGCGGCTGTGGAGCGACATGCGCACCGAGATGGTGGCGGGTCAGTACCTGGACGTGCACGGTCAGGTCACCGGCTCGCCGGGCCTGCCGCGTGCGCTGCGCACCGCCTCGCTCAAGAGCGCCTTGTACTCGGTGGCGCGCCCGCTGGCGCTGGGTGCCGCGCTGGCCGGCGCCGGGGAGGAGACGCTGCGGGCGCTGGACGCGGCAGGTCGCTGCGTGGGGGTGGCGTTCCAGCTGCGGGACGATCTGGACGACGTCTTCGGCGACCCGCGGCGGACGGGCAAGAGCCCCGGTTCGGACATCCGCGAGGGCAAGCCGACGTATCTCACGGCCCTCGCCCGGGCGCGGGCCGTGACGGCCGGCGACGAGCGCGCGCTGAGCGTGCTGGACGGCTCGCTGGGCGACGCCGGGCTGACGGACGCGGACCTCGACGAGGTGCGCAAGGTGCTGGAGGCCACGGGTGCCCGGGCCGTGGTGGAGGCGAAGGTCCGGCGGCTGGTCGCGCGGGGGCTGCGGCATCTGGATGCGGCGCCGCTGGACCCGGAGGCCGGGAGCCGGCTGCGGGTGCTGCTCCGCTCGGCGGCCGACGGCGGCCGGGGCGGTCCCGGGCAGACCGGGTACGCGGCGCGGGGCGGGGAGGGCCGGCGATGACCCGCACCCTGCCCGGCCGTACCGATCACGTCGTGGTCGTGGGGGCCGGCCTCGCCGGACTGGCGGCCGCCCTGCACCTGCTGGGCGCCGGGCGCCGGGTCACCGTCGTCGAACGGGACGCCCTCCCCGGCGGCCGGGCGGGACGCCGCAGGCTCGGCGGCTACCTCCTCGACACCGGGCCCACCGTGCTGACCATGCCGGACCTGGCCGAGGAGGCCTTCGCGGCGGTCGGCGACAGCCTGTACCGGCGGGTGGAGCTGCTCCCGCTGCATCCGGCGTACCGGGCCTGCTTTGCGGACGGCAGCAGCCTGGACGTGCACACGGACGCGGACGCCATGGCCGCGGAGGTGGAACGGTTCGCCGGTGCCGGTGAGGCGGCCGGGTACCTGCGGCTGCGCGCCTGGCTGGAGCAGCTGTACCGGGCGCAGATGGGCCGCTTCCTGGACGCCAACTTCGACTCGCCGCTCGGTCTGCTCAACGCCGACCTGGCCCGGCTGGCGGCGCTCGGCGGCTTCGGCCGGCTGGACGCCCGTATCGGCCGTTTCCTGGACGACGAGCGGCTGCGCCGGGTGTTCTCGTTCCAGGCGCTGTACGCGGGGGTGCCACCGGCCCGGGCCCTGGCCGCGTACGCCGTCATCGCCTACATGGACACCGTCGCCGGGGTGTACTTCCCGCGCGGCGGCATGCACGCGCTGCCGCGGGCGATGGCGGACGCCGCCGCCGGCGCGGGCGCCGACCTGCGGTTCGGGCAGGAGGTGCTGCGGCTGGAACGGTCCGGTCAGCGCGTCACCGCGGTCGTCACCGACCAGGACCGCATCCCCTGCGACGCGGTGGTCCTCACCCCCGACCTGCCCGTCGCCTACCGTCTGCTCGGCCGCCGGCCCCGGCGCCCGGTGCGGCTGCGGCACTCCCCGTCCGCGGTGGTGCTGCACGCCGGCACGGACCGCACCTGGCCGTGGCTGGCCCACCACACGCTGTCGTTCGGGGCGGCGTGGCGCACCACGTTCGACGAACTGACGCACAGCGGGCGGCTGATGAGCGATCCCTCGCTGCTCGTCACCCGCCCCACCGCCACCGATCCCGGGCTCGCCCCGCCGGGCCGGCACCTGCACTACATCCTCGCGCCCTGCCCCAACACCGACATCGGCCCCGGGGCCGCCGCGTGGAGCGACCTCGCCCCGCGCTACCGGGCCTCGTTGCTGCGGGAGCTTGAGCGGCGCGGGCTGGACGGCATCGAGGACGCGATCGAGGAGGAGTGCCTCGTCACGCCCGCCCACTGGCAGGCCCAGGGACACGCCGCGGGCACCCCCTTCTCCGCGGCCCACACTTTCGCCCAGACCGGCCCGTTCCGGCCCCGCAACCTGGTGCGGGGCACCGAGAACGCGGTCCTCGCCGGCTGCGGCACCACCCCGGGCGTGGGCGTGCCGACCGTGCTTCTCTCGGGAAAGCTCGCCGCCGCCCGCGTCACCGGACCGAAGGCCCCGGCCGGCACCCGCCCGCGGCGCCCGGCCCCGTCGAAGGAGAGCACCGTATGACCGTGCGGGAACTGGACGCGGCGGGCATCGGCGACCCGGTGCTGCGCGCGGCGTACCGCCACTGCCGGGAGCTCAACGCGCGGCACGGCAGGACGTACTTCCTCGCCACCCGGCTGCTGCCCGTCGCCCGCAGGCCCGCCGTGCACGCCCTGTACGGCTTCGCCCGCTGGGCCGACGACATCGTCGACTCGCTCGACCCGGCCGCGGACACCGCCGGCCGCGACGCGGCGCTGGCACGGCTGGAGGCCGCGCTGGCGAGGGGGCTGCGCGACGGGTACAGCGACGAGCCGGTGGTGCTCGCCCTCGCGGACACCGCCCGCCGCTACGGCATCGACCACGCCCACTTCCGTGACTTCATGACCGCCATGCGCAGCGACCTCACCGTCACGGACTACCCCACCTATGCCGCGCTGCGCCGCTACATGCACGGTTCCGCCGCGGTGATCGGTCTGCAGATGCTGCCGGTGCTGGGCACGGTGGTGCCGCGCGAGGAGGCCGCGCCGCACGCCGCCGCGCTCGGGGTCGCGTTCCAGTTGAGCAACTTCCTGCGCGACGTGGGCGAGGACCTGGACCGCGGCCGGGTCTACCTGCCCGCGGACCTGCTCGCCGCGCACGGCGTTGACCGGGAGCTGCTGCGCCGCAGCCGCGACTCGGGCTGCTCCGACCACCGGATCACCGCCGCGCTGCGGGAGTTCGCCGCGCTCACCCGCGGGGTGTACCGGGAGGCGGCGCCGGGAATCGGCATGCTCGACCCGGTCTCGCGCCCCTGCATCCGCACCGCGTTCGTCCTGTACGGCGGCATCCTCGACGCCGTCGCCCGGGACGGGTACGCGGTGCTGCACCGCCGTGCCGTGGTCCCGCGCCGGCAGCGTGCCGTGGTGGCCGCCGACGGGCTGACCCGGGTCGCGCTCGCCCGGCTGCGCGCCCGGGGCCGGCCCGCGTCGCCGCCGGCCCCGGCGCGGGTGTCCCTGCCGGCCGTGGTGCCCGTACGGGCGGGCCGGTCCGTCCCGGAGGAGGTCGCGTGAGTCCCCGTCACATCCCCCTGTCGCTGCGCCGCGGTGCCGTGCCGTGGGAGCGTCAGCGGCCGACCTGGCGCGACGCGAAGCCCGCGGTGATCGCGCAGGCGCTCAAGCGCGCGCAGGCGCGTCCGTCGGGCAACTGGTACGTCGTCGGCGCGTCCCGGGACGTGCGCGGCGACCGCCCGTGGGCGCGCACGGTCGCGGGCGAGGAGGTCGTCGTCTGGCGCGGCGCCGACGGCCGGCTGGTGGGCGGCCCCGGGGTGTGCCCGCATCTGGGGGCGCCGCTGCGGGACAGTCCGGTGCGCTGCGGCACGCTGGTGTGCCACTGGCACGGGCTGGCGCTGGACGGCAGGCCGTACGCCGGCTGGTCGCCGCTGCCGGTGCACGACGACGGCGTGCTGGTGTGGGTGCGGCTGGACGCGGCCGGCGGGGAGGCGCCGACCGATGCCCCGTTCGTGCCGCGGCGGCCCGAACGCGAGCGGGCCCTGACCGCGGTGTACACCGGCACGGGTGTGTGCGAGCCCGAGGACGTGGTCGCGAACCGGCTGGATCCCTGGCACGGCGCCTGGTTGCACCCGTACTCGTTCGTCGACCTGACCGTGGTCGGGGCTCCCGAGGACGGCGCGGACGGCGACGACGCCTTCACCGTCGACGTGTCGTTCAAGGTCGCGGGGCGGCTGGTGGTGCCGGTGCGCGCGGTGTTCACCGCCCCCGAGCCACGCACGGTCGTCATGCACCTCACCCGGGGCGAGGGCGAGGGATCGGTGGTGGAGACGCACGCCACCCCGCTCGGCGTGGACGAACGCGGCCGGCCGCGCACAGCGGTCGTCGAGGCGGTGCTGGCCGCTTCGGACCGCCGGGGTTTCGCCGTCGCGCGGCGTACCGCACCGCTGCTGCGGCCGCTGGTCCGCGCCGCGGCGGGCCGCCTGTGGCGGGACGACCTCGCGTACGCGGAGCGCCGCTGGCGGCTGCGCTCCACGGGACGGTTTCCCGGTTGAGCGCGCGGGCGCGCCGGTTCAGGGCGCCGCCGGCGCGTCCAGGAAGCGGTGCAGCGAGGCCGTCATGGCGCGGACGAAGGCGTCTTGCGCGGCCGTCCCGACCCGGTCCAGGGACAGGTAGGGGTTGAGGTCCTCCAGCTCCACGAGGAGCAGGTCGCCCTCGCGGGTGCGGCAGGCGTCCACCCGCTGGATGCCGTGCGCGAGGGTGTTCCAGTCGATGAAGCGGCGGGCGAAGGCGAGGTCCTCGTCGGTGGGCCGGTAGGGCTCGAGGACCCAGCGCCGCTCGGGGTCGGGGGCGTACAGGGCGTACTGGAAGGCGTCGTCGACGAAGTAGAACGACACCTCGTGGCGGAAGTCGACGTGGGGCTGGATCAGGACGTCGCCCTGGGGCTGCGCGGCCAGCCGGTCGCCCGGCACGACGGCGAGGCCTATGGAGTCGGCGCCCGCCTTGGGCTTGACCACGTACTGCTCGGACGGCGGCAGCGCGCCGAGGTCCTCGGTACGGTCCACGGTGGGGATGACCGGGTATCCGGCCGCCGTGAGGTCCAGCAGGTACTGCTTGCCGGCCATGTCGCCCCGGCCGGTCAGCGGGTTGTAGACGCGGGTGCCGCGGGCGAGGGCGCGGGTCCGGAAGGCGTCGTACTGCTCCTGGTAGTGCAGCACGGGCCCGCTGTTGCGGACCACGACCGCGTCGTACGCGTCCATGAGGGCGGTGGCGTCCAGCGGGTGGCACAGCGCGAGGGCGAAGTCCTCGCGCAGCCGCGACGACAGGAGGATGTCCTCGTCGCAGTAGCGGCGGCCGCGGGCCTGGTAGGCGAGGTCGGTCACGTACAGCACACGGGGGCGGGCGGGCACGGGGCGTCTCCTGGGTCGGTGGCCCTCACCCTACCGAGCGCGATCACGACGGCCTCGCGGCGGTGCTCCCCAAGGCGTCGTCACCCGGTGCGGTGCACGACCAGGCTCTCCACCACGTACGACAGTTCGTCGACGGAGTCCTCGGGGGGCGGGTGGTAACGGCCCGCGCACACCGAGAGGTTGACGATGAGGTGGGCCCGCCAGTGCGAGCCGACGCCGCGGCCGTCGGCGAACACCTGGCGGCCGTTCAGCCGCCAGACGACGTCCCGTCTGCCGAAGGTGACGCTCAGGTCGACGACGCCGCCGGGGCGCACGGCGTCGTCGTGGACGTAGCGACCGGCGGGGCGCACATGGTTGTTCAGCTCCAGCAGGTCGGGGTTGTCCGGGTGGTACTCGAAGACGTCCACCTCGTTGCCGCCGTCCCGCCAGGTCCAGATCGCGGGCCAGGCGCCGACGCCGACGGGCAGGCGCACGCGGGTGTCGAGGCGGTCCCCGGTGCGCACCGTGAAGCCCTCGGGGCTCTCCTCCGTGGTGAGCAGGCCCGTGTCCCACAGGCCGTCGGGCCGCCGCGTGGCGCGGAAGGTGCCGCCGCGGGAGTGGCCGGGATCCGCGGTGAGGTGGTCGAGCTTGTCGTCGCCCGGGTTGGTGGGGCCGCCGTCCGGGTAGGCCCAGGAGCGCCCGGCGACCCACTGCTCCTCGGAGGCGAAGTCGGCGGCGAAGACGATGTCGTTCATGTCCGGGCCCCTCCCCCTCGGCTTGCACTGCCGACGGGGTCATCCCCCGGGAAGGGCCCGCCATGCGCCGACGGACGACCGCGGGCGCTGTTTCACGCGAACGAGTGACGCGGCGCGCGGCGTGTCCGCCGGCGGCGGGCGGGGGGGGCGGCTCACTCCCCCGTGTCGATCCCCGTGACCACGGCCGGGCCCAGGGGTGCGGCGCTGTCGTCCAGGCCCACCGCGGTCAGGGCGGACTCGGCGAGCCGGCGGGCCTTGCCCTCGGCCTCGGGGCCGCTGCCCGCCTCGACGGTGAGGCGGACGGTGAAGGTGCCGTCGTCGTTGACGGTGAGGACGTCGATGTCCTCCGCGGAGCCCAGGTGCGTGCGGTGCGGGTCGGCCGGGCGCAGGGCGCGTGCCAGCTCGTCCCGCACGCCGGTGTCCGCGCCGCCGATGAACGTGCCCGGCACCGAAATGACGAACGTCGTCATGGTGGTCCTCCCTCGGTCACCCCTCGCCTACCCGGTCCCGCCGCGCGAACCCGGCCGGACCGTCGGGACGCTGCGCCCTCGCCGCCCGCACGCCCGGTCGCACCGCGCCCACACCCCCCGCATGCGCCGCGCGCACAGCACCGGTATGCGCCCCACGCGCACGGCCCGAGGCCGTCGCACCGGCCTCCCACAGGCACCAGGTCGTCCACAGCACCAGGGTCAGGAACACGGCCAGCAGGCCCAGCAGCACCACGGTCTGCCGGGTCGTCGATCCGCCCGCGACCGCGCCGAGCAGCAGACACGCCGTCCAGGCGGCCGCACCCCACGCGTAGAGGGTCCTCAGCTTGCGCAACTGCTTCGCCGTCTCCATGCTCCCCCTCCCGGGCTGTCGTGCACACGCCTGATGCCGGTTACCCCGGATCCGCCTCGCCAGTCGCCCGGACCGCCCTCGCGCACACGACCGGCGAGCCGTCGGCTCACGGCTGCCGCGGCGCACCCGCCCCCGTCCGTTCGACCGGCGCCGTGGAGGCCGCCCGCTCGCCGTCGTCCTTGCGGGCGAGGCGGCCGGGCCACCACACGGCGGGACCGATGTCCCGGACCAGTGCGGGCACGAGCAGCGAGCGCACCACCACCGTGTCGAGCAGCACCCCGAAGGCGACGATGAAGGCGATCTGCGCGAGGAACGCGAGCGGGATCACGACGAGCGCGGCGAAGGTGGCCGCCAGGACCACTCCGGCCGAGGTGATGACGCCCCCGGTGGCGACGAGCCCGCGCAGCACGCCCTGGCGGGTTCCGAAGCGCACGGTCTCCTCGCGCACACGCGACATGAGGAAGATGTTGTAGTCGACGCCGAGCGCGACGAGGAACACGAACCCGTACAGCGGGACGGAGGCGTCCGTGCCCGAGAAGCCGAAGCCGTGCTGGAAGACGAGGCCCGCGACACCGAGGGTGGCGAGGTAGGTGAGCGCCACGGTGGCGACCAGCAGGACCGGCAGCAGCAGACAGCGCAGCAGCACGATCAGGATGACCAGGATGATCGCCAGCACGACCGGGACGATCACGGTCCGGTCGTGCTCGGCGGTGCGCTGGGTGTCGTACTGCTGTGCCGTGTAACCGCCTACGAGCGCGCCGGGATCGACCGCGTGGACGCTCTCCCGCAGCCGCTGGACGGTCCGCTTGGCCGCGTCGCCGGCGGGCGCGTCGGTGAGCACGGCGTCGACGCGCACGCGGCCGTCCACGACCAGCGGCCGAGCGCCCGGCTGCTCCGAGGCCCCGACGGCGCGGGCGGAGGCCACTCCGGTCGTGGTGGACGCGGCCCGGGCCACCCGGGTCAGCTCCGCGGCGTCCGCGATGATCACGACCGGCTGTCCCGAGCCGCCGGGGAAGTGGCGCCCGAGCGTCTGCTGCGCGGCGACGGACGGGGCACCCCCGACGAAGAGCTCGTCGAGGGGCACGCCCTTGGCCTGCAGGGCGGGGAAGAAGGCCGCACCGGCGGCGAGCAGGGCGAGGGTCCCCGTCCACAGCGGGCGCGGTCGCCGGTCGACCCGGTGGGCCACCCGGCGCCAGATCCCGTGGCCCCCCGTGCTCGCGTCCGCCGACCGGGGCTTCGCCGGCCAGAACGCCGCCCTGCCGAGCAGGGCGAGCACCGCGGGGAGGAAGGTGAGCGCGGTCAGCGCGGCGCACACGATGCCGATGGCACCGACCGGTCCCAGCGCCCGGTTGTTGGTGAGGTCGCTGAGCAGGAGGGCGAGCAGGCCCAGGGCGACGGTCGCGGCGCTGGCGGTGATCGCCCCGAGCGAGCCGCGCACCGCCGCCCGCGCCGCACGGACCCGGTCGTCCCCGGTGGCGAGTTCCTCGCGGAAGCGTGCCGTGAGCAGCAGCGCGTAGTCGGTGGCCGCGCCGATCACGAGGATGGACAGGATGCCCTGCACCTGGCCGTCGACGCGCACCAGGTCGTGGTCGGCCAGCACGTACACGAGGGCGCAGGCGACCCCGAGCGCGAACACCGCGCTGACGATGATCACGAGGGGCAGCAGCACACTGCGGTAGACCAGCAGCAGGATGGCCAGGACCGCGGCCAACGCGACGCCGAGCAGCAGGCCGTCGATGCCGGCGAACGCGTCGCCGAGATCGGCCTGCGTGGCGGCCGGCCCGGCGACCTGGACCCGGGTGCCGGGCACCTCGGCGGCGGCGCGCCTGACGGAGTCGAGGACCTCGGGGAGTGACTCGCCGAGGTCCACCCGCAACGGGACGACGCCCTGCAACGCGAGCCGGTCCGCCGAGGGCAGGGCCGGCGAGGGCCTGCCCGCCACGCCGTCCTCACCGGCCAGGGACAGCAGCGAACGCGTCGCGGCGGCCTGCTGCCCCGTCGTGATCCCGCCTCCGCCGGTGACGGTCCAGACGACGATCGCCGGCAGGGTCTCCTGCCGGCGGAACGCCTTCTGCTCCTCGACGACCCGCGTCGATTCCGCGCTGCGCGGCAGGAAGGCGGCCTGATCGTTGGTCGAGACCTCCCCCAGCTTGCCCGCGTAGGGACCGAGGGCTCCTCCGAGGCCCAGACAGACCACCACCAGGGCCAGGGGGACCAGCCATCGGACCGGTCGTCGCACGTTGCTCATTCACGCCCCATCCAGCGCGGGCGGACCTTGGCCGCCCACTCTCTCGATCGAGAAGTATCTCAATCATCAAGATATATGCCTGTGCCGATCACCACGCCGGTGAGGGACGTGTCGCTACAGGCCCCGCTGCCGGACGGCGGTCAGCCGGCCGTTCATCGCCGCGAGGAACCGAACGACCGTGTGCAGCTCCTCTTCCGTGAATTCGCCGCGAACGGATTCAGTGACCTGCGCCAAGGGGGCGAAGAACGCCTTGGCCAGCTCCCGCGCCCGGGGTTCGTAGTAGAGGTGGACCACCCGCCGGTCGGAGGACTCGCGCACCCGGCGGATGTGGCCGGCCCGCTCCAGCCGGTCCAGGCAGGCCGTGACGGCGCCCGACGTGAGGCCCAGGTGCTCTCCCAGCATCCTCGGCGTGACCGGTTGACGCCCGTCGCGCTCGTCGCCGACCGGGTCGGCCGCGGGACCGTCGAGGATGACGATCAGGGCCTGGACATCGGTGGGGTGAAGACCGTGGGCGTGCGCGAACGAGTGGGCGATCTCGCTCAGTTCGCTGTTCATTCGCCTGAGCAGCACGGCAAACGTCTGCAGATCGGTACGCACCACGGGCGCAAGCCTATCGTCCGCGCCTCGCCGCCCCACGGGCCCGGGGCGGCGTCGCACGGCGAGGCCGCGGCGCGGCGGGCGCACACCGCTTCCGGCGGGCCTACCAGGCGGGACCGGTGTTCTAGGACAGGGGCGTGCGCAGGGCGAGGAGGGCGACGTCGTCGTCGTTTTCGGACGGGCGGACGCGGCTCAGCAGCTCGTCGATGAACGAGTCGAGCGGACGGTGGGCGAGGGCGGCGGCGTGCCGGCGCAGCCGCTCCAGGCCCTCGTCGAGGACGTGCCCCCGTTCCTCCACCAGGCCGTCGGTGTACATGACCAGGGTGGTGCCGGGCGGCAGGAAGACGCTGCCGTCGGAGCGGGGCGCCGCGGCACCGGTGCCCAGCAGGAGGCCGTGCCCGCCGGTGAGGTACTCGGCGAGGCCGTCACGGCTCAGCAGCAGGGGCGGCGGGTGACCGGCGTTCGTCCAGGTCAGCTCCCAGCGGCCGTCCTCGACGCGCTCGAGCCGCGCGAAGAGCAGCGTGGCCATGGTGACCTCGGTGATGTGCTGGATCGCCTCGTCGAGCCGTCCGACGACCCCGCTGGGCGGCTCTTGCAGGGACCAGGCGTAGGCGCGCAGCATGTTCCGCACCTGGGCCATGCCGGCCGCCGCCTCCAGGTCGTGTCCCACGACGTCCCCGATGGCCAGGGCGGTGGCGCCGTCGGCCAGCGGGAAGGCGTCGTACCAGTCCCCTCCGACCTGCGAGGCGTGCGGGGCGGGCAGGTAGCGGACGGTCATCTGCAGGTTCGGCACCCGCGGCATCTGCGGCAGCAGGTGGTTCTGCATCGTCTCGGCGACCTTGCGCTGGCGCTGGTAGAGGCGCGCGTTGTCCAGGGCCAGGCCGGCGCGGCGGGCGATGTCCTCCAGCAGGGGCAGGTCCTCGGTGGTGAAGGGCGGCCGGGTGCCGTCGCGGCCGATCGTCAGGGCACCGAGCACCTCGCGGGTGCTGCGGATGGGCGCGATGGCGGCGGAGCGCATGCCGGTGACCTCGAACAGGCGGCGCTGCTCGACCGCGATGCCGGAGTCCGGCTCCCGGTCGTAGGTCTGCGGCTCGGCGACGGTGGAGGCCACGCCGCGCAGGGCGCGCGACAGCGGCATCGGGGACTCCTCCGGGATCGGCGGCATCGGCCCCTGGAGTTCCTCCACATGGGTCAGGGTGTCCCCGTCGACGTGCACGACCGTGTTGCGCCACACTTCGTCGCGTTCGGTGATGAGGTCGATGACGACCCAGTCCGCCAGCCGGGGTGCGACCAGGTGCACCAGATGGTGCAGCGCCTCCTCCACGTCGAGGGTGGAGGTCAGCTGGGTGGTGGTCTCGGCGAGCAGCGCCAGCCGGGCCAGTTCCGACAGCTGTCCCGTGGCCGCCCGCCGGGCCGGCGGCCCGCTCTCCTCGGTGCGACCGGCCGCGTGGAACAGCACCAGGGTGCCGGGCTCGCCGCCGAGGTCGTACGGCGCGAGGAGCCAGGAGATCGGCAGCAGGACGCCGTCACCGCGGAGGAAGTAGTCCCGGTCGGCCTGGGCGGGCCGTCCGGCGAGGAAGGCCTGCCGCATGGTGCACTGCGTCCGGGCGAGCGACTGCCCGTGCAGGTCGCGGTGGAGCAGGTCGTGGGCGTCGTGCCGGACGAGGTCTTCCGCCGGAAGGGCGAGCAGCGCCTGCGCGCGGCTGTTGACGGCGATGATGCATCCCTGCGGATCCACGACATAGGCCGCCGCCCCTATCGCCTCCAGGCGAGCGGTCAGCTCCTCCGGGGCCATGGGGGCGGACGGCGCGCCCGTTCCCCCGGTGTGTCCGGCCCCTGCCATCCGACGGCTCCCTCGGCAACTCTTGCGGGCCGTCTGGCCTGCGGTGTCCTGGCGGTTCGCTGACCGTCCACCGTACGTCAAGCGGACCCGAGCATGCCACGTCGCACGCGCCCGCACCCGCCGAACCGGCCCGCGGTCGCGGCCGGGTCACGTGTGCCTGCGCGCAGGCCGGGAGAAGCCGGGCACTTCGCCCCGGGAGCGGGACGACCTCCTGTTGTTGCCGGTCTGTGGGGTCTCAGCCGGGCACCTCGCGGTCGCGGGTGCGCTCGTCGGGCGTCCTGGAGGCGGACAGCGCCTTGCGCTGGCCGGCCGTCAGTCCGCCCCATACGCCGTCGCTCTCGCCGCGCCGGAAGGCCGACGTGCGGCACTCGTGCACGACGGGACAGCCGTGGCAGATCTTCCGGGCCCGCTCGATCTGCGGCAGGGACGCGCCGTCCTCGGTGAGCGGGAAGAAGAGTTCGGGATCCTCGAAGCGGCAGGCGGCCAGGTCGAGCCAGTTCACGGGTCCTCCCATGGCGGGTCGCCCGGCGGCGACCGGAGCCGTGCGAGGGCGCGGACCGGGCCGTCCGGGATGGCGTGCGTCGTCCACCCGGCAGAGGTGCCCTTCAAATTAGGGACAAAGCGATACTTTGTCCAGGTTTATCGCATTTACAGATGAGGGCTGGATGTGCGGCGCACACATCGCCGTTTCGCCGACGCATCGGCGCCGCATTGATTGCGCATCGATTGCGGTGGTCCGGAGGCGACAGGGCGCCCGGGCCGGGCCTTCGAAGACGGTCCGGTGGCCTCAGGCCACCGACACACCGTCCTCCTGCAGGGAGCGGCGCAGGCGCTCCAGGCCGCGGCGGGTGTGGCTCTTGACCGTCCCCAGCGGCCATCCCGTGACGTCGGCGATCTGCGTCTGGGTCAGATCCTGGTAGAAGGCGAGCCGCAGGACCCTGCGCTGCGGCTCGCTCAGCCGCTCCAGCGCACGCCCGACGACCAGGCGGTCCAGCGCGGCCTCCGGGTCGCCGCCGCCGCGTTCCTCCGGCGCGGGCAGCAGGCCGGCCGCCGCCGCGACCAGCTCGGCCCTGCGGGTGCGCGCCGCGAGGGCGTCCGCCACCTTCCGCCGGGTGATGCCCACCAGCCAGGCGGGAAAGGTGCCGCGCTCGGGGGCGTAGCCGTGGCGGCCGCGCCAGGCCGCGGTGAACACCTGCTGGGTGACGTCCTCCGCCTCGCGCGGATCGCCGAGCGCCTGCCGGGCCAGGGCGTGCACGAGCCCGGACCACTGCCGGTGCAGCAGCGCCCAGGTGTCGGCGGGCCGCGACGCATCGGCGTCGAGCAGAGCGGTGGAGCTGGTGGGGGCCGGGAGCCGGTTCATTGCGAGCCTCCTGTGCGACACCGCGGATGCGGGCCCTTGGTCTTGCTTCAGGGTGCTCACCGGAGGGAGGATGGGACAACTTGCATCGATAGCGCATCGGTACGAGTCGGATCGGTAAGAGTTGCATCGGTAGGACACAAGGCGAGGACGAGGACGTGCGGATGCCCGCGGAGGCCGGGATGACGACCGGGGCGCTGGCCCGTCGTCTCGGCGTCTCACCGACGACCCTGCGGTCCTGGGACCGGCGCTACGGACTGGGCCCGGCGGTGCGCGCCGAGGGCACCCACCGCCGCTGGACGGCCCGCGACATCGCGATGGTGGAGGAGATGTGCCGGCTCACGGCGGCGGGCGCCCCACCCGCCGAGGCCGCCCGCGTGGCCCGTGAGCGCTTCACCGAGTACGGTGGCACGTCACCGGCCCCGGCGGCGCCCCGGACCCCGGCACAGGGCACCCCGGCGCAGAACACCGCGGCAGCGACGGCCGCCCCCTCTGCCCACCCGGAAGCCACCGCGCCGTCATCACCCGCGCTCCCCACGCTCCCCGCCCGCCCCGGCGGCGCCGGAAGCGGGCTGCCGCTCGGCGACGTACGCCAGGAGTGCCGCGGGCTGGCCCGTGCCGCGGTACGGCTGGACGCGCCCGAGCTGGAGCAGCGGCTCACCGAGAGCGTCGTACGGCACGGGCTGCTGGTGGCGTGGGAGGAGGTGATGGTGCCCACGTTGCGGGCCGTCGGCCGCAAGTGGGAGTCGTCAGGCGACCGCTATGTGGAGGTCGAGCACCTGCTGTCCTGGCACATCGCCGGCGCCCTGCGCCGGGCCCCGCTGCTGCTGCCGCGCACCGCACCGGACTCCGGCCCGCCCGTGGTGCTGGCCTGCACGCCCGGCGAGCAGCATTCGCTCGCGCTGGAGGCGCTGACGGCCGCGCTGGGCGAGCGGGGCGTGCCGACCCGCATGCTCGGCGCCGCCGTGCCCGCCGAGGCCCTGCTGGCGTGCGTACGGCGCACCGGTGCGGCGGCGATCGTGCTGTGGGCGCAGACCCGCTCCACCGCGTCCCTGCCGCTGGCCCGCCATGTCGCCGGGCTGGAATGGGGGGCGGCGGGGGCGCGCAGCCGCCCGGTGGTGCTGCCGGCCGGGCCGGGCTGGGACCGGCGGGCGTCCGCGGGCTTCCCGCGCTGCTCCGGTCTGCGGGACGCCGTCGAGACGCTGAGCGGTCTGCACACTGACGACGGCGGCGTGCGCCGCGCGCGGGCGCGCTGATCCGCCGCGGGTGTCACCGGGTGCGTCACCGCTGGGCCGCGCGGGCCCGGCGGAACCGGTCCAGGCCCTCGGACAGGTCCACCACCGGGTCGGGGTAGTCGAGTGCCGCGCGCTCCGGGCCCCGCAGCTTCCATGGTTCGTGCAGCAGCGGGGTGTCCAGGCCGGCCAGTTCCGGCACCCAGCGGCGCACGTACGAGCCGTCGGGGTCGTACCGCTTGGCCTGGAGGACGGGGTTGAGGACCCGGTTCGGCCGGGTGTCGGTGCCGGTGCCGGCCACCCACTGCCAGTTGAGCTGGTTGTTGGCGATGTCGCCGTCGACCAGCCAGTGCAGGAAGTGGGCGGCGCCGATCCGCCAGTCGACGTAGAGGGTCTTGGCGAGGAAGCTCGCGGTCAGCAGCCGCGCCCGGTTGTGCATCCAGCCCTCGTGCCGCAGCTGCCGCATCGCCGCGTCGACGACCGGGTAGCCGGTGCGGCCCTCCCGCCAGGCCTCGATGTCGGCGTGCGCGGTGTGCCGGGTGCGCCAGTTGTCCCGCTTGGTGCGGTAGTCGGCGTGGGCGGCGCCGGGCCGGGCGGCGAGCACCTGCCGGTGGAAGTCGCGCCAGGCGAGCTGCCGTACCAGCGCCTGGGCGCCCGCGCCGTCGCGGCGCCGGGCCCGGTGCACCAGCTCCACCGGGGACAGCGTGCCGAAGTGCAGATGGGCGGAGAACCGGGAGGTGGCGTCGGCGGCCAGGTCGTCCCGGGTGTCGTCGTAGGCGTCGAGTCCGCGTCGCCAGTAGGCGGCCATCCGCCTGCGGCCCTCGGCCTCGCCGCCGCGCGGCAGCGCGGGCGAGACTCCGGCCACCTCGTCGCGCACGGGCAGCGGCTCGCCCCGCACGTGGTCGGGGACGTGGACCCGGCGCGGGGCGCCGACGACGGCGCGCAGCCGGACCTGCTCCCACTGCCGGTGGTACGGCGTGAAGACGGCGAAGTGGTCCGACGAGGACGGGGTCAGCTCGCCCGGTGGTACGGCGACGGTGACCGCGTCGTGCACGAACAGGCGGCGGCCGGCCGCCTCCAGGGCCCCCCGCAGACGGTCCTCGCGGCGCGCGGCGAAGGCGCTGTGCGCCGCCGCCAAGTGCACCTCGTCGGCGTCCGCCTCGGTCACCGCGCGGCACACCTCCGTCACCAGGTCGCCGGAGCGCACCACGAGCCGTCCGCCGCGTTCGCGCAGCGCGGCGTCGAGGTCGGTGAGGCAGTCGGCGAGGAAGGCGCTGCGGTTGGGCGCGTCGAATCCCGCGGCCGCCACGGCCCGGTCGCGCACGAACAGCGGGACGACCGCGTCGGTCGACTCCAGCGCCGCCCGCAACGGCGGATGGTCGTGCAGGCGCAGGTCGGAGGTGAACAGGACGACCGAGACGTGCATGGGCTTCAGCTTCCCTCCGGGGGCCGGCGGCGGCCGGTGCGGACGGGACTGTCTTCCGGCCGGGCGGCGGCTCCGGATGCGGTGCGGGCCCCGTCCCCGCCGCCACCGTCGGCGCCGGGGGCGTCCGCCCCGGGGCCGCGCTCGCGCCGGACGCGTTCCGCGGCCCGCACGATGTTGCGGGCCATGCCGCCGAAGACGACCGCGTGGAAGGGCGAGACGCTCCACCAGTACAGGTGGCCGAGGAGGCCGCGGGGGTGGAACAGCGCCCGTTGCCGGTACCGCACGGGCCCGTCGCCGTCGTCGTCCACCCGCATCTCCAGCCAGGCCAGGCCCGGCAGCCGCATCTCGGCGCGCAGCCGCAGCAGCCGTCCGCGTTCGATCTCCTCCACCCGCCAGAAGTCCAGCGAGTCCCCCACCCGCAGCCGCCGGGCGTCCCGCCTGCCCCGGCGCAGGCCGACACCGCCCACCAGCCGGTCCAGCCAGCCGCGCACCGCCCAGGCCAGCGGGAAGGAGTACCAGCCGTTCTCCCCGCCGATGCCCTCAACGACCTCCCACAGCGCCTCGGCGGGCACCTCGGCCGCACGCTCGCGCACATCGGTGTAGAGGCTGCCGCCCGCCCAGTCCGGGTCGGTGGGCAGCGGGTCGCTGGGCGCGCCCGGCACGGAGGCGGACGACCAGCGGGTGGCGACCTGGGCCTCGCGCACCCGCTCCAGCGCCAGGGAGACGGCACGGTCGAAGCCGAGCGGGTGACCGGGCGGGCTGGGCACGTACCGCTCGATGTCGTTCTCCCGGCACACCACCTCGTGGCGCAGCGACTCGGTGAGCGGCCGGGCGATCGAGGCCGGGACCGGGGTGACCAGGCCCACCCAGTGGCTGGACAGGCCGGGCGTGAGCACCGGCACCGGCACCACCAGGCGGCGCCGCAGTCCGGCGACGGCGGCGTACCGCTGCATCATCTCCAGGTAGGTGAGCACTTCGGGGCCGCCGATGTCGAAGGTGCGGCTGACCTCGGCGGGCAGCCGGGCGCAGCCCACCAGGATGCGCAGCACGTCCCGTACGGCGATGGGCTGGAGGCGGGTGTGCACCCAGCGCGGGGTGACCATCACGGGCAGACGCTCGGTGAGATAGCGCAGCATCTCGAAGCTGGCCGATCCGGAGCCGATGATGACGGCGGCGCGCAGCACGGCCGTCGGCACGCCCGAGTCGAGGAGAATGCGGCCGACCTCGGCGCGGGAGCGCAGGTGCGGTGACAGGTGTTCCTCGGGCACCCCCTGGGGGGTCAGTCCGCCGAGGTAGACCAGGCGGCGCACACCGGCCCGGCGGACCTGTTCGCCGAAGACGCGCGCCGCCTCGCGGTCGGTGCGTTCGAAGTCGTGGCCGCTGCCGAGGGCGTGCACGAGGTAGTAGGCGACGTCCACCCCCCGCATCGACCGCGCGACGGACTCGGCGTCGGTGACGTCCCCCTGGACGATCTCCACCCGGTCCGCCCAGGGGTGGTCGCGCAGCTTGCCCGGCGTACGGACCAGGCAGCGCACCCGGTGGCCGGCGTCCAGCAGTTCCGGCACCAGCCGTCCGCCGATGTAACCGCCGGCACCGGTCACCAGGCAGGTGAGGGGTGCGCCGCCGTGCGGCCCTTGCCCGGTGGTGGAGGGATGGTCGTCGCGCATGTGCCCGCCTCTGCCGCCCGTCGTCGTGTGGTTTCTCCGGTCTCTACGCTGCGGCCGCACTGCCCGGATGCGCGCGGAGCCGGAGGCGGTCGGGTGACGCCGGGGGCGGAAGGCGGTCGGTGACGCCGGGGGTGGGGGGGCGGGAGGTGGTCGGGTGACGCCAGGGGCGGCGGCCGGAGGTCAGCCCGACGGGAGGTCCCGGCCGGCGCGGTCGGAGGCGGGCCAGACGTAGGGCAGGTCGTCGGGTACGCCGGGGAAGCGGGCGGCGTAGATCTCGGGTGCCTTGCGGACCAGCGCGGACTGGTGGCTGCGGTGGAACTCCCGGTTGCCGAGCCACGGCGGCAGTTCCCCGGCCTCGGCCAGGGCCTGCTGGTCGCGTACGGGGGACCCGGGGTGGTGTGCGGCGAATCCGGCGACCAGGGAGGCGGCGCAGCTGTCCTGGTGCCCCAGCTCCCGCCACACCCGGCAGACCTCCAGGCCGTACCGCACGAGCGCTTCCTCGTAGCCGGTCCACATGCGTACGGCCGGGTGGCGGCGCCAGCCGTAGCCGGGCACGGTCAGGCCGCGCAGGACCTGGAGGGCCTCCACCCGCTGCTTGCCCAGCCGGCGCTTGTCGAGGTCGTGGGCCGACCCGCCGAAGTCGGCGCGGGTCAGGAAGGTCTGCATCCCGGGCGTCCGCCTTCCGTACGGTCCGGCGTCACTGCTTCTTCTTCCGCAGCGCCGACGGCTTGTGCACGGCCGTCCGGCCGGACTTGGCGCTGCGCACCTCGAACTGCGGGTCGTCCGGGGAGGCGTCCACGGTGCGGCCCGCGGCCTCGGTCCGGTCGGTGATCTTCCGCTCGACCGTTCCCTCGGTGCTGCTGCCGTGGCTCTTCCAGGTGACCTCGTCGCCTTTGCGGAGGCGGTCGCCGGTGTTCTTCTTGCGGCTCATAGGGGGTCCTTTCACCGGGCCGGGCTGGGCCTGTGAGGGTCGGCCGGGGTTCGCGCTTTCGCGGGTCAGTGGGTCGGTGGGTCAGTGGGTTCAGCCGTCCGGTCGCCGGGCCGCCCGGTCGGCCAGGCCGCCGGCGCCGAGCGGGCCGGTGTCCTCGAAGGGCGCCTCGGCCTCGATGCGGGGCAGTTCGCGGCGCGCGACGCGCAGCACGACGGGCGGCAGCGCGGCGCGCACGGGCTGCACCAGGCGCAGCCACCCCGGCAGGTAGACCGCGGTACGGCGCCGCTCCACGCCCCGGACGATCCGGGCTGCCGCCGCTTCGGCGCTGTGCACCCGGCGGGCGGGCGGCGGCATGTGGGCGCGCAGTTCGCGCAGGACGGCGTACCGGTCGGCGTCGCGCACCATGTCGGTGTCGAGCCAGTTGAGGTAGGCGATGCCCACGCTGACGCCGTGGTGGGCCACCTCGGCGCGCAGGCTGTGGGCGAAGGCCTCCACCCCGGCCTTGGCGGCGCAGTAGGCGCTCATCAGGGGTGCGGCGCCGAGCGAGGCCAGCGACGCGATCTGGAGGTAGTGCCCGGCCGTGGCCAGCAGGTCGGGCAGGAAGGCACGGGCGGTGTGCGCGCTGCCGACGAGGTTCACCTCGACCACGCGCCGCCAGGTCTCCGGGTCCGAGGCGAGGAACGGGCCGCCCTCGGCGATGCCCGCGTTGGCGATGACGACCGAGGCCGGGCCGAGGCGGGCGCGCACGGTGCGGGCGGCCGCGTCGAGCGCCGCCGGGTCGGTGACGTCGGTCTCCAGGGCGAGCGCCGGGCCGGGAAGGGACGCGGTCAGCGCCTCGAGGGCGTCCTTCTCGTGGCCGAGCGCGGCCACCCGGGCGCCGCGGCCCGCGACTTCGCGTGCCAGTGCCGCGCCGAGCCCCCGGGCGGCGCCGGTGACGACCACGGTCCGGCCGGTGAGCGGGCTGCCGTGCGACGAGGGTCTGCTGGGCACCGGTGGCCTTCCTTTCCGCCCGGTCACGTCCGCCGGGGCACGGGCTCCCACCGACCTCTTCGCGGCGGGGGCGCCGACCGGATGCGGCCTCGGAGGGGTCACTCCCCCGGCCCCGGCGGCCGGGACGGGATCATTCCCCCGGCACCGGCGGCCGGGACGGGATCATTCCTGCGCACCGGCGGCCGGGACGGTTCATTCCTCCGGCACCGGCGGCCGGGACGTGTGATGGGGGTGGCCGGGCGTGCGGCGCTGCTCCTTCAGTTCCGCCTCCAGCAGGTGGTCGCGGCCGTCCGCGAGCTGTTCCACGGCGCTCGCCTCCAGTTGCTGGAAGGGCCGGTAATAGGTGGCGTTGTAGGCCTCGACGATCTGGAACGTCCAGTGCCCGGGGATGACGTTGCGGCCCAGGATCTCCTCGCGGACCTTCTGCGCCCACTCGGGGTGGCCCGCCTCCTCCAGCAGTTCCGCCGCGCGGTCGAGCTGGAAGTCGGCGGTGCCGGTCAGCTGGTGGAAGTCGTACAGGCGGCCTCGGGCCCGCTCGGTGGTCTCCAGGGCCTTGGAGAGCGCGCCGAGGGCCTCGACGGTCTTGTCGCTGAGGCCGTCGGGGCGACGGTGGTCCCCGTCGGGGCCGTCGGGGTGCTGCTGCATGGGTCCTCCACGGGGGCTGTGCCGCAGGGGCGTGGTGGTCAGCGAAGGGTGCCGGTGCGGTCGCGGCGCGTCAGGAGGCGTTGCAGGCCGGCCCGACCCGGGGGCAGGTGCCGGCGCAGCGCGGCGCGTGCGGCGTTGGCGCCGGGGGCGCCGTGCACGCCGCCGCCCGGATGGGCTCCGGAGGAGGCGAGGTACAGGCCCGGGACGCAGGTCTCGGGGCGGCCGCTGCCGGGCAGGGGGCGGAAGACGAGCTGCTGGTGGAGGGCGGTCGTGCCGCCGTTGATGGCGCCGCCGGCCAGGTTGCCGTCGAGGGACTGAAGGGTCGGGGGCGCCAGGATCCGCCGGGCGCGGATCAGCGCGCGGAAGCCGGGGGCGAAGCGTTCCACCTGCTGTTCCACGCGGTCGGCCATGCGTTCCTGCTCCTTGGTGTCCCACCGGCCGGTGATGCCCTCGTCGCCGGCGTCGCCGCGGATGTCGTGCGGGACGTGGGTGTAGGCCCAGGCGGACTCGGTGCCTCGCGGCGAGCGGCTGGCGTCGGAGGTGGTCATCTGGCCGAAGAGCAGGAACGGGCGGTCCGGCACCTGGCGCATCGCGATCTGCGCGGCGAACCGGGTGAGTTCGTCCAGGCCGTCCGCCAGGTGCACGGTGCCGGCCCGCCACGCCGGTTCGGCCTGCCAGGGCACCGGGCGGTCCAGCGCCCAGTCCACCTTGAAGGTGGCGAAGTCCCACTGGAAGCGCTTCAGGTCGGCCAGCAGCTGCGCGGGCAGATGCTCGGCGGGCACCAGCTCGCCGTAGAGGGCGGGCACCGACACGTCCGCCAGAACGGCCCGGCGTGCGGCGAACGTCTCCCCGTCGGCCGTACGGACGCCGACGGCCCGTCCGTCGCGTACGACGATCCGCTCGACGCGCTGCCCGCAGCGCACGCGGCCGCCGCGTGAGCGCAGCCGCCCGGTGAGTGCCCGGGTGAGGGCGCCTGAGCCGCCGACGGGGACGGGGAAGCCGTGGGTCTGGCCGAGCATCGCCATCAGCCAGCCGAAGCCTCCGCTGCCGGCCGACTCGGGGGCGAGGTCGGCGTGCAGCGCGTTGCCGGCCAGCAGCAGCCGGCCGCCCTCGCCGTCGAACTCCTCCTCCCCCATCCGCCGCACCGGCAGCACCAGCGAGCGCGCCGCGCGCAGCCCGCCGGCGGCCCGCAGGCGCAGGGCCAGGCCGGCGGTGGCGCGCACCGGCGGGAAGGGGGTGAACAGCGCCTTCAGCAGATCGGGCTGCAGGGCCTGCCACAGGTCGTGCAGTCGGCGCCAGGCCTCCCCGTCGCCCGGCGCGAAGGTGTCCAGGGACGCCGCGGTGGCGTCGAGGTTCCGGTCCAGGACGGCGCAGCGGCCGTCGGTGAGCGGGTGGGCGAGCACGCTGGGCGCGTGGCTCCAGCGCAGGCCGTGGTCCTGCAGCCGCAGCGCGGCCAGGACCGGGGAGGCGGCGGCGAGGGGGTAGAAGGAGCTGAAGAGGTCGTTGACGAAGTCCGGGTCCACGCCCCGGTCGTGCCGTACCGCTCCCCCGGGTTCCGGCTGCTCCTCCAGGACGAGCACGCTCCACCCGGCGTCCGCCAGGACGTTCGCGGCGACCAGCCCGTTGGGCCCGGCCCCGATCACCACGGCGTCAGGCATGACCGGCCCCGGGTGATCCGGAGGCGGCGGCCACGCCGCCCGCGCCGTCCCGGCCGCGGGCCCGCGCCTCGCACAGCCGGGCGAGGCGGGCGAGCATGGTCCGGTGCCGCATCTGGATGAGGATCTCGAAGCCCGCGTTGTGCACCAGACTGCCCGCCCCGCGCAGCGGGTGCTCGTCCACGATGACCAGGCAGTGCTCGCCCCAGGGGCGCAGTTCGAGGGCGATGCGCGCGGTGCCCAGGGGTCCCGCGTGCGCCTCCAGCTCCAGGATGCTGCCCTCCTCGCAGTGGCGTACGACGGTCTCGTTGGACAGGCGCAGCGGGCCGATCGGGATCTCGTAGCGGATCGCGGCGTCCACCTGGGGCCACTGTCCGCGCACCGGTTTCGCCGTCGACGGCCCCACCACCCAGCGCGGATACGCCTCGCTGTCGGCGAGCACCTCCCACACCACGTCGGGGTGGGCACTGATCAGACGGTGACGTACGGCCACGGGCGCCTCCACGGTGTGAAGCCGGCCCTCCGACCGGCCGCTGCCGAGTACCCCGTCTCACCGGTCCAACCGGATCCCCTGGTCACAGCCGCGACGACGCCAGGCGGCGCCGGCTCCGCCGGGAGGGCGCCGGTGGGTCGCGCGCACCGCACGGAAGCGGAGGAGGTCCGGCGCCGGCCCGGTCGTGGGCAGGATCGGCCGGCGCCGGACCGCTGCGCGAGCAGGACGCCGGCTGCTCGGAAGAGGTCGCAGACGGAACGCGCGCGCACTGTACGTGTGCCTTCGCGCACGCACCGTATGCGTCGCTCGTGCGAGTGATCATCTCTTGGGCCATCCGCAGGGCACGCCCGGCGCGCCAAGGCGTACGCCCGTGCGAAACCCTCGACGTTCCGGGCCGCCGGCTGCGCGGTGCGCACCTCTCCTGGACCTGATGCTTCGTCAGCACGACCGGGTGGGGTGGCTCCGGCCTTCGCGGTGCGTGGTCCGGCCGCCGAGGCGCTTGCTTCGTAAGCCTGCATGCGGGAGCGTGAACCACAGGACGTCTGTCTTCAGCGTCTGTCTTCTGTCGTAGAGAGGTGGTGGGGCGCGCCGATGGCGCGCCCCCGCGTGTGTTCGATGCCAGCGGCTCCCCCGCTCCTTCCGCCGGCGCCGTCGTCCAGGACGGCGCGGCGTGGAATCTGGCCCCCTACCCGGCGCTCGTCACGGACCGGGACGGCACCGTCGTGGAACTCAACGGCGCCGCCCGGGCGTTGTGGCCGCGCGCCGCTGCCGGTGACCGTCTCCACGACACCGTGCCGTCCTGGCTGACCGAGGCGCACGAGCGGCTCGCCGAGGACCCCTCGGCGACCGTGCGGCCGCTCCACGGGGCCGTCGCCGACCGCCACTTCGAGGCCCGTCCCACGGCCCGTGACGACGGCCGTGTGGTGTGGTGGCTCGTCGACGACACCGACCGGCGGATCGCGCGGGCGGCTCTCGCGGACGCCCGGCGCCGCTCCGAGCTGCTGTCCGAGGTGGCCGGCCAGTTGCTGTCGACGCTGAACCTGCCCCGCTGCATGGAGATGACGGCGCGCATGGCCACCGACCATCTCGCCGAGGCCGCCGTGCTCGTGGCCCCGCCGCAGGGGCACCGCCACTGCCTCACCTACGCCCATCGCGGCGGACCGGTGACCCGGGTGATCGCCCAGGTCGACGTGGACCGCGTGCCCGGCCTGGCGGAGGCTCTGCAGGGGTTCCCCCCGGTCCCGGCCCGCTGGATCGACCCGGCCGTCCTGCCCGACTGGGTGCGCCCGCCGGACCTCACCGAACCGGTCGGCTCCGTCATCGTCACCCCGCTGCCCGGGCACGGGGTGCCCGCCGGTGCGCTCATCCTGCTCCGCTCCGGCCACGAACAGGCCTTCAGCAGCGACGAGGAGCTGTTCGCGCGGCTCTTCGCCGCCCGCGCCGGTGCCGCCCTGTCCGCCGCGCGCCTGTACACGGAACAGGCCTCCATCACCACCACCCTGATGCGGGAGCTGCTGCCGCCGACGCTGAAGAGCGTGCACGGCGTCGACTACGCCGGCGCCTACCGCCCCGCGCGCGACAACGAACGGATCGGCGGCGACTTCTACGACGTGCACCCCGGCGCGGATCCCGATCAGGAGACCCTGGTGGTGCTCGGGGACGTGGCCGGCAAGGGCCTGGAAGCCGCGGTGCTCACCGGCAAGATCCGCAACACCCTGCACGCCCTGCTGCCGCTGGCGGCGGACCACCTGCGGATGCTGACGCTGCTCAACGGGGCGCTGCTGTCCTCCCACCACACCCGGTTCGCCACCCTGGTGCTGGCCTCCGTGCGCCGGCGCGGCAGCGAGGTGCGTCTGCGGCTCACCAGCGCCGGGCACCTCGCGCCGCTGATCGTGCGCGCCGACGGCACCGTCGAGGAGGCCCTCACGCACGGCTCGCTCATCGGCGCGCTGCCGAAGGTCACCGCCGTCAGCGCGGAGCTGACGCTGGGCCCCGGGGAGACCTGCGTGCTGTACACCGACGGGGTCACCGAGGCGCGGGGCGGCCCGCTCGGGGACGAGTTGTACGGCGAGCGCCGGCTCCAGCGTGCCGTCGCCGAGTGCGCGGGCATGCCGGCTCAGGCGGTGGTCGAGCGGATCCAGATGCTGACCGCCCAGTGGGTGGGCCCGGGCAGCCACGACGACATCGCCACCGTCGCCATCGGCGCCCCGCGTTCGCCGGATCCGGCGCTGATGCGGGATCAGGCCCGCGCCGGTGTCGCGGACACGAGGAGGAACGGGTGAGCGCTCCCCCGGTGACGACGACCGGGTCGCTGGTGGAGGAGGTGTGGCAGGCGGTGGCGCACGGCGACGAGTACGCCGCCGTCGACCTGGCTCGGGGTGCCCTGGCCGACGGCGTCGACGAGGAGACGCTGCTGCTCGACGTGATCGCCGTCGTCCAGCAGCGGGTGGGCGCCGAGTGGGCCGCGGACCGTCTGACCGTCGCCCAGGAACACGCGGCGACCGCCATCAGCGAACGGGTGGTCACCGCCCTGGCGCTCGCCCGCCCCCGTGCCGCTCGCCGCGCGCCCGCGCCGCGGGGCCGGGTCACGGTCAGCTGCGTGGACGGCGAGTGGCACGCGCTGCCGGCCCGGCTGGTCGCCGAGGTGCTGCGGTTGCGGGGCTGGCAGGTGGACTACCTCGGCGCCCAGACACCCACCGCGCATTTGGTCGCGCACCTGCACCACACCGGCTCCGAGGCGGTGCTGCTGTCGGGTTCGCTGCCCACGCACCTGCCGACCGCGCACGCCGCCGTCACCGCGTGCCAGGCCGTCGGCGTGCCCGTCATGGCGGGCGGCAGGGCCTTCGGCCCCGACGGGCGCTACGCCCACGCCCTGGGCGCCGACCGCTGGGCGCCCGACGCCCGCGCCGCGGCGGCCGTCCTCGACGACGGGCTGTGGCCGCCGGACCCGGCGTCGGCCCGGCAGGCCGTGGACGACCTGCCGCACCTGGCGGACCAGGAGTACACGTTCGTCGCCCAGTCCCGCAGCCGCCTGGTCAGGCAGACGCTGACGGAGCTGGAGGAGCGCTTCCCGGCGCTGCGCCACTACACCGACGAGCAGCGCGAGCACACCGCGCAGGACCTGGCCCACATCGTCGACTTCCTGGCCACCGCCCTCTACGTAGACGACCCGGACCTGTTCACCACCTTCCTCACCTGGACCGCCGATGTCCTGCACGCGCGGCGGGTACCGCCGCACTCGGTGACCGTCGCCCTCGACGTCCTCGGCGCAAGCCTGCGCGACTTCCCCCGGGCCCTGCGCCTGCTCCACGACGGCACCGATGCCCTGAAGGGCCACACCCCGACCCCGGCCCCCGGTCCTGCCCCCACCGCATGACCGACCCGACCACCGCACTGCGCCTCACCGTCACCGCCGGGCCCACGAGCTGACCGTCGGCGTGGCCGGCGGCCTCGACCCCGACACCGGGGCCGGCTCGTCGACACCGTCACGCGGCACCTGGCCCACGGCCGGGACGTGCGCTGCGTCCGGCTGGAGTGCGCGCTGCCGACCTGGATCGACTCCGTGGGCCTGTCGGCGCTGCTGATGGTCCATCGGCGCGCCGACTCCGGCGGCTGCCTGCTGCGCCTGGACAACCGGCCCGCCCTGCTGGACCGCCTCCTGCGCCAGACCGGCACCCTGGACCTCCTCACGGCCCTGCCCGACCCGGACGACGACGGCGCCGCCGGGGTCCCGGCCACGTGATCCGCACCACGCCGGCAGGCCGCCCGCCCGGTGACGGCGCGGCCTCGCACGCGCGCTCGGGCGCCGGTCTCGCGTTCCCGAGGCAACTCATCGCCCGGACGGGGTAAAAGGATCACAGGAGCAGACGGCACCGGCGCCGTCGCGCGAGCGGACCAGGGGCACGAGGACGACGGATGCATCGGGAGAACAGGGCGACCGTGAAGGTGACCTGCCATGACCGAGTCTTCGAGATCACCGTGCGGGGCGATATCGACTACGACGAGGGCGACCTGTTGCAGGCCGCCTGGGCCGAGGCCGAGGAGTCGGAACGCCCGGTGACCGTGGTGGACCTCTCGCGCGTCACGTTCGCCGACAGCGGGCTGCTCAACGCCCTGCTGGAGGCGTGGCACCGTCACCGGGCCGACGGCCGCGAACTGATCCTGCTCGGCCCCTTCCACCCTCATGTGGAGCGGCTGTTCATGCTCACCGGCACGCGCGAGCACTTCAACGTCACCGACTCGCGCGCCCGCGCCCTGCGCGCGGACGGCCGCTGACACGGCCTGCGGACGGCCAGGCGTACGGACGGCGAGTGTGGGCATCCGGGAGATGCACCGACGGTGCAAGGGACTCACCGGTGGATCCCCGCAGGTGGACCTCTCCGGTGAGACCCGATCCACCACTCATCCGTGAAGTGCACGGATGAATCAGGGAGGGAGAAAAGCGTGTCGTTTCTCTGGGCCATCATCGCCGGTCTGATCATCGGCCTGCTCGCCAAGCTCGTCATCCCCGGCCGCCAGCCGATCCCGCTGTGGATGACGGTCCTGCTCGGCATCGTCGGCGGAGTCGTCGGCAACCTGCTCGCGACCGCCTTCGGGGTGCGGGACACGGGCGGCATCGACTGGATCCGCCACATCCTGCAGATCGGTGTCGCGGCGGTGCTGATCTCCCTCGTCACGCCGATGTGGGCGCGGCGCCATGCGTGAACCGGGACATCCGGCCTCGTGGGCCTCTGGCCGACGGGGCCGGCCCGGTCCCGGGCGGGCGCCCGCCCGGGGCCGCGCCCGGGCCGCCGGACGACGAGGGCGGCCCGCCCCCGGTCCGGCTCCCGGTCCCGCCTCGGGTCCGGATCAGCGGCCCGCGCCGCGGTGCCGGCCGGCCGGCAGCCTGGCGCCGACGGGCCGCTGACGTCCGGCCCGCTCCTCCTGCGAGGGATCGGCCAGGGCGATCCGGGCGGTGACGCGCTTGCCCGTCGGTTCCCGCTGCGCCTCGAACTGCTGCACGACCGCCATCACGATCTCCAGCCCGTGCTGCCCGACCCTCGACGGATCGGCCGCCCGGGCCACCGGCAGTTCCGGATCGCCGTCCCGTACGACGACCTCGACCAGGCCGCCGGCGACCGCCAGCTCCATGAGCACCGGTCCGGGTGCGTACTTGCGGGCATTGGTGACCAGTTCGCTGACCACCAGCCGGGTGATGTCCATCGCCCGGTCCGACACCGCGACGCCGTACTCCTCGCGCATCCGGGTCAGAAATCCGGCCGCACGCCGACGCGCCTCGGCGATGCATCCGCCGCCGCCGTCGAGCGTGACGCTCTCGCGCATCGGCTCGCGGTCGGCCACATCCTCACCGCCCGTCGCTGAATTCACCGGGTCCATTCGCGTTCCCCCGTTCTGAGCCCACGTCTTCCCGCCCAAGGGCCGTACATGCCCGGCCGTGGCGCCGACGCTCCCGCCGCGTCCCGGCACCGACGGTCCTTCCATGCGACACCTCGGCGCACACGCCCCCTACCCTGACCCAAGAATTTTCCATCGTCCTGTCGATTCCGCCTCCGGCCGTTCGTCATACCCGCGTCACCAGTCCGACGCACGAGGAGCGTGTCATGAAGTACCTGCTGCTGATCAACACATCGTCGCCCGACTCCACCGAGGAACAGCCCGCCGAGGGACCGACCGTCGAGGAGTTCATCGCCTTCGACAAAGCGGTCTCCGACGCCGGCGTCAAACTCGACGGCAACGCCCTCGACCTCTCGAACGCCACCACCGTACGCGTGCGCGTCGACGGGGAACGCGTGGTCACCGACGGGCCGTTCGCCGAGACCCGGGAGATGGTGGGCGGCTACTACCTGATCGACGTCCCCGACCTGGACGCCGCGCTCGACTGGGCGGCCCGCTGCCCGGGCGCCCGCTACGGCACCGTCGAGGTCCGTACCGTCTGGGAGCCGGACCTGTCATGACCGGGCAGCGAGCGGCCCGCTCCGTCGAAGCGGTGTTCCGCGAGGACCGCAGCAGGCTGCTCGCGCTGCTCGCCGCCCGGTTCGCGGACCTCGACCTCGCCGAGGAGGCCGCCTCCGAGGCGATCGAGGCCGCGCTGGAGCGGTGGCCCCGTGACGGGGTGCCGGACAAGCCGCTGGCATGGCTGCTCACCACGGCACGCCGCAAGGCCATCGACCGGATCCGGCGCGACCGGGCGTACGCGGAGCGGCTGGCGGTGCTGCAGGTGGAGAGCGACCGGGCCACGGCCCCGGCACCCGACGAGGCCGGCTTCGACGACATCCCCGACGAGCGGCTGCGGCTGTTCTTCACCTGCTGTCACCCCGCGCTCTCACCGGAGGCCCGCACCGCGCTCACCCTGCGCTTCCTCGCGGGCCTGACCACGCCCGAGGTGGCCCGGGCGTTCCTGGTGCCGACCGCCACGATGGCCCAGCGCATCGTGCGCGCCAAGCGCAAGATCCGCAGTGCCCGCATCCCCTTCCGGGTGCCGGGTCCGGACGAACTCCCCGCGCGCCTGCCCAGTGTGCTGCGGGTCGTCTACCTCGTCTTCACCGAGGGATACGCCGCCAGCTCGGGCGACGACCTGCTGCGCCCGGACCTGGCCGACGAGGCGGTGCGGCTGGCGCGGATACTGCACCGGCTGCTGCCCCGGGAGCGTGAGGTGACGGGGCTGCTCGCGCTGCTGCTGCTCACCGACGCCCGGCGCGCCGCCAGGACCGACGCGGACGGCAACCAGGTCCTGCTGGAGGACCAGGACCGCGGTCTGTGGGACGCCGACCTCATCGCCGAGGGGCAGCGGCTCGTCGTGCGGGCGCTGACCGGGCCGGGGGTCGGCCCGTACGCGGTGCAGGCGGCCATCGCGGCGCTGCACGACGAGGCGCCGGACGTCGCGTCGACCGACTGGCCGCAGATCGTCGCGCTGTACGACGTGCTGCTGCGGATCGAGCCGTCCCCGCTCGTGGCGCTCAACCGGGCGATGGCGATCGCCATGCGCGACGGACCCGAGGCGGGCCTGCCCCTGCTGGACGCCCTCGCCGGCGCGGCGGAGCTGCGGGACTACCACCTGCTGCCCGCCGCCCGCGCCGAGCTGCTGGGGCGCCTGGGCCGCACGTCCGAGGCGGCCGACGCCTACCGGGCGGCCCTGGCCCTCGTCGGCAACGAGCCCGAACGCGCCACCCTGGCGCGCCGGTTGGCGCAGCTCACCGATCCCTGAGAGCGCGGCCGCGGGTCACCGCCTGCGGGAACGGCGTGTCCCGCACGCGCGAGGTGCCGCGTGCGGGACACATCCGGTTTCCGTGCGGTCAGCCGGTCGTCAGGGCGGTGTCGTCCACGACGAAGCTGGTCTGGAGGGAGGAGTCCTCCACCCCGTTGAACTTCAGGGTGACCGTCTGACCCGCCAGCGAGGACAGGTCGAAGGTCTTGAGCGCGTAACCGGAGGCGGCGTTGACGTTCGAGTACGTCGCCAGGGTGGTGGAACCGGCGGTGACCGTCAGCTTGTCGTAGGCGGTGCTGCCGGTCTCGGCGGTGTCGATGTGCAGGTAGAAGGTGAGCGTGGCCTTGCAGCCGGCCGGGATCGTCACCGACTGGGACACGGTGTCGGTGTGCGAGGAGCCGTAGCCGTCCAGCCAGGCCTTGTAGGAGCCGCTGTGCGCCGCCTCACCGGTGTCGTTGGTGATGACGCCGCTGGTGGCGCTCCAGCCGGTGGCGCCCGACTCGAAGCCGGGGTTGGCCAGCAGCTGGGAGGAAGTGCAGGTGCCGCCGGAGGAGCCGACGGTCCAGGTGAAGGACGCCGAACCGGAGGCGCCGGTGGCGTCCGCTGCGGTGACGGTGACCTGGTAGGTGCCCGCGGTGGACGCAGTACCGGAGACGAGTCCCGTGGAGCTGTTGATCGACAGCCCCGTCGGCAGGCCGGAGGCGCTGTAGGTGAGGGCCGCGCCGGCGCTGTCGGTGGCGTGGATCTGGAGGCTGACCGAGGAACCGGTCGTGGTGGACTGGCTGCCCGGGTTGGTGACGGTCACCGTGTTGCCGCTGACGGAGCCGGCGGTGAAGGCGGCGGTGCCGTTCGGGGTGCCCCAGCCGGTCGGGCCGTCGTAGCCGGTCCTGGCGGTGCAGAAGTACGAGGTGGAGCAGGAGCCGTTGGAGCCGCTGGTCACGTCGTACAGGTTGCCGGTGTGCTGGTAGGGGTACTTCGCCGGGTAGTCGCTCGTGCCCGGGGTGCCGGCGAGGGCGTAGACGCCGGCGACGATCGGGGCGGAGGCGCTGGTGCCGCCGTAGACCGCCCAGCCGGAGCCGCCGTAGGTGTCGTAGACCGCGACGCCGGTGGCCGGGTCGGCGACCGCGGAGACGTCGGCCTCCATGCGCTTGGCGCAGCCGGTGTCGGTCTGCCAGGACGGCTTCGGGTCGTAGGCGGAGCAGCCGGAGCCGGTGCCCTCGGTGGAGCTGGTGTGCCACACCGACTCGCTCCAGCCGCGGGAGTTGGCGGCGGTGGTGAGCGCGGTGCCGCCGACGGCGGTCACGTACTGGGAGGTCGCCGGGTACTCGGCACCGTAGGCGGAGTCGCCGGAGGAGACGGTGATGGCGACGCCCGGGTGCTTGAAGTACTGGGTGTCCTCGGTGGTCTGGGAGGACGCCTCGGAGCCGCCCCAGCTGTTGGAGACGACCTTGGCGCCGAGCGCGACGGCCTCGTTCTCCGCTATGCCGAGGTCGGTGTCGTTGGCGGAGTTCGCCTCGACCAGGATGATGCTGCAGTTGGGGCAGACCGCGCTGACCATGTCGAGGTCGAGGGCCTCTTCACCGGCCCAGCCGGTGTCGTTGGTGGGCAGCGAGGTGGTGGAGCCGGTCTGGCTGACCTGCTTGAAGCAGCCGTTGGCCTTGGTGCAGGAGGACAGGCCGTAGGTGGAGCGGTAGGTGGCGAGGTCCGCCTCGGCGTTGGGGTCGTTGTAGGCGTCGACGATGGCGACCGTGATGCCGGAACCGCCCGTGGTGGGCAGGTTGTAAGCGCTGTGCAGGTTCGCCGGGGACAGGCCGGAGGGGGTGGCGGCGGCGAGCGCGGAGGCGAGCCGCTGCTTGATGTCGGTACGGCGCTGGGCGAAGCAGGAGGCCTGGCCCGGTGCGGCCGTGGCGCACAGGTGGGTGGTGGGAACCTTCTGCCCGGCCTTGCCGGTGGAGTGGTACGTCTGCCGCTCGGGGGCGGTCAGCGCCTTGGTGTTCTGCGCGGCCCGGGTGGCCTGCGGTGCGGGCGCGGCGGTGGGTGCCGCCCCGGCGGTGGGTGCCGCGGTGAATCCGGCGACGGTCAGGGCGAGCGCGGGGAGTGCGACGGCGACGAGTCTTCGCAGACTCCTGCCGCGCGTGCTCGGGCGTGACTCACGCATGGGGGTACTGCCTCCGTTGTGATGTGGGGATGCGCACTGGGTGGGCAGGCCCGTGACGCGCGTAGCGGCGGCGGTACCGCGCAGTCATGAGCATGACACTCAACCCCGTCTGCCGATTGAGCTTGACATGACAGGGTGCGGGAGGAACGTAGTCCCGGCGGAGCGCGGACCGGCAGTGCCGCGGGGAATTCTTTGCCCCTCCATAGGATGGGATTGGCCCCGTCATTGGAGGCGACTGGGCCGGCCTTGAGGCACCGGCCCCGAGCCCCGCGGCCACGCACGCGCCGTACCGCCCTCGATCGCCTCCCCGTCGGCCGGCCGGCCCTCCGGGCGGTCGGCTCTCCAGCCGGTCCAGGGCCTCGTCGAGCGCCGTCGTCGCCGTGATCAGGGCGAGGTGGGTGAAGGCCTGCGAGAAGTTGCCCAGTTGCTCACCCCGGGGGCCGATCTCCTCGGCGAACAAGCCGACATCGTCGGCGTAGGTGAGCATCTTGTCGAAGGCGTACCGGGCCTGGTCGATGCGGCGCTGCTGAGCGTGGTGGCGCCCCTGGTGTGGGTGCCGTTCATGGTGGTGTCGTACCGGTCGTCGACCCGCCGGTGCTCGCCGCGCTCTCCCTGCTCACGGGGTGGTGTGGCTCGTCCACCGCTTCCGCCGGGGCGACGACGCCTCCGGCCCCTGACGGAGGCCGGTCACGCCACGGCCGTCACCGGCGGGCTCGCCGCCGTCGCCGCCGCCAACTGCTTGATCCTGCGGCGGACGACGTACAGCGGGATCACCCCGAACACGCCGAACGACATGTCGATCAGCGACCACCAGAAGGGGATGCCGCGCAGCGGCCCGCAGATCAGCGCGAGCGGGATGACGCCGGCGCAGGCGATCATCCCGAACTCGACGACCCAGATGTTGCGGACGGGGTCGCGGTAGGGGCCGTAGAAGGCCACGGCGATGACCAGGTGGGCGAAGGCCAGCCAGTCGGTGCCGTAGAGGAGGAAGGGGTAGCGGGCGTCGGCGGTGTCGAGTCCGGCGCGGACCCGCTCGATCCACCGCATCAGCCCCGGCAGGTGCTCGGGCGCGGACAGCGCGCGCAGCACCGACTCGGCCCAGCGCAGTTCGTGCACCAGGGGGAAGGCCGTGGCGCCGCTGAGCACCAGGCAGACGACGAAGAGGACCAGCCAGGCGCGAACGCCCCTCAGCAGGGCGGCCGTTTCGCCGCTCGTATCGGTCATGGCGGCAGCATACGCCGGGAGTTGAACACGTTCAAAAGAGGTGGTCGGCCGGGTCCCGGCTTCCACGCAGCCGGTGCCGGACACCTGCCGGTGTCCGGCATCGGATCCTTCCGTGGTGCTCCCCGAGGTCATGGTGCACGCCCGGGCGGCGAGGGCGCATTGCCGGTTTCCGGCAGCGTTCATTAGGGTCTTGATGCCGGTGGACCGCCGAACAACCGCCACCGGTACGCGACATCCAGGGGGAACGCCTTGACCGACTCGGAGATACCCGAGCACTACCTCGACGGCTGCGCACGGATCCTGGCCGAGGTGTCGGCCACCGGCCGGCGGCTCACCCGAGAGGAGGTCGCCTTCCGCCGCTCCCTCGGCGAGCAGGCCGCGGAGGCCGGATACGGGCTGCGCAGCCTCGTCCACGCACACCTGTCCGCGGCCCGGGAGGCCTGGCCGCACACCGTCGGCTCCGGCGCGGACACGCTCGCCGCCCTGCAGCGCATGGTGGACGCCTTCGCCGAGGGCTACGAGCGAGCCCAGCGTCTGGCGGTCCGTCAGGAAGTGGCGGCCCGCCGCGAGTTCGTCGACGACCTGCTGTACGGGCGCAGCGACCTCGGCCGCCTCGCCGAGCGCGCGGAACGCTTCGGGCTCCGGCTCTCCCACGCCCACGCGGTAGCCGTCGCGCAGGGGCCGACGGCGTACGAGGAGGGCGATCCGGTCCCCCGGCAGGTGGAGCGGTCGCTCCTCACGCGCTTCGGTGACCGCGACATCCTGATCACCACCAAGGAGGGCCGGCTGCTGTGCATCGCACCCGGCCACCAGGACGAGGTGCTCGCCTTCTTCGCCAAGCAGGCGCACGCCGCGACCGACGGCGGCCGGGTGGCCGTCGGCCGCGCCCAGCCCGGCCCGGGCGGTGTCGTCCACTCCTACGAAGAGGCCCTCAACGCCTTGGAGATGGCCGAGCGGCTCGAACTCGACGAGCCGGTACTGTACGCGGCCGACCTGCTCGTCTATCCCGTTCTGACCCGGGACCGGCAGGCCATGGCCGACCTCGTGCTGAACACGCTCGGTCCGCTCACCACGGCCCGCGGCGGAGCCGAACCGCTGCTGCAGACGCTGACGGTGTACTTCGACGCGGGATGCGTGGCCGCCGAGGCGGCCAGGCGCCTGTCGCTGAGCGTGCGGGCGGTGACGTACCGCCTGGAGCGCATCCACCAGCTCACGGGCGCCGACCCCGCGGACCCGGCCCACCGCTACAAACTCCAGACCGCGGTCATCGGGGCCCGCCTCCTGGACTGGCCGGCCCGCGAGCTCTGACGAGACGGCCCTGGGACCGCCGGAGACCTAGGGGGTGTCTCGTCGATCACGCCGGATCAGGGAGCGGCGTCTGGCGCCGTGCATCGCAAGGCGGAGGAGGGAGCCGATGCGGAGCATCGGGGACCGACGACAACGCGGCGAGGTGCGGTGCCAGACGTCGCGAGCCCGGCGTGATCGACGAGACACCCCCTAGCGGTGCTCGGGGTTCTCGTAGTCGTGGCGGCAGCCCGCGTCCCAGGCGGTGCGCTGGTTGCCGTAGGCGGGGATGCCGCCGAGGTCCTTCAGCGCCCGGGCCAGGTGCAGCAGGTTCCAGGTCATGAACGTGGTGTTGCGGTTGGTGAAGTCGTTCTCCGGGCCGCCCGACCCGGGGTCGAGGTACGACGGGCCGGGGCCGGCCTCGCCGATCCAGCCGGCGTCCGCCTGGGGCGGGATGGTGTAGCCCAGGTGCTGCAGGCTGTAGAGGACGTTCATCGCGCAGTGCTTGACGCCGTCCTCGTTGCCGGTGATCAGGCAGCCGCCGACCCGGCCGTAGTAGGCGTACTGGCCGGCGTCGTTGAGCAGGCTGGAGCAGGCGTAGAGGCGCTCGACGACCCGCTTCATCACCGAGCTGTTGTCGCCCAGCCAGATGGGCCCGGCCAGGACGAGGATGTCGGCGGCCATGACCTGCCGGTACAGCTCCGGCCAGGCGTCCCTCTCCCAGCCGTGCTCCCGCATGTCGGGCCACACCCCGGTGGCGATGTCGTGGTCCACCGCCCTCACGACGTCCACCCGCACGCCCTGCGCGTCCATGATGGCGGTGCTCTTGTCGATGAGGCCCTGGGTGTTGCTGGTCTCCGGGGAGCGCTTCAGGGTGCAGTTGACGATCAGGGCGCGCAGGTCGTCGTAGCGGGCCGGCGGCGCCTCCGTGGCCGGCGTCGGGGCGGTCACAGGCCCCGTCCCTGGCGGGTGGAGAGACGGGCGAGCAGCAGGTTGGGGTCGCTCAGGGTGAAGTAGGCGGCGCTCGGCACGTAGACCGTGTGGCGGCGTACGGCGACCGAGGTGGGGTTGGACAGTCCGTCCTCGCGCCGCAGGACGACCCGGTGGCTGCCGTCGGGGCGGACGACGACGAGTTCGCTGTCGGTGTTCAGCGCGGCGAGCACGGTCTCGTCGCGGCCGGCGAAGGCGAAGTCGTCGATGCCGCCGAGGTCTCTCGCCCTGGTCGCCGTGGCACCGGCGGAGCCGTCCGCGCGCACGGGGATGCGCAGGAGCGTGCCGCGGTCGGTGTTGGTCACCCACACCGCGTCGTGGCGGACCTTGATGCCGTTGGCGCCGAAGCCGGCGACCGGCGGGGGCAGCGGGGCGAGCGCGGGTCCGCCGGCCCAGACCGTGGGGCGGCCGCCCGCCTGTGGGACGCGCCAGACGACGCCCCGTACGGAGTCGGCGGCGTAGAGGATGCCCCGGTGCTCGTCCAGGGCCAGGCCGTTGGGCAGCCCGTCGGGCGGCAGCTGCGCGATCTGCCGGGGGGCGCGGCCGTCGGGGGCGATCCGCCAGATGCCCGTCCTGCTCGTGCCGGTGGCGTAGGCGACGTACAGCGTGCCGTCGTGGGCCCGGGCGATGCCGGAGACGATGGCGCTGCCGATGAGGGGCGTGTTCGGGTGCGGCTCGGCCGGGAGGGTGGCGCGGACGCTCACCTGGCCGAACCGGGTGACGTGGGCGACCTGGCGGGCGAAGGCGAAGGTGAGGTCGGCCGAGCCGTCCGGCTCCAGCGCGATGTTCTCCGGTGTCTGGCCGGCGGCCAGGTCGAAGTGGGCGACGATGCGCGGGGCGGACACGATCGGCTCGCCGCTCGCCGCCGGCGCCGCGGCCAGGGCGCCGAGGGCGAGGGCGGCGGTGGCGGCACCGGCCAGACGGGGGAGTCGGAGCATGAGGCCCTCTCTGGGGATCGGGGGGACACGGCCGTACACGGTGAGCGTCAATATGACGATCGGCCGGCCGGTGTCGTCCGAAGCCGGGCCGTCAGGTCACCCGCGCGGCGCACGACACCGGCCGCGGCACGCGCCCTCCCGGCCGGGGCGCGCCGCGGCCCACGCCCGCGTGCACTGCTCCATTGGTGTGCGATCGTCACGTGAACGGCCGCGTGTCGCTCGCTCCGGGCCCCGCGCCGGTCCGTGTACCGCGAGGATGGCGAGACCGACGTGGGCGAAGCCAGTCTTTCGAGAGAGACACATCTGTGAGCATCCTCAACGAACCTCACGGTTCCCCAGCCGAAGAGGCGTATTACCAGGACGAACTGCCCGTCCATCGCAAGCGGCCGGGCAATGTGGTGGTGAAGTGGCTGACGACCACGGACCACAAGACGATCGGCACCCTGTATCTGTCGACGTCGTTCGCGTTCTTCCTGATCGGTGGGGTCATGGCGCTGATCATGCGCGCCGAGCTGGCCCGTCCGGGACTGCAGATCGTGTCGAACGAGCAGTACAACCAGGCGTTCACGATGCACGGCACGGTCATGCTGCTGATGTTCGCGACGCCGCTGTTCGCCGGCTTCACCAACTGGATCATGCCGCTGCAGATCGGTGCGCCGGATGTGGCGTTCCCGCGGCTGAACATGTTCGCCTACTGGCTGTACCTGTTCGGCTCGCTGATCGCGGTGGGCGGCTTCCTCACCCCGCAGGGCGCGGCCGACTTCGGCTGGTTCGCCTACACACCGCTGTCCGACGCGATCCGCACCCCGGGCATCGGCGCCGACATGTGGATCATGGGTCTGGCCTTCTCCGGCTTCGGCACCATCCTCGGCTCGGTCAACTTCATCACCACGATCATCTGCATGCGCGCCCCCGGCCTGACCATGTTCCGCATGCCGATCTTCACCTGGAACGTGCTGCTGACCGGTGTCCTGGTCCTGCTGGCCTTCCCGGTCCTCGCGGCCGCGCTGTTCGCCCTGGAGGCGGACCGCAAGTTCGGTGCCCACGTCTACGATCCGGCCAACGGCGGGCCCATTCTGTGGCAACACCTCTTCTGGTTCTTCGGGCATCCAGAGGTGTACATCATCGCGTTGCCGTTCTTCGGCATCATCACCGAGATCATCCCGGTGTTCTCGCGCAAGCCGGTCTTCGGCTACATGGGTCTGGTGGCCGCGACCATCTCCATCGCGGGGCTGTCCGCGACGGTGTGGGCGCACCACATGTTCGTCACCGGGGCGGTGCTGCTGCCGTTCTTCTCCTTCATGACGTTCCTGATCGCGGTCCCGACCGGTGTGAAGTTCTTCAACTGGATCGGCACGATGTGGAAGGGCGCGCTGTCGTTCGAGACCCCGATGCTGTGGGCGGCCGGCTTCCTGGTCACCTTCCTCTTCGGTGGTCTGACCGGCATCATCCTGGCGTCGCCGCCGATGGACTTCCATGTCTCCGACTCCTACTTCGTGGTGGCGCACTTCCACTACGTCGTCTTCGGCACGGTCGTCTTCGCGATGTTCGCCGGATTCCACTTCTGGTGGCCGAAGTTCACCGGCAAGATGCTCGACGAACGCCTGGGCAAGATCACCTTCTGGACGCTGTTCGTCGGCTTCCACGGCACCTTCCTGGTGCAGCACTGGCTCGGCGCCGAGGGCATGCCGCGCCGGTACGCCGACTACCTGGCCTCGGACGGCTTCACCGCGCTGAACACGGTTTCGACGATCGCGTCCTTCGTGCTCGGCCTGTCCATGCTGCCGTTCCTGTACAACGTCTGGAAGACGGCCAAGTACGGCAAGCCGGTCGGCGTCGACGACCCGTGGGGCTTCGGCCGCTCCCTGGAGTGGGCCACGTCCTGCCCGCCGCCGCGGCACAACTTCCTCACCCTGCCGCGAATCCGCAGCGAATCCCCGGCGTTCGACCTGCACCACCCCGAGATCTCGGAGCTGGACCAGAAGGAGCTCACCGGGCGGCGCGACGCCATCGACGCGGCCGGACACGAGGGCGAGCAGCGGTGACCGACTCGGCGCGGTCCCTGGCCCGCCGTCAGGCGGCGGTGCTCGCGAACGAGGTCGAGGGCTTCCTCCTCGCCGAGGCGGACCGGGAGCGGGCGCGGCGCGACGCCGAGGCCTTCTGCGCCCGGCTGCCGTGGCTGACCACCGCGCAGGCCGAGGAGGTGGCCCGGCTCTACACCGAGGAGCACATCGAACTCACCCGGCAGCGCCTGCGCCAGACCCTGCGCCGCGCCGCCGAACTGCGCCAGGAGTACGAGGCCCGCTACGCCGAGCTCCGCCACCGCCTGCTGGTCCGCCACGCCGTCTGCGCCTCGGCCGTCCTGGCCTGCGCCACGGGAGCGAGCACAGCCCTCACCACCCTCCTCCGCTGACCCCACCCCCGACGGCGGCCCACCTCTCCCCCACCGCCCGTCCGGCCTGCCCCCGACACCTGGCGGGGCGCACCGGACGGGCGCTTGAATGCCGGCATGCCCCGCAGAGAGAACAGTGACGAGGCCTACGTCGTGCGTCTGTGCGAGCGGATCCTCGGCGAAGAAGCCCTCACGCAGCACACTTTCGACTGGTTGCTGGGCGACCCTGCACCGAACGGCCGCCGCGCCAGACTCCCGGTCGACGCCTACTGGCCCGGCCACCGGCTCGTTCTCGAGTACCGCGAACGCCAGCACGACCATGCGGTCCCCCACTTCGACAAGCCGGACCGCCTGACCGTCAGCGGCGTCCACCGCGGCAAGCAGCGAGCCCTGTACGACGCGCGGCGCGAGACGGAGATCCCAGCGCACGGCCTGCGGTTGGTCGTCGTCCGCCCCACCGACCTCGACGCGGACGGACGTGGACGGTTGCGCCGCAACGAGAAGAGGGACATGGCCTCGCTCACGAAGCTCCTGGGAATCCGCAGCGACGAGGACCGTGTGCTCTACGCCTTCCGCGACTGGTTGCTGAGCGAGGGCTGGACGCCGGACACTCCTACGGACCGGTGGACCGATCTGGAGGCCGTGCGCGGTGAGCAGCGGCTTATCTGCGAGGCCAAGGGCCGCACGCGGGAGACCGGCATCGACGTCGACATCGCCTACGGCCAACTGCTGCGCAGAATGACGCGTTGGGAGCCGGGCACGCGCTACGCGCTCGTGGTGCCGTCCTCCGCGGTCAAGGCCGCCCAACGCGTTCCGGTCGCCGTTCGGAGGCAGTTGCGTCTCGACGTGTACGAGGTGACGGACGACGGGCGGGTGCACCACGTCCTGGAGTGAGTGCGCATCAGAGCTTGCCCATGTGGGTGGTGCGGTGCTGGAGGTGGTGGGTGAATGCGGTGTGGAAGTCGGTGGACAGTGGGGGCCAGTTCCAGAAGTCGAAGGCCAGGGTGCCGAGGGCGAAGGTGGGGTCCCACCGCCATGCGGTGACCGGGACGACCGCGCCGCAGGCCGTGCAGGAGGCGTCGGCCACGGCACGCGCCCAGTGCGGGCCCGGGACGTAACCCTCGTCGGCGTGGCGGCTGTACACCAGCTCGCCGGACATCCGGCGCGTGATCACGCCCTCGGCGACCATCCAGTCCACCATGCGCTCCGCCGGCGGGCCGGCTTCCTCGGCGGTCGCCTCGACGTCCACGATCCGCTCGTAGTACACGCCCATCGTCGTTCGGTCGCTTTCCCCCAGTGGCCCGCAGCGTCGTCGTCAGCGTTCCGCGCGCACGGCGCGGGTCGGCAACGGTACCGGGAGCGAGTGGTGTTCGGTGTCGGTCGACGCCGGCGAGTTCCTGGGTATTCCTACCCCACCAGGGGCACGCCGCACCGGCCGTTGCGTCGGCCCGGATCGCGAGACGGCGTTGCCCGGAACTGATACATGGCATTTACATGTTTCTTATGCAGAGCCCCGACACACCGGCCACGACCACCGATCCCGCCGCCCGCCCGGCCGGCCCCGATCCCGCGGACCGCGCCGCCCGGCGCGCCGTCACCGTCTTCCCCGTCCTCGTCGTCGCGGCGGGCGCCTTCGGCCTCCTCTCCCCCGGCACGTTCACCGGATACGGCACCTATGTGCCGTACCTGCTGGGTGTGGTCATGTTCTGCATGGGTCTGACCATGTCGCTGGAGGACTTCCGGGGCGTGGCCCGCCGGCCCTGGGTGGTGCTGCTGGGCCTCGTCGCCCACTACGTGATCATGCCGGGGCTGGGCTGGCTCATCGCGCATCTGCTGCACCTGTCTCCCGCGCTCGCCGCCGGGGTCGTCCTGGTCGGCTGCGCACCCAGCGGCACCGCCTCCAACGTGGTCACCTACCTCGCGCGGGGCGACGTGGCCCTGTCCGTGTCCGTCGCCACCGTCTCCACCGTCCTGGCGCCGTTGCTCACCCCGCCGCTGACGCTGCTGCTCGCGGGCCAGTACCTGCCCGTCGACGCGGGCTCGATGGTGACGGACATCCTGAAGACGGTGCTGCTGCCGGTGCTCGCCGGACTCGCGGTGCGGTTGGTCGCCGGGCGGCGGATCGAGCGCGTCCTCGGCGCCATGCCCTGGCTGTCCTCGCTGGCGATCGCGGCGATCGTCGCCGTGGTCGTCGCGGGCAGCGCCGACGCGCTGAAGTCGGCCGCGCTCACGGTGCTGCTGGCGGTCGTCCTGCACAACGGCTGCGGGCTCGCCCTCGGCTACGGCTGCGGCCGGCTAGCGCGCCTCGGCCGGCCGGCGTCCCGCGCGATGGCCTTCGAGGTCGGCATGCAGAACTCCGGTCTCGCCGCGTCCCTCGCCACCGCGCATTTCACCCCGCTCGCCGCACTGCCGGCCGCCGTCTTCTCCGTGTGGCACAACATCTCCGGCGCGCTGGTCGCGGCGTGGATGGCGCGGCGGGAGACGGGGCGGGTGGGCACAGCGGACGTCTGAGCCGAGCGCTGCTCGCGGCGTGGAGGGCGGGACGGGGGCCGCGGCGGAGGTCTGAGCCCGGACGCAGCCCCACCCGGCCCGGCGGCGGCCGTCCTACGGCACCCCGGCCCGGCGGCGGCCCCGCCTGCCCCCCCCCACGGCAGCCCGGACCAGCGGCGGCCCCACCCCGCGGCCGCCCCGCCCGGGTCTGCTCCCGTCTGGTCGCGTCCCCCCGGCGGTGCGATTCTGGGGGGAGGCAGCTCAACCTGGCGCGACCGGGAGGGCCCATGGGACGGGACGTCCCGGCGCTGGTCTTCACCCGTGAGGACCGGCGCCGGTACCGGATCAAGATGCAGGAGTGCCTCGACGTCCTCGCGCAGATGCTGCGCGAGGCACGCTTCGAGTCCGAGCGGCCCCAGGTCGGCCTGGAGATCGAACTGAACCTGGTCGACGACCGGGGCGAGCCGGCGATGCGCAACTGCGACGTGCTGGAGGCCATCGCGGATCCGGCCTGGTCGACCGAGCTGGGCCGGTTCAACCTGGAGATCAACATCCCGCCCCGCCGGCTGACGGAGGGCGGCCCCGACGCCTGGGAGTCGGAGATCCGGGCGGCGCTCAACCACGCCGAGGAACGCGCCCGGACGGTCGGCGCCCACCTGATCATGATCGGCATCCTGCCCACCCTGCGACAGCAGGACGTCGGCGAGGCCGCGCTGTCGGAGAATCCCCGCTACCGCCTGCTCAACGACCAGATCTTCGCCGCGCGCGGGGAGGACCTGCACATCGAGATCGGCGGTGCCGACCGGCTGCGCACCTACGCCGACACGATCACCCCCGAGGCCGCCTGCACCAGCACCCAGTTCCACCTGCAGGTCTCCCCGCAGGAGTTCCCCGACTACTGGAACGCGGCCCAGGCCATCGCCGGCGTCCAGGTCGCGCTGGCCGCGAACGCGCCCTTCCTGTTCGGCCGGGAGCTGTGGCACGAGACCCGCATCCCGCTGTTCGAGCAGGCCACCGACACCCGCCCCGAGGAGATCAAGGTGCAGGGGGTGCGGCCGCGGGTGTGGTTCGGGGAACGCTGGATCACCAGCGTCTTCGACCTGTTCGAGGAGAACCTGCGCTACTTCCCCGCGCTGCTGCCGCTGTGCGACGAGCAGGACCCGGCCGAGACACTGGAACGCGGCGACATCCCGCACCTCGCCGAGCTCACCCTGCACAACGGCACGATCTACCGCTGGAACCGGCCGGTCTACGCGATCGCCCACGACAAGCCGCACCTGCGGGTGGAGAACCGGGTGCTGCCCGCCGGTCCGACCGTCGCCGACACCCTCGCCAACGGCGCCTTCTACTACGGGCTGACCCGCGCCCTCGTCGAGGAGGAACGCCCCGTGTGGTCGCGGATGTCGTTCACCGCCGCCGAGGACAACCTGCACACGGCCGCCCGCGACGGCATCGAGGCGCGGCTGTACTGGCCGGGCATGGGCGAGGTGCCCGTGCCGGAGCTGGTGCTGCGGCGGCTGCTGCCGCTGGCGCACCGGGGTCTGGAGCGCTCCGGCATGGACGCGGCGTGGCGCGAGCCGCTGCTCGGCGTGATCGAGCAACGCTGCGTCACCGCCCGCAACGGTGCGGTGTGGCAGACGGAGATGTTCCACCACATCGACGCCACCGCGCACGCCGGCCGCCACGAGGCCCTGCGGCGCATGACCCAGCAGTACATCGACTACATGCACCTCAACGCCCCTGCGCACACCTGGCCCGTCGACTGATCCGGCGTACCGACCTGACGTTGTACGGCCGTTCCGGCGCGTACGCCCGGGCGCCCCGCGGTGACCGTGCGACAGTGTCGGCGACTCGTCGCCGCCCGTCCGGCCCGCCGCAGCGGGCCGGACGCGCGAGTCGCACCCCTGCGCACCTCCCGAAGGAGAGACGTTGTTCCTCGTCACCGGCGCCACCGGCAACACCGGATCCGCACTCGTCCGGGAACTGACCGAGAAGGGCGCGCCGGTGCGTGCCCTCGTCCGCCGTCCCGACGCCGACCTGCCCCCGGGCGCGCAGGCGGTGACCGGCGACCTGAACGATCCCGGGTCGCTGGGCGCCGCGCTGGACGGCGTGCGGGGGCTGTTCCTGCTGCCGGGGTACGCCGACATGGCGGGGCTGCTGGCGCGGGCCCGCGAGGCGGGCGTGGAGCACGTGGTGCTGCTCTCCGGGGGTTCGGCCGCGCTGGAGGATCTCACCAACGCCGTCTCGAGGTACATGACGCTGTCCGAGCGGGCCGTGCGCGACTCGGGGCTGACCTGGACCATGCTGCGGCCCCGCGCGTTCATGTCGAACGCGCTGCGCTGGCTGCCGCAGCTGCAGGCGGGCGACGAGGTGCGGGTGCCGTTCCCGGACGTGGCGAGCGCCTGCGTGGACCCGCGGGACATCGCCGCCGTGGCCGCCGAGTCGCTCACCGGCGACGGGCACCAGGGGCGCGTCTACGACCTGACGGGACCGGAGTCCCTGCTGCCCGCGGACCAGGTCGCGGTGCTCGCGCGGGTGCTCGGCCGGCCGCTGCGGTGCGTGGGCCTGTCGGACGAGGAGGCGCGGGCCGAGATGGAGGCGGGCATGCCCGCCGAGTACGTCGAGGCGTTCTTCCGGTTCAACCGCGGCGGCGAGCTGGACGAGTCCCAGGTCCACGAGGACGTGGCGAAGGTGACCGGCCGCCCCGCGCGCACGTTCGAGCAGTGGGCGACGGACCACCGGGACCGGTTCTAGCCCGCCCGGAATCCGTTCTGCACCCGGCCGTCAGGCGTCGTCGCCGGTCTCCGCGAGCTGCTGGCGCGAGGCGAGGTTCAGCTTGCGCATGGCGCGGGCGACGTGCTGTTCGACCGTGCGGGGCGACAGGTGCAGGGTGGCGGCGATCTCCCGGTTGGTCAGGCCCGCGCCGGCCAGCTGGGCCACCTCCCGCTCACGCGGGGAGAGCTGGTCGCCGTAGGCGGGGCGGCCGTTCGGGCGGCGCTCGGGCGCGGGGCTGTGCGCGCGCAGCAGGGCGCGGGTCCGTGCGGCGTCCCAGGACGCGCCGAGTTCGGTGAACTGCTCGATGCAGGCCGCGAGTTCGGCGATGGCGTCGGTGTCCGGGCCGTCGCCGCCGTCCCCGGTGAGCGAGAGCGGCCGGCCGCCGGTGGCGATGCGCGGGTCCGCCGTTGGGACGTCGCCGGCGCGAGTGTGCGCGGCCCCGTCGACGGCGTCGGGGTGCGGGTGCGCGTCGGCCGCGTTCGCCTCGTCCGCGCGGGGGTGCGGGGCGTGCGCGGTGAGCGCGCTGCGGCCCGCGCCCTCCGCGGTCAGCGCCCGCGCGTACGTCCGGCCGAGTGCGGCGTAGGACGCCGAGGCCTCCCGGTACAGCCCCGCCGCACGGGCCGGCTCGCCGGTGGCCTCGGCGAGGGCGGCCCGGGTCCAGGTCAGTGAGGCGCGCGCGCCGGGCGCGTCGACGCCGTGGAGCCCTTCGGCGAAGGCGTCGACCATGGCGCGGGCCTCCGCGACCCGCCCCGCGCGGGCGGTCGCCTCCACGGCCCAGGGCGCCAGTTCGGCCGCCCACGCCCAGATGCCCTTGCGGGCGACCTTCTCCCAGGCGGTGCGGGCCTCGGCGGCCGCGTTCGCCACTTCGTCGCGGGCGAGTTCGCGGCGGACGAGCGCGCCGGACATGGCCGCGGCCTGGCTGGGCGAGACGTACTCCGGTGCGGTGCCGCGCTCGCCGGACAGCCAGGACACGGCCCGGCCCCACTCGCCCTGGGCGAGCGCCAGCAGGCCCAGCACCAGCCGTCCGTCGCTGGAGATGAGCGGCATGTCGAAGGTGGCGGCGACGAACGCCTCGCACCGCTCCGCGAGCCCCTGCCAGCGTCCCAGCATCCAGTCGAGCGTCAGGCGGGTGCCGAGCGCGGTGTGCTCGGTGAAGGGTGAACCGCTGGTCACGGACAGTTCGACGCCCTCGGCGAGCAGTTTCTCGGCGCGCTCGTAGTGGCCGAGCCAGACGGCGGCGTCGGCGGCGTTGCACAGTCCGCGCGCCGCGTGGCGCCGGGCCTGGGTGTCGGTGCTGGTGGTGGGCAGGTCCTCGATCAGGGTCCAGGCCCGGGGGTCGCCGCGCATGGTGGCGAGGGTGACCCGGGCCGTGGCGACGGCCGCGTGGGCCGCCGGGTCGCCGCTTTCGGCGGCGGCCTCGTCGGCGGCGCGCAGCCACCGGTCGTGGACGGCCACGCCGGTGGCCGGCCAGCGCGGTGAGGCGAGCGCGCACATGGCCCGCGCGGCGAGGGCGGGGCGCTCCTCGCGCAGTTCGGCCGCGGCCTGCTCCAGCACGCCGCGGCCGTCCTCGCCGCCGACCTGGTTGACCAGGAGCAGCCCGAGATCGAGGCGGATCTCGCCGCGGACGGCGGCCGGCAGGCTGTCGTCCTGGACGACGCGCTGGAGGGCCTCGACGGTCTGGTCGGAGCGCAGTCCGTCGACCGCGCTGCGGGCGAGCACGGGCGCGAGCCGGGCCCGCGCCTGCGGGGAGACGAGCGGGGAGGCCATCGCCTGCTCCAGCAGACCGATGGCCTCCTGGTAGCGGGCGCTCTCGCCGAGGACGTGGGCCTCGTGTGCGGCCTGTTCCACGGCCCGCAGCCAACTGCGCACCCGGCCGGCGGCGCGCCGGTGCCGGGCCAGCGCGGGCCAGGACACCGGCCGGTGGCCGGCCAGCGCGTCCGCGGCCCGTCCGTGCAGTTCCTTGCGCAGCGGGCCGGGCAGGGTCTCCCGCAGCGCCTGCGCGGCGAGCGGGCAGATCAGCCGGTAGCGGCCGTCGTCGGCCTCGACCAGCAGCCCGGACGCCAGCGCGCCGGCGAGGGCGGCGCGGCCCTCGCGCGGGGTGAGGGCGGCCACGGCGATCAGTTCGGTGTCCGGCGCGGGCCGCTCCAGCACGGCCGCCGCCCACACGACGGGGCGCTGCGGTGCGGGCAGGGCGCCGGCCCGGCCCAGCACCAGGTCGGCGAGCCGGACCGGGACGCCGACCGCGTCCACGTCGGCGGGCGTGTACCACGGCTGGTCGGGGCAGTCCCGCAGCGCCTCCACCAGGTCGGCGACGACCTGCGGCACGCCCGCGGAGCGCTCGTGCAGCCGGGCGGCGGCCTCGGGCGTGCAGCGCCGGCCCAGGGCCTCGGCGGCGTACCGGCGCACCGCGTCGGCGGACCACGCTTCCAGGCGGTGCCTGCGGACGGACAGCTGGGAGGGGTAGCGCGGGGGCGGGGTGCCCAGGGGCAGGCCCGTCACGGGCAGTTCCTCGGGCCGGTAGGTCACCACGACCGCCAGGCCCTGGCCCGCGCGCTCCAGGACGCCGCGCAGCCAGGCCAGGTCGCGCTCCCCGGCACGGTGCAGGTCCTCGGCGACGAGGAGGAGCGGCCGGTCGCCGACGGGCGGTGCCGGCGGATCGCCGTCCCCGCACACCCACACCTCGCGTGCCGCCCGTGCCGCCCACGGCGCGCCGGCCAGACAGCGCACGAGGCGGCTCTTGCCGTACCCGGCGGGTCCCTCGACCAGCACCAGCACCGGCCGGCCGTCCTCGCCGTCCAGCGTCCGCCGCAGCCTGTTCGTCCACGGAGCGTCACCAAGCGCCACCACATAGCTCCAGCCGTCGGCCCCCGGATCCGCATGCGTTCGAACGTCGATTCTGCGTCCGGAATGCGCCGGAACGAAAGGTCCCGGAACCGATCGGCTGTGGCTCCGGCCTGCGGTGCGGGTTAATTGCGTATACGTAGCGCCCCCTCCCCGGATGGCAGGCCCCGCGGATCGCCCATACGTTCGTCACACCGACCCGACCGACACAGGAAGGTGGACGTGGTGGTCAAGCCGTACTTCCAGGTCGACGTCCCGATCACGCACCGGGCGCAGCCGGACCGCCGGGGGAGCTATGTCTTCACCGGCCAGGCGGACAGCGGCCGTGAAGCCGTGCGGATCGCCCGCGAGGTGTGCGACGCCGCGCTCGCCGCCCACGCGGCCGGGCTCGACGTGCCGCGCCGCCGGCCGGACGGCTGGGGGGCGCGAGGGGTGCGGCCCGGCTGGGAGCCGGACTGGGAGGCGGCGCGGGCCCGTCTGTGGGACACGGCGCACGGCTGGTTCACCCGTTCCCGTACGCGAGGTGTCCCGCCGGTGCGGCGGCTGCCCGGCCCGTGATCCACGGGGCGCCGGCCCGGCGGCGGGAGCCACCGGCGCACCGGTGCGGGTCCGGCCGAGGGAGCCGCCGGCGTATCGGTGCGGGCCGTGTCAGGCGCGTCCCACGACGACAAGGACGACGAGCAGCACCGTGGCGCCGGCGCTCGCGCCGTGGGCGACGACGGCGGTCAGCGGAAAGTGGCGTTCGGCGGTGGCGCCGCCGGCGTGGGAGTGCCGGCCGGAGCTGGGCAGCCAGCGCAGCAGCATCATGAAGCCGAAGGCGGCCACGATCAGGACGACCGCGCAGGCCGCCCACGCGGAACTGCGCACGCCGCCCAGTACGTAGGCGCACCAGGCGGCGAGTCCGCAGACCGCGAGCGCCACGTGCCCCAGCACCAGCCACAGCGGCAGCCGGGTCACGCCGGGCGTGCGCTGGCGCAGTCCGCCGTGACGGATCCACACGGTGGCGAGGTGGCCGCCGAGGGCGGCCGTCACCAGCCAGGCGCACAAGACGATGAGACGCATCCGTCCCACTCCCCCCTGCCTCGTCGGCGGGGCCCCGTCCGGTCGGGGCCCCGCGCGGCTCAGCACACCGGACGCGGGGGCGGACGTCCGGAAATCCGTCCCGTAATTCACTCGTTGGGGTGAAGAGTGCCGCTTCGGGCCCCTTGGGCGGGGGGGCTAGGAGGTGAACCTCTGGCTCTGTGTGCCGTCGCAGGTCTGCAGGCGCAGCGGGTCGCGGGCCGTGGTCTGGGTCAGGCACAGGCCCGTCGCGGCGGCCGGGCGGATGGTGGCGCCGTCGCGGACGAACTTCTGGTTGGCGGCGCCGGAGCAGTTCCAGATGATGAGCGCGGCGCCGGTGCGGTACTGCGCGCCGGGCACGTCCAGGCAGCGGTCCTGGGTGAGTTCGGTGTGGTAGGTCTGCCGGTCCGGGTCGTACCACCAGCGCTGGTTGCGGTTGCCGGTGCAGTCCCAGCCGAGGACGCCGGTGCCGTCGGCACTGCTGGAGGCGGTGACGTCCATGCAGGTGCCGGTCGCCTGGTTGCGGACCGGGGCGTAGACGTCGTCCCAGGCGAAGGGGAAGAGCGCCGGCGTACCCGAGGAGTCGACGTCGGCGCAGGACGCCTCGCGCAGGCCGGCGGCGTAGAAGCGGGTGAGGCAGGTGGCGAAGGCGGCGTGGCCGCGGGCGTTGGGGTGGAAGGACTGGCGCACGGAGTTCTCGTCCGGCAGGCCGGGCTTGGACAGGTCGATGTACAGGCCGCGCGCCCAGGTGTTCTCCGTGCAGACCTCGTGGCCGTGGAAGAGGCGGGAGTTGTCGAGGAAGGAGGCGCCGGTGTCGGCGGCGGCTTTGCGCAGGCCGCGTTCGAAGGCGGGTACGGCGCTGTCGCGGCCCCAGACGGTGTCGGAGTCGTAACCGAGGCCGCCGCAGGCGAGTTTGCCGCTGTAGCCGGGGTTGTCGCGGAAGTCGGGGCCGATGGGGCTGGGGTAGCCCATCAGGACGAGCCGGTAGTCGCCGTCGGCGTAACCGGCGTCGCGCATCACGGACTTCAGGTCGCGCACGGTCTGTTCGACCTTGGGGACCAGGGCGTCGACGCGGGCCTGCCAGCCGGGGGCGTACTTGGGTGCGCAGGGCCCCTGGGAGAGCAGATAGCGCTCGACGCAGTCGGTCATGACGGGGCCGAACTGGAGGTCGTCGTTGGCGCCGGCGACGAGGAGGATCATCTTGATGCGGGTGTTGCGGGCCTTGACGGCGAGGCTGTCGCTCTGGACGAGTTCGTCGGCGTACTGCTTGGTGCCGCCGATCCTGATGTTGCCGGTGTAGGCGCCGGAGCAGGCGACGTTGTAGGTGAGGTCGGCGGGGATGCCGGTGCGGTGGATGGCCGCGTCGGGTGAGCGGTGGCACCAGTTGTCGGGGCCGTTGGTGGGTGCCTCGTACGTGCCGACGCCCTCGCCGGAGATCTCGCTGTCGCCGAGGGAGATGAGCGCGGTCTTGCGGTCGGCGAGCGGGCGTTCGGCGGGATCGCCGTAGAGCCGGGTGGCCTCGGCGGCGCGGACGGCCTCGAGGTCGGGTGGCAGGGGTGCGGCGGTCGCCTGCCGCGGGGCGCCGTCGGCGGCGGCCGCGGTGGCGGGAAGGGCGGCCGTCGCCAGGCCGAGCAGGGCGGCGAGGGTGGTGACGGTCCGTCGGGCGTGGTACCGGGAGCGTCTCATGACACCTCCTGGACGTGGGGTTACCCACGGTATTTACTGGTCGGTAGCCGCGTTGGGAATACCTCTGCCGAGCAAAGTTGAGGGAGGCTCATGTTCCGCTTCGCGGCTCCGCGAGCCCCGACCCCCGGAGGTGTCCGTGCTGCGAACGACCCTGACGGCAGGCGTGGCGGTGGCCGCGCTGCTCGCCCCCGCGACCCACCCGGCCCCGCGGGAGGACCCCGGCGTCCCCCGCCTCACCGACCGGCAGGGACGGGTGCTGACCCTGCGCGGCTGGAACGTCGAGGACAAGGCGAACCGGGGCGAGAAGGCGCTGTCCGCCGTCACCGAGCGCCACTTCCGGGACCTGCGCGCCCACGGGTTCGACTTCGCCCGGCTGCTGGTGTTCTGGGACGACCTGGAGCCGCGGCGGGGACACTACAGCGAGGCGTACCTGCGCCGGATCGAGCGGATCCTCGACTGGGCGCAGCGGTACCGCGTCAAGGTGCTGATCGATGCCCACCAGGACGTGTTCGGGCCCGCGTTCGGCCATCGCGGCGTCCCGGAGTGGGCGACCAGAACGGACGGCCTGCCGTTCCGCCCGCACCCCGGCGACTGGTTCGCCGAGTACTTCGAGCCCGCCGTGCAGCGCGCGTTCACCCATCTCTACGACGACCCCGACCTGCGCCGCGCCCAGGCCGACGCGTGGCGGGTGCTCGCCGGCCGCTTCGCCCACCACCCGGCCGTCATCGGCTACGACCTCATCAACGAGCCGATGGGCGAAGCCAAGGAGGGTGAGGACCTGCCCACGGCGGCCGCCCGCATCGAGCGCGAGCAGCTGACCCCGATGTACAACCGCCTGGCCGGCGCGGTGCGTTCGGCGGACCGGGACGCCTGGCTGTTCGTCGAGCCCACGCCGATCGTCGGCGAGGGCGTGCCGACCGGCCTCGGACGCGTCGACGACCCGAAGGTGGTGTACGCGCCGCACTTCTACAACACCGCCATGGAGGCGGGAGCCGACTACGACCCGGACGCCGGGTGGATCGAGGCGTACGAGCGGGCCGTCGTCGCGTACCCGAAGCGGTACAAGGTGCCGGTCGTGGTGGGCGAGTGGGGGCCGCTGAACACCTCCCTGCCCCACATGCGGCAGTTCTACGGCGACGCGATGGCCTCCCTCGCCCGCTACACCTCCGGCTGGGCCGGCTATGTGTGGTGCTACGGCGGCGGGTACTGCGCGGTCGACGGCTCCGGCGCCTTCCGCGCCAACAAGGAGCTGACCGTAGAGCCGTACGCGGTGAGCGTGGCCGGCACGGTCCGCTCGGCGTCGTACGACCCGCAGGCGGGCGTGTACCGGCTGGCCTACCGCGCCGCGCGGCACGGCACCCGGCTGACCGAGCTGTCCCTGCCGCCGGGCGGCTGGCGGGTCACCGCGGACGGGGCGGTGCCGCGCCGGGAGCCGGGGCGGGCCTGGATCGCCGCCGCGCCGGACCGCGAGGTGGTGGTCACCGTCGAGCGGGCATGAGGCGGCTCTCAGCCGCTGCCCGTGGTCGGCGGGAGCTGGGCGGGGCTGACGCGTTCGCCCAGCACCTCGGCCATGAACCGCACCAGCCAGCGCTGCGAGGGACTGCGCGAGGACTCGTGCCGGGCGTACAGCGCCACCTCGATCGGCTCGGTCTCGAACGGCAGCCGCACCAGGCGCAGCCGGCGCGAGGCGGTGAAGACCTCCCCCACGAACTCGGGCACGATCGCGATCAGATCGGTCTGCTCCAGCAGATACGGCAGCATCGAGAACCGGGTGGCGTCCACCGCGACCCGGTCCAGCAGCCCGTACGTGGCGAGCACCTCGCGCGGGACGACGTGGCCGCTCGGCCCGTACACCGTCGCGTGGTGCTCGGCGGCGAGCTGTTCGAGGCTGACCGCGTCGCCGCGCACCCGGGGATGGTCGGCGGCGACCATCGCGACGTACCGCTCGCCGAAGAGCGGGATGCGCTCGGTGCGGTGCGAGGTCAGCACGGGGGTGGCGACGAACGCGTCGAGGTCGCCGCGCCGCAGCTGGTGCTCCGCCTCCTCGACGTCGAGGGCGCGCACCGTGAAGGACACGCGCGGGGCCCGCAGCCGGGCCGCCGCGAGCAGCCGGGGCAGCAGTGTGGCCTCGCCGAGGTCGGACAGGGCCAGCGTGAAGCGGCCGGGCATGGTCTCCGGGTCGAAGTCGTCGGCCTGGCGGACCGTGCCGTCGATCTCCGCGAGGGCGCGCTGCAGCGGCTCGTAGAGCCGGCGCGCGCCGGCGGTCGGCGTCAGTCCGCGGCCCGTGCGGTGGAAGAGCTCGTCGCCGAAGTGCCGGCGCAGCTTGCCCAGGCTGTAGCTGACGGTCGGCTGGGTGAGGTGCAGCGTGTCGGCGGTGGCCGTGACGCTGCCGGTCTCGTACAGCAGGACGAAGACCCGGGCCAGGTTGAGGTCGAAGCTCCTCATATCGATGGACTCTATATCGGCGCGCGGAAACATCTATTGGAGTCCATGTCGCCAGATCCCTAGCGTGGCGTGGGTCACTTCGGAAAGGAACGTCGCCGTGCCGTCCGTACGCCGTGTCTCCCACGAGTTCCTGCAGCGCCAGGGACTCACCACGATCTTCGGCAATCCCGGCTCCAACGAGCTGCCCTTCCTCGCCGAGCTGCCCGACGGGTTCCGCTATGTGCTGGGCCTGCACGAGGGCGCGGTCGTCGGCATGGCCGACGGCTACGCGCAGGCGACGGGCCACCCGGTGCTCGTCAACCTGCACGCGGCCGCCGGCTCCGGGAACGCCATGGGCGCCCTGACCAACGCCGTGGCCTCCCGCACCCCGCTCGTCGTCGTCGCCGGACAGCAGGTACGGCCCGCCGTGGGCCCGGAGGCGAACCTGACGAACGTGGACGCTCCCGCGCTGATGAAGCCCCTCGTCGGGTGGGCGGCCGAGCCGGCCTGCGCCCAGGACGTGCCGCGCGCCCTCGCCCAGGCGGTCTTCGAGGCGCGGCTGCAGCGCCGCCCGACGTATCTCTCCGTGCCCTACGACGACTGGGCCGCCGACGCCGGGGACAACGCCCTCGCCGTCCTGGACCGGCAGGTCCAGCGGGCGGGCGAGCCCGGCGCGAAGCAGGCGCGCCGGCTCGTCGAACAGGTCACCGCCGCGCGGCGGCCGGCGCTGGTGCTCGGCGGCGACATCGACACCGACGGGCACTTCGGCGCGGCCGTCCGGCTGGCCGAGGCCCTCGGCTGCCCGGTGTGGGCGGCGCCGTCGCTGTTCCGGCTGCCGTTCCCCAACCGGCACCCGCTGTTCCGGGGCGTGCTGCCCGCCGGGATCGAACCGGTCCGCCGGGCCGTCGAGGGCCACGACCTGGTGCTGGTCCTCGGGGCGCCGGTGTTCCGCTACCACGAGTACCTGCCGGGCCGCTATCTGCCCGAGGGCACCCGGCTGGTGCAGGTCACCGAGGACGCCTCGGCCGCCGCGCGGGCACCGATGGGCGAGGCGCTGGTGGCCGATCCGGGCGCGGTGATCGAGCTGCTGCTCGGCGCGCTCGGCGCGCCCGCCGCGCCCGTGGGCGACTACCGGCCGGTGCCGCCGCCGCAGCCGGGGGACGGCGGCCGGCTGCACCCGGAGGAGGTGTTCGCCGCGCTGCGCGACGAGCTGCCCGAGGACACCGCGTACGTCGTGGAGTCGACGTCGACGAACGCCGCGTGGTGGCGCCAGATGGACCTGCGCCGGCCGGGTTCCTACTACTTCCCGGCGGCCGGCGGCCTCGGCTTCGGCCTGCCCGGCGCCGTGGGCGTCGCCCTGGGCCGGCCCGACCGGCCGGTCGTCGCCGTGACCGGGGACGGCTCCGCCAACTACGGCATCACGGCCCTGTGGACGGCGGCCCGGCACCGGCTGCCGGTGACCGTGGTGCTGCTGCGCAACGGCACCTACGGGGCGCTGCGCTGGTTCGGCGGCCTGCTCGGCGTGCCGGACGCACCGGGACTGGACATCCCCGGCCTGGACTTCACCCGGATCGCCGAGGGGTACGGCGTCACCGCCGCCCACGCCCGTGATCCGGAGGAGCTGCGGGCCCTGCTCGCCCGGCGCCCCGACGGGCCGCGGCTGATCCAGGTGGACACCGCGCTCACCGCCCCCAACTGACCCCACGAGAAAGGGACGCCCATGACTCTCCTGGACAGCGCCGTCTGGGACGGGAAGTTCTTCAGCGACGGCTGGCGGGACGCCCCCGCCGCGCAGCCGGTGACCGAGCCCGCCACCGGCGACCGGCTCGGCACGATCGGCCTCGCCTCCCCCGACGACGTGCGCGCCGCCTCCGCCCGGGCCGCCGAGGCCCAGCGGGCCTGGGCACGCACCTCGCCGCAGCAGCGGGCCGCGGTGCTGCGGCGTGCGGGCGAGCTGTTCACCGAACACGCCGCCGCGATCGAGGAGTGGCTGGTACGGGAGGCCGGTTCGGTGCGGGCCAAGGCCGGCTTCGAGGTGGGGCTCGCGATCGGCGAGTGCTTCGAGTGCGCGGGCCTGCCGACGCACCCGCAGGGCGAGGTGCTCACCTCCGAGGAGGCGCGCTGGTCCCTCGCCCGGCGCCGGCCGGCCGGCGTGGTGAGCGTGATCGCTCCGTTCAACTTCCCGCTGATCCTGGGGCTGCGCTCGGTCGCACCAGCGCTCGCCCTGGGCAACGCGGTACTGCTCAAGCCGGATCCGCGCACCGCGGTCAGCGGAGGCGTCGTCATCGCGCGCATCTTCCAGGAGGCCGGGCTGCCCGACGGGGTGCTGCACCTGCTGCCCGGGGACGGTTCGGTCGGGCAGGCGGTCGTGGAGGCACCCGAGGTGCGGGTGGTGTCGTTCACCGGCTCCACGCCGGTCGGACGGGCGATCGGCGAGCGGGCCGGGCAGCTGCTGAAGCGGGCGCACCTCGAACTCGGCGGGAACAACGCGCTGGTGGTGCTGGAGGGCGCCGACGTGGCGAAGGCGGCGTCCGCGGGAGCGTTCGGGTCGTATCTGCACCAGGGGCAGATCTGCATGACCACCGGCCGGCACATCGTCCACGAGTCCCTGCTGGAGGAGTACGTCGCCGCGCTCGCCGCGAAGGCCGAGGCGCTGCCGGTCGGCGACCCGGCGCGCGAGGACGTGGCCCTGGGCCCGCTCATCGACCGCGGCCAGCTGGAGCGCGTCCACCGCATCGTCACCGACAGCGTCGCGGCGGGCGCCAAGGTGGTCGCGGGCGGCGAGATCGCCGGGGCCGGCTACCGGGCCACCGTGCTCAGGGACCTCACCCCGGACATGCCCGCCTGGCAGGAGGAGATCTTCGGTCCGGTCGCGCCCGTCGTCGGCTTCTCCACTGTGGAGGAGGCCGCCCGGATCGTCGACGACTGCCCCTACGGGCTGTCCGTCGGCATCCTCGGCGACGTCGGCACGGCCATGCGCCTCGCCGACCTCGTCGACTCCGGCAAGGTCCACATCAACGAGCAGACGGTCGCCGACGAGCCGAACGCGCCCTTCGGCGGGGTCAAGGCCTCCGGCACCGGGTCCCGGTTCGGCGGCGCCGCCGCCAACATCGAGGCCTTCACCGAGACCCAGTGGCTCACCGTCCGCGCGGACATCGCCGACTACCCCTTCTGACCCTCCCCTCCCCGTCTCCCGCAGCCGCCTCAGAGGAGTACGCGTCCCCATGACCTCCGCTCTCCCGTCCCCGAGACCGAGCCGCAGCGCCTGGACGGTCGTCCTGTGCTGGATCACCGTCCTGCTCGAGGGTTACGACCTCGTCGTCCTCGGCGCCATCATCCCCACCCTGCTGAAGACCCATCACCTCGGCATGACCGCCGGGGACGCCACGACCGTCGCCACGCTCTCCCTCGTCGGGGTGGCGATCGGCGCGGTGTCCGCCGGCCCGCTCGCCGACCGGTGGGGCCGCCGGCTGGTCCTCATCGGCTCGGTGGTGCTCTTCTCCCTGTTCACGATCCTGGTGCCGCTGGCCGGCTCGGTCACCGTCTTCGCCGCGCTGCGGCTGGTCGCGGGGCTGGGCCTGGGCGCCTGCATGCCGGTGTCCCTGACCATGATGGCCGAGCACATGCCGGCCGAGCGGCGGGCCCGGGCCAGCACCCTGACCATGACCGGCTACCACACCGGCGCCGTCATCACCTCGCTGCTCGCCCTGCGGGTGACCGACCACTGGCAGGTGCTGTTCTACGTCCTGGGCGTCGCGGGGCTGGCCGTCGCCGCGCTGCAGTGGTTCCGGCTGCCGGAGTCGGAGGCGTTCGTGCACGCCCGGCGCGCCGACACCGCACAGGCACGCGTCCCGTTCACGGAGCTGCTCAAGCCGGCGTACCTGCGGGCCGGCATCGGCATATGGCTCGCCTCCTTCATGGGCCTGCTGCTGGTGTACGGCCTCAACACCTGGCTGCCGAAGCTGATGAACGACGCCGGCTACCCGGTGCCGACGGCCGTGACCCAGCTGCTCGTCCTCAACGTGGGCGGCGTCGTCGGACTGGTCCTGGCCGGGGCCGTCGCCGACCGCCGGGGCATCAAGGCCACCACGGTGGGCTGGTTCGCAGTCTCCGCCGTGATGCTGGCGCTGCTGAGCGTCAGGACGGACAGCGACCTGCTGCTGAACACGGTCGTCTTCCTCACCGGCGTGTTCGTCTTCTCCGCCCAGGTGCTGGTGTACGCCTACGTCACGTCGTACTACCCGGCGGCGGTGCGGGGCACCGCGCTCGGGTCGGCCTCCGGCATCGGCCGGATCGGCTCGATCGTCGGACCGTCGGTCAGCGGGGCGCTGGTGGCCGCCGGAATCGGGCATCCGTGGGGCTTCTACTTCTTCGCCGCCGTCGCGGTCCTCGCGGTGCTGGCGGTGCTGGCCCTGCCGGGGCGCGGCCTGCGGACGGGCACGGAGCCGGCCGCCGAACCGGCCGTGTGAGAAACCGCGTTGTGGGGGTGGCCATGACCGCGTAGAGTTCCGCGACGTGAACACCGGAACGGCTCTACGCCACGCACGGATCGGCGATCCGGTGGAGGACTGATCCCTCCCCGGGTGCCCGGCGGGCACCCCCACACCTCGGCACGCGGACCTCCTCGCGCTCGTGCACCACGAGCCCTACATCCGCAGCACACGACAGCGAGGTCCGCCGAACATGTCCGTCAGCTTCAACCACACCATCATCGCCTCCAAGGACCGTGAAGAGTCCTCTCGCTTCTTCCGCGAGCTGCTGGAGGTGCCCGCGGCCCCGTCCTGGGGCCCCTTCACCAACATCCAGCTCCCGGACGGGGTCCTGCTGCAGTTCGCCGAACCGCCGGTGGAGATCCAGATGCAGCACTACGCCTTCCTCATCGACGACGAACTCTTCGACCGCGCCTACCGGCGGCTGTGCGAGCAGGGCGTCGAGCACTGGGCCGATCCGCAGATGCGCCGCCCGGGCGAGATCAACCACGAGCACGGCGGGCGGGGCGTCTACTTCAAGGACCCCTCCGGCCATGCGATCGAGCTGATCACCCGGCCGTACCTGTAGGACGGCCCGCGGACGGCAGCCGTACGGGCCGCATGCCGAGGTGGCGCAGCGCCGAGCGCGCCGCCCCGGCACCGCACATGCCGTGGGCGCGCCCGGACCCGGCGGGGTGGCGGCCGAGCACAGGAACACACCCCGCAGACCCGTCGCACAGGGGTCGCGGGCCGGGCCGGCGCCGAACAGCAGCCGGGGCACGGTCTCCGCGCCGGTGAGGATGTCCCCGCCGGCGAAGTTCGCGTTGCCCGCGACGAGGGCCGCGGGCGGGGCGGCGCGCAGGGCGACGATCCGGTCGCGCACACCGGGCGCGAAGCGTTCCAGTTGGGCGAGGATCGCCTGCGTGGCGTCCCGGTCCCACCCGTGCGGAACGTGCGCGTAGGCCCAGACCGGGTGGATGTCGCCGGCCGAGCGGGAAGGGTCCGCCAGGTACTGCCGGCCCGCCAGGACGAAGGGGCGCTCGGGCATGCGTCCGGCCGCCACCTCCCGCTTGGCACAGGCGACTTCGGCGTAGCGGCCGCCCACATGCACGGCGACGGCACGGCGGGCGGCCGCGTTGCGCCAGGGCACGCCGCCGTCGACGGCCAGGTCGAGCTTGTCCAGCACGGTCACATCGAGGCCCGCGACGGCCCGGCGGGGCCTCGGCGGCAAGCCCGTTGGGCCCGGCGCCGACGACGACCGCCGCGGTCAGGCTACGCCCGCCGCACACCTCGCGCATGCCACGGCTCGCGACTCGTCTGTGCCGCGTCCGTGCCGGGTCCATGTTTCGCGCATGCCACGGATGTGGTCCCGCACATACATACGGCCGTTGCCCTCCCGCACATGGTGCGGTCGTGGTCCCGCACATGCCGCGACCGGGGACTCGTCCATGCCGTTTCGGGGCTCGCACATGTGGCGTCGGGGGGCTCGCACATGTCGCGACTGTGGTGAAGGCCTTGCAGGAGCAACGGCCGTCCCCGCATGCTGTCTCCCAACCTGATCGCGCCGTGGCACGGCCGCAGACCTGCCGTGTCACCGCAGGAAACGTAGGGAGAACCGCGTCATGTCCGACGCCAGTGTGTCCGCCACCCACCTCACCTCGCAGTACCTCGCCCAGGTGACCAGCGACCTGGAACACAACACCAAGGAACGCGAGCGCATCGGCGCGGAGATCTCCGCGCTGCAGGAACAGCTCGCCGCGCTGCAGCACGACTTCGGCGTGCTGCAGAACGTGCGTCAGGCCCTGGAGGGCGCGACGCCGGACGCGACGGACACCACGAACACGGACGCCGCCGAAGACACTTCGAGCGCGGCCGAGTCGGTCGTCGTGCCGGCTCCGCGCAGGTCGGCCGCGCGCAAGCCGCGCACGGGCACCGGCGCCGGCGCCGCCGGCAAGCGGACGCGCGCCAAGTCCACGAAGACCGCAGCCACCAAGTCGACTGCCACGAAGACGCCGGCGGCCAAGGCACCGGCCGCCAAGGCAGCACAGACCAAGGCGCCGGCCGCGAAGGCGGCAGAAGCGAAGGCGCCGGCCGCCAAGGCGGCGGAGGCCAAGGCACCCGCCGCGAAGGCGGCGGAAGCGAAGGCCGCGGGCGCCGCGCGTGGCGGTGCGAAGAAGAAGCAGGCGGCGGCCAAGAAGTCCACCGCCAGGACCTCGCCGGCCGCCGGTGGCGCGCCGAAGCTGGTGGAGCTCGTCCGTCAGCACCTCACCGAGCAGAAGGAGCCGCGCTCGGCGGCGGAGGTCGCCGAGGCGCTGGGGCAGGCGCATCCTCAGCGGAGCTTCAAGACGACGGTCGTGCGCACCACGCTCGAGAGCCTCGTCGCCCGCAACCACGCGCAGCGTACGAAGCAGGGCAGCTCGGTGTTCTACACCGCCCCCGAGGCCTCGCAGGAGGCGAACGGATCGCAGGCGGCACCCGCGGCGCAGGCGCCGGCGGCCTCGGAGGGAGAGCAGACGGCGGCCCAGCCGGAGAGCTGAGCCACCGTCACCAGCGGGAGAGGATCCCGCCGTTGAAGGACCGGGGGTGTGTCCCGCGGTTCAGTACTGCGGGCATGTCCCGCCGTTCAGCACTGCGGGTGTCCCGCCGTTCAGCACTGCGGGCGCTTCCCGTGGTTCGCGGCGTGGCTGCGGCGGGCCTTCTTCTTGCGGCGTCGCTTGGACGACATGAGTACCTCCCACGACAGGGACGGAGGACAGGACACACAGGTCACTGACGTACCCGCCCTCACCATACTCCGGGGCATGTCACCCCTCCACCGCTCACCCCGGCGCCGGTCCCCGCCTGGCCTGCTAGGCTGCGAAATGTCGCTTTCACCCACCTTCGTCCTGCGGTTTTCGCAGGTCACGCGCCCTTGGGAGTGAGCATGACCGGTGACATCGAGCCGATCAGCGCCGACGCCCGCCGCACCCTCGAACAGGAGCTGGACCACCTGCGGGCCGACCGCGCCACGGTCGCCGCGACGCTGCAGGACGGCGACGCGGTGGGCGACCGCGCCGACGAGGCGGACCAGTTGCAGCGCGCCGAGGAACTGAAGCGGCTGGACAACCGCATCCGCGACCTCACCGTGCGGCTGGAACAGGCGGGCCGGGCGGGACCCGCGCGCACCGATGTCGTCGGCGTGGGCAGCACGGTCACCGTCCGCTTCCCGGACGGCGCCGAGGAGACGTACCGCATCGCCGAGGTCGCCGACGCGCTGGACCAGTCGCTGGTCACCGCCGACAGTCCGCTCGGCAGGGCCCTCCTCGGCCACGGCGCCGGCGACACCGTGCACTACGAGGCCCCGGAGGGCGGCGCGAGCGCGGTCGTGGTGTCGATCGGCGGCTGATTGGCGTTCCGGGGAGGCGTCGGGTAGACCGAGGGCGTGCTGTTTCGTCAACTCGAGTACCTCGTCGCCCTCTCCCGGGAGCGTCACTTCGCGCGCGCGGCGCAGGCTTGCTATGTCTCCCAGCCCGCCCTGTCGGAGGCGATCCGCAAGCTGGAGGAGGAGCTGGACGTGCCGCTGGTGCGGCGCGGCCGCAAGTTCGAGGGCCTCACCCCGGAGGGAGAGCGCATCGTCGTCTGGGCGCAGCGCGTCCTGGCCGACCGGGACGCGCTGAAGGACGAGGCCGGGGCGCTGCGCAGCGGGCTGAGCGGGCGGATGCGGATCGGCTGCGTGCCGACCGCGTCGGGCGCCGCCTCGCTGCTGACCGACCCGTTCTGCGCGGCCCATCCGCTGACCACCGTCGAGGTCATCGCGGACATGCAGTCGGTGGACATCCTGCGCCAGTTGCAGAACTTCGAGATCGACGCCGGCCTGACCTATGTGCGCGAGACGCTGCCGGAGCAGTTCCAGTCCGTCCCGCTGTACGAGGAGCGGTACGTCCTGCTGCTCTCGGCGGCCGACGGGCTGGCCCGCCGGGCGACGGCGACCTGGGCGGAGGCGTCGCGGCTGCCGCTGTGTCTGCTGAACCCGTCGATGCAGGGGCGCCGGGTGCTCGACGAGCAGTTCGCGGAGGCAGGGACGCAAGCCTCGCCCCGGGTCGAGACGGACTCGGTGGCCGCACTGTTCGCGCACGTCAGGACGGGACGGTGGGCGAGCATCGTGGCGCACGCCTGGCTGCACGTGTTCGGTGTCCCGCACGGCATGCGGGCGGTGCCGCTGGTGGAGCCGGCGCGCACGGTGCCGGTCGGGCTGGTGGTCATGGCACGGGAGCCGGGCTCGGTGATGGCGCGGGCGCTCACCGACATCGCCCGGCGCACGGATGTCGCCGGCGCACTGGAACGCCTTCCGGGAGACCCCCTGGTGTCGTGAACGCGGCCCCGAGGACGGCCGGCCGGGGCTGCCGGCTACTCACGCGTGGAGTGCCGGCTGCGGGGCGCGGTCGAGACGGTCCGCTCCGGCGTAGACGTTCATCGACTCCCCGCGCAGGAAGCCGACCAGGGTCAGCCCGCTCTCGGCGGCCAGGTCGACGGCCAGCGAGGAGGGCGCCGAGACGGCCGCCAGCATCGGGATGCCGGCCATCACCGCCTTCTGCACCAGCTCGAACGAGGCCCGGCCGCTGACCATCAGCACGCTTCCGCGCAGCGGCAGCAGCCCGGAGCGGAGCGCGTGCCCGACGACCTTGTCCACGGCGTTGTGCCGGCCCACGTCCTCGCGCAGGCACAGCAGTTCGCCGTCGCCGGTGAACAGGCCGGCGGCGTGCAGGCCGCCGGTGCTGTCGAACACCTTCTGCGCGGCGCGCAGCTTGCCCGGCAGCGAGGTCAGCAGGCCGGGTCCGACGCGCAGCGGGTCACCGGCCACGGACCAGGCGGCCGAGGTGCGCACCGCGTCGAGCGTGGCCTTGCCGCACAGTCCGCACGAGGACGTGGTGTAGAAGTTGCGTTCGAGCGAGGCGTCGGGGGCGGGCACGCCCGGTGCCAGGGCGACGTCCACGACGTTGTAGGTGTTGCCGCCGTCCGCGGTGGCGCCGGCGCAGTAGCGGATCGCGGCGACGTCGCCGGCGGCGTGCAGGACGCCTTCGCCGACCAGGAACCCTGCGGCGAGGTCGAAGTCGTCGCCGGGGGTGCGCATGGTCACGGCGAGGGGGCGTCCGCCGACCCGGATCTCCATGGGTTCCTCGGCGGCGAGGGTGTCCGGGCGGTGCGAGGGCACGCCGTCGCGGACGCGCAGCACCTTGCGCCGGGCGGTCACGCGTCCCATGCGGGCTCCTGTGTGCTCGGGACGCGCGCGGGTTCCAGCCGGACCAGGACGCTCTTGGAGGTGGGGGTGTTGCTGATGTCGGCGACGCTGTCGAGCGGGACGAGGACGTTGGTCTCGGGGTAGTAGGAGGCGGCCGAGCCGCGGGAGGCGGGGTAGGCGACGACCCGGAAGTTCTCCGCGCGGCGTTCGATGCCGTCGTGCCACACCGTCACCAGGTCCACCAGGTCGCGGTCGGCGAGGCCGAGGGCGGTGAGGTCGTCGGGGTTGACCAGGACGACCCGGCGGGCGTTGTGGATGCCCCGGTAGCGGTCGTTCATGGCGTACGGGATGGTGTTCCACTGGTCGTGGGAGCGCAGCGTCTGCAGCAGCAGGTGGCCGTCGGGGATGCGCGGCGTGGTGAAGTCGTTGCGAGTGAAGACGGCCTTGCCGCCGGCGGTGGGGAACACGCGCCGGTTCACGGGATTGGGCAGGCGGAAGCCGCCGGGCCGCGAGACGCGGGCGTTGAAGTCCTCGAAGCCGGGGACGACGCGGGCGATGCGGTCGCGGATGGTGCCGTAGTCGGCCTCGAACTCCTCCCAGGGGATGTCCGGGGTGTCGCCGAGGGTGCGGCGGGCCAGCCTGCTGATGATCGCGACCTCGCTGAGCAGGTGCGGCGAGGCGGGCTCCAGGCGGCCGCGGGAGGCGTGCACCTCGCTCATGGAGTCCTCGACGGTGACGAACTGCTCGCCGCCGGCCTGGATGTCGCGGTCGCTGCGGCCCAGGGTGGGCAGGATCAGCGCGGTCTCGCCGCACACGGTGTGGGAGCGGTTGAGCTTGGTGGAGATGTGCGCGGTGAGCCGGCAGCGCCGCATCGCCTCCTCGGTGATCCGGCTGTCGGGGGTGGCCCGGACGAAGTTGCCGGCCACGCCGAGGAAGAGCTTCGCCCGTCCGTCGCGCAGGGCGCGGATGCCGTCGACGGAGTCCAGTCCGTGCTCGGTGGGCGGGGTGAAGCCGAACTCGCGGCCCAGGGCGTCGAGGAAGGACCGGGGCATGCGCTCCCAGATGCCCATGGTGCGGTCGCCCTGGACGTTGCTGTGGCCGCGCACCGGGCACACGCCCGCGCCGGGCCGGCCGATGTTGCCGCGCAGCAGCAGGAAGTTGACGACCTCGCGGATCGTGGGGACGCCGTGCTTGTGCTGGGTGAGGCCCATCGCCCAGCACACGATGACCTTCTTGCTCTCCAGGACCAGGTCGTGGACGCCTTCGATCTCCTCGCGGCTCAGGCCGGTCGCGGTGAGCACGTCCTCCCAGGCGACCTTGCGGGCCTGCTCGGCGAACTCGGTGAAGCCGGTGGTGTGGGCGTCGATGAAGGCGTGGTCGAGCACGGCCCCGGGTGCGGCGTCCTCGGCCTCCAGCAGCATCCGGTTCAGCGCCTGGAAGAGGGCGAGGTCGCCGCCGGGGCGGATCTGCAGGAAACGGTCGGCGATCGCCGTGCCGCGGCCGACGATGCCGCGCGCCTTCTGCGGGTGCTTGAAGCGGATCAGCCCGGCCTCGGGCAGCGGGTTGACGGCGACGACCTTGCCGCCGTTGCGCTTGGTCTCCTCCAGCGCGGTCAGCATCCGCGGATGGTTGGTGCCGGGGTTCTGGCCGACGACGAAGACGAGGTCCGCCTGGTGGATGTCGTCGAGGGACACGCTGCCCTTGCCGATGCCGAGCGTCTCCATCAGGGCCGAACCGCTCGACTCGTGGCACATGTTGGAGCAGTCCGGCAGGTTGTTGGTGCCGTAGGCGCGGGCGAACAGCTGCAGCAGGAACGCGGCTTCGTTGTTCAGCCGGCCGGAGGTGTAGAAGAGGGCCTCGTCCGGTGAGTCGAGCGCCCGCAGCTCCCGGGCGAGCAGGTCCAGCGCCTCGTCCCAGCCGATCGGCTCGTAGTGCTCGGCGCCGGGCCGCTTCACCATGGGTTCGGTGAGCCGGCCCTGCTGGTTGAGCCAGTAGTCGGACTTGCCGTCCAGTTCGGCGATCGAGTGGCGGCGGAAGAAGTCGGCGGTGACCCGGCGCGTGGTCGCCTCGTCGGCGATGTGCTTGGCGCCGTTCTCGCAGTACTCGTTGCGGTGCCGCTTGCCCGGCGCGGGCTCCGGCCAGGCGCAGCCAGGGCAGTCGAATCCCTTGGCCTGGTTGATGTTCAGCAGGGTCAGCGCGGTGCGCCGCACGGAGGTCTGCTCCAGGGAGTACTCCAGCGCGTGCGCCACCGCCGGGACGCCCGTCGCCCAGCGCTTGGGCGGGGTGACCGTCAGATCGTCGCTCGGGTCCTCGATGCCGCTCATGATGCCGTCCGCCTCTTCTCCGGCCTGTCCGCGATGGCCGGAAGGCAGCTTCCGTGCGTCGGCGAGGCCTTGTCAAAGAGGCCTTTTCGATGACCTGATAGGCGCCGCTTATCTGGGCCCTGACCAGGGCGGACAGCCTCCGTTGAGGGTGCCGGTCCGCGAGGTCGGCGGCCCTTGGTGCGGCCCCCCGCGCACCGGCCGGGTTAGCGTGGTGCGATGCGCTACGAGGTGACCGACGCCGACACCGCGACGGCGGTCGGCAGCGGTGATGTGCCCGTGCTCGCCACACCGCGGCTGATCGCGTGGCTGGAGGCGGCGACCATGGAGGCCGCCGCGCCCTTCGCGGGGGCGGGCCGGACGAGTGTGGGAACCGCGGTGCGGATCAGGCACCTGCGGGCCTCCCGGGTGGGTGAGACGGTGGAGGTCACCGCGCAGCCGCCGTCCGTCGCGGACGGCCGCCGGCTCACCTTCGCCGTGCAGGCGGTCGACGGCTCGGGCCAGCTGATCGCGACGGGCGAGATCGACCGGACGGTCGTCGACCGGGAGCGGTTCCTCGCGGCGGTGTCCGCGCCGGGCGGGGAACGCTGACGGAGCCGCCCCGTCCGGGGCCCCGTCGCCGTAGCATCGTCGGGCAGGCTCGGGGGCGCCGACGGGGGGACACTGTGGAACGACCGGACGACCGCACCGCGTCGGTGCTGCGCTTCGCCACGGAACTCGTGGCCTGGGTCGCCACGCCGTGGGCGCTGTGGGACCACTCGCGCACGCTCGCCGTGCTGGCGGTGGCCGTGCTGATCGGACTGCCCACCGTCTTCTCCACCCCGGGCGACAAGAAGCAGGTGCTCGTCCCGGTGCCGGGTGCGGTCACCGTTGTGCTGGTGCTGCTGCAGCTCGCCGCGGCCGTGGTCGCCGCGTGGGCGGTGTGGCCGGTCTGGGCGGCGGCCGTCGTCTCCGTGCTGGCCGCCGTCACGCTGCTCACGGAACGCCCCCGGTGGGGATGGCTGCTGGCTAAGGGGCGCCCGGCGCGGTGACGCCGGGCCGGCCACCGCGCCGGGCCCTCCGGCTCCTCACGGGTCCCGGTACCCCACCGCACTTATTTCAGGGCTAAGATTTCTGCGCAGGTCCGCGCGTGCGGAGAGGTCAGGAGGGGCGCTACATGGCGGGGAAGAAGGCTGCGGCCCAGCGGGACGCCGTCGCGGCGATCATCGACGACTGGGCCCGGGAACGCCCGGAACTGGACACCTCCCCGCTGGAGGTGCTGGCCCGGCTGCACCGCACCTTCCTGCGTTACCAGACCGGGCTGACCGCCGCCATCGAGCGGCACGGGCTCGCCGTGGCCGGCTTCGACGTCCTGACCGCGCTGCGCCGGGCCGGGAAGCCGTACCGGCTCACCGCCGGCCAGCTCGCCGACTCCGGGCTGATCTCCTCCGCCGGCGTCACGCTGCGCATCGACCGGCTGGAGAAGGACGGCCTGATCGTGCGCGAGCGCGACGCCGACGACCGGCGCGTGGTGTACTCCCGGCTCACCGACGCCGGTCTCGCCAAGGTGGACGAGGTGTTCGCCGAGCACCTGGACAACGAGCGGCGGATGCTGGCCGAGCTGTCCCCCGCCGAGCGGCGCCAGCTGGCCCGGCTGCTGTCCAAGCTGGAGCGCTCCATCGTCCACGCGGCCGAGGCGGACGCCGGGGACGGCTCACCGGAGTGAGGGCCGGCCCCGCTCGCGCTCAGCGTGCCGCCTGGGCCTCCGCCTGCTGCCGGTAGAGCCGGCGCAGCCGCACCACGCCCAGGTCGTGCTGGTAGAGGTTCTCCCGCTGGTCGGCGTCGGCCGGCATGGCCTCCAGCATCACCCGGTCCTGCTCCAGCACCTGCCAGTGCCGCTCCTCGATGAGCGTGCGGTACAGGAAGCGCCAGGTGTCGCGCTGCCAGCCGGACACCTTGCGGTAGCGCCAGAAGAAGACGCCGGTGCGCCCCGCGTCGACCGGGCAGGCCATGCCGACGATGCCGAAGGCGCCGCCGGGGCCCGCCGAGGGCGGGTACGGGATGGACAGGTCGACCCAGTCGACGCCGGTGCGGCACAGCTCGACCCAGTCGAAGTTGACGCCTCGCTGGTCGGTCTTCTCGAAGAAGTAGCCGCGCTCGGTCTCCCGGATGCGGAAGCGGGCCTGGGTGTCGCCGTCGTACATGGTGTGCGACTCGTGGTGCAGGAACGCGCCGTGCATCGGGTCGAGGAGGTTCTCCATGGCGAATCGCCACGGCACGTTCCACTCGGCGTAGCACAGGAACGAGGCGATCTCCGGGTCGGTCAGCGGCTCCGGCAGGGTGAGCTCGGCCGGCTCCGGGTGCTCCTCGTCGCCGAACCAGGCGAGGATCGCGCCGCCCACCTCGCGCACCGGCAGGGAGGTGACGAGCTTCTTGCCCTCCAGGTTGCAGCCGGGCAGGCCGGGCACCGAGGACACGGTGCCGTCGCCGCGCACCTCCACGCCGTGGTACCAGCAGGCGACGCGGTCGCCGAGGTGCTTGCCGAGGGAGAGCGGGGCGCCGCGGTGCGGGCAGCGGTCGGCGAGCAGCGACAGGGTGCCGTCGGACCTGCGGAAGAGCAGCCAGTTCTCGCCGAGGGCGGTGATCTTGCGCATGCCGCCCGGCTCGACGAAGTGCGAGGGGACGACGGGGTGCCACTGGTTGCGCAGGCCGTGGGCGTAGACGTGGTCGGCGGTGACGTCGGTGGTCAGGGTCATCTCAGGCTCCCAGGCGGTGCATCTCGGCGCGGAAGGTCTCCTCGGTCCAGGGCGTGCCGTCGGGCGTGCGCACCTGGCGGGCGTTGAGGCCGGCGACCACGTCGGCGAGTTCGTGTCCGTCCTGGGTGAAGACCTCCTCGAGGGTGCGGGCGAGCTTCAGCTCGTACGGGGTGGGCTCGTGGGTGCGGGACTGGTGCGGGTCGAGGCTGGGCCAGTCGGCGGTCATCGGGGCCTCCGGGGACGTCGTGGGCAGGGGGTTCACAGGTCGAGGACGAGGCGGTCGGAGGCGCAGCGCGAGACGCAGATCATCATGGTCGCGTTCGCGGAGTGCTCCGTCTCCGACAGCAGGAAGTCGCGGTGCTCGGGGGTGCCGGCCAGCACCCGGGTCTCGCAGGTGCCGCAGATCCCGTCGCGGCAGGAGGAGGGCACGCTCACGCCCGCCGCCTCCACCGCGTCCAGGACGGAGGTGTCCGCGTCGACGGTGACGGTCAGTCCGGAGCGGCGGCACTCCACCTCGAAGGCGGTGCCGTCGCCGGTGCGTTCCACCACCGGGGCGGCGAACCGCTCCAGCCGCAGCTGTTCCCGCGGGCAGCGTTCCTGGACGGCGGTGAGCAGCGGCTCGGGTCCGCACACGTAGACGAGGGCGTCCGCCGGCAGTCCGGCGAGGGCGGCGTCCAGGTCGATGTGGCCCTGCTCGTCCTGCGGGACGAGGGTGACCTCGCCGCCGGTGAGCGCGGCCAGTTCGCCGCCGAAGGCCATGGAGGCGCGGCTGCGGCCCCCGTGCACCAGGCGGAAGGGGATGCCGTCGCGGTCGGCCCGGCGGGCCATGGCGAGGATCGGGGTGATGCCGATGCCGCCGGCGACGAAGACGTACGACGCGGCCGGCTCCAGGGCGAAGTGGTTGCGGGGGCCGGCGACGCGCACCCGCTCGCCGGGGCGCAGCCGGGTGTGGACGTGGCGTGAACCGCCGCGCGAGGCCGGTTCGTCGAGGACGGCGATCCGGTAGACGCCGGTCTCCTCGGGGTCGCCGCACAGCGAGTACTGGCGGACGAACCCGCCCACGTGCAGGTCGAGGTGGGCGCCCGGGGCCCAGCCCGGCAGGGGCTTGCCGGCGGGGTCGACCAGGTCGACGGACAGTACGCCCTCCGCCTCCCAGGTCATGCGGCGCACGAGGAGGTCGAGTTCCTGTTCTTCGGTGACGCTCATCAGACGGCCTCCCTACGCGGTGGGGATCTTCACGGGCGGGGTGAACGGGGTCTTCATCGGGCCGAGCGCGTCGAGGTCCACCTCGACCAGGACCGGCCCGCCGGCGGCGAGCGCGTCCCGGATCACCCCTGCGGCGTCGGCCTCGGCGGCGATGCGCGCGTACGGCAGGGAGCAGGCGGCGGCGAGCCGGGCGAAGTCGGGGGTGACCAGGTCGACCCCGCTGCGGCGGTCGCTGTAGCGGTCCTGGGTGTTGCGCAGGACGCCGTAGCCGCCGTCGTTGAAGACGAGCAGCAGCAGGCGGGGCCGCTCCTGCGCGACAGTGAGCAGTTCTCCGAGGTGGACGGCGAGTCCGCCGTCGCCGGCGATGACCACGGTGCGCTCGTCGGGGCGGGCGAGGGCGGCGCCGATGCCCATGCCGAGGCCCTGTCCGATGCCGCCGCCGCGCGGGAAGACGTTGCCGCGCGGGTCGTGGACCGGCAGCAGCCGGTTGCCCCAGGTGGAGGACGCGATGGTGACGTCCCGGGCGACGACCGCGCCGGGCGGCAGCGCCGCCGCGAGGGCCTCGCAGATCGCGGCCTGCGGCCCGATCGCGTCGCGCAGCGCCGCCCGCACCTCCTCGCGTACGGCGGTGACGCGGGCGGTCCAGCCGTCCTCGGCCGGTACGGCGGCCTCGGTCAGCTCGGGCAGGACGCGGGCGGCGTCGCCGTGCAGGGCGTGCCGGGCGGGGTGGACACGGCCGAGGGCGGCGGCGTCGACGTCGATCTGCAGGTGGGCCCGGGGCAGCCGCAGCGTGTAGTCGGCGGTCTCGTTGGAGCGGAAGTGGGTGCCGACGGTGACCAGGACGTCGGCGTCGTCGAGCAGGGCGCGCACCGCGGGTGTGGTGGCGAAGTTGCCGACGACCTGCGGGTGGTCCTCGGGGACGGCGCCGCGGCCGGAGTTGGAGGTGAGCAGGCCGGCGCCGGTGGCGGTGAGCAGGTCGTGCAGGGCGTCCCGGGCCCGGGTGGCGCCGCCGCCGGCCCAGATCAGCGGGCGCCGGGCGCCGGCCAGCACCTCGCGGGCGGCGGCGAGTTCCGCCGGATCGGGCTCGGGGACCGGGGTGTGCGGTGCCGGGCGGTCGTCGTCCTGCTGGGTGGCGTACTGCAGGTCGATGGGCCACTCGACGCTGGCCGGTCCGCCGGGTGTGGCGAGGGCCGCGGCGGCGGCCTCGCGCAGCAGCCGGCCGGCGCTCGCGGTGTCGGGGACGGTCGCGGCGTACGCGGAGACCGCGCGGAGCATGCCGAGCTGGTCCTTGGTCTCGTGGATGAAGCCGCGGCCGCCGCCGAGGTACGCGGTCTCGATCTGCCCGGTGACGTGCAGGACGGAGGTGCCGGCGGCGAGCGCCTCGACGAGGGAGCCGGCCGCGTTGCCGGCGCCGGTGCCGGTGGAGGTGAGGGCGCAGCCGAGGCCGCCGCGGGCGCGGCCGTGGCCGTCGGCGGCGTTGACGGCGGTGGCCTCGTGCCTCACGGGCACGAAGCGCAGCTCCCGGTCGACGGCCTCGACGAGGGGGAGGTTGTGCACGGACACGATGCCGAAGACCGTGTCGATGCCGAGTTCCTTCAGGACGGCGACGAGGAGGTCGCCTCCGGTGCGGTAGGTCATGCGGGCCTCTCGGTGCCTGTGAGGGCGGCTCAGAAGACGCCGCGGCCGACTCCGCCGCAGACGTCGAGGGCGGTTCCGGTGATGTAGGAGGCGCGCGGCGACAGCAGCGTCACGATCGCGTAGGCGACCTCCTCGGGCCGGCCGAGGCGGCCGAGGGCGATGCCCCGGTCGGCGGCGAGCTCGGCCTGCCAGTCCTCGTAGGACAGGCCGGAGTCCGCGGCGGCGTGCCGGCGGGTCCACTGTCCGGTGTCGATGAGGCCGAGGCAGACGGAGTTGACGCGGATGCCCTCGGGGGCGAGTTCGGTGGCGAGGGACTTGGAGAGGTTGAGGATCCCGGCGCGGGCCGCGCTGGTGGTGATCAGGCGGGGCTCGGGCTGCTTGGCGAGGACGGCGTTGACGTTGACGACGCTCGCCGTGTCCGAGGCCCGCAGGTGGGGGCGGGCGGCGGTCAGGGGGTTGAGGACGCCCGCGAACTTCAGCTCGAGTTCGTCGCGCCAGTCGTCGGCAGCGGTGTCGTCGAGCCGCTTCATGCGGGACTGGCCGGCGTTGTTGACCAGGGCGTCGAGGCGGCCGAAGCGGTGGGCGGCGTGCTCGACGAAGGCGGTGACGGCGTCCGCGTCGCGTACGTCGCACACGCCGGTCAGCAGCCGGTCGCCGGCGCCGAGGCGGGCGGCGGCCTTGGCGAGGCGGTCGGCGTCACGGCCGCAGGTGGCGACGCGGGCGCCTTCGTCGAGCAGCGCGCGGACCGTGGCCAGGCCGACGCCCGAGCTGCCGCCGGTGACCAGGACGGTCCGGTCGGCGAGACCCAGATCCATGGGGTTCTCCGGTTCTTCGGGGAATGCGGGAGGCGATCCGTGCGGGGAGGGATCACCTGCGGGGAGGGGGCACCTGCGCGGGCTATGCGGGGGGTCAGTGCATCGTGAAGCCGCCGTTGACGGCGATGACCTGGCCGGTGAGGTAGCGGGACTCCTCGCCCAGCAGGAAGGAGACGAGTCCGACGAGGTCGTCCGGCTGCTGGGGACGGGTGATCGCCCGGTGGTCGGCGTACAGGGCGTGGCGGGCGGCGGGGACGGTCTCGGTGGCCTCGCACTCGGTGAGGCCGGGCGCCACCGCGTTGACGGTGATGCCGTGTGCGCCGAGCTCGCGGGCCATGCCGCGGGTGAGGGCGAGGACCGCGCCCTTGGAGGCGATGTAGTGCGCGAGGCGCGGCGAGCCGTACAGGGCGGCGTCGGAGGCGATGTTGACGATGCGTCCGGGCCGCGCGAGCAGCGGGTGCAGGGCCTTGGCTACGAGCCAGGGACCGCGGACGTTGACGGTCATCAGACGGTCCCAGGTGCCGATGTCGATGTCCTGGAACTCCTTGCCGCCGACGCCGTTGGCGAGGGCCGCGTTGTTGACCAGCCCCCAGACGGGCCCGAACTCGGCGACCTCTGCGGCGAGTTGTGCCACAGACGCGGGGTCGGCCACGTCGCAGGGCACGTAGTGTGCCGCGCCGCCGGCCGCCCGGATCGCGGCGGCCGTGCGCTCGCCCCACTCGGGGTTCAGCTCGGCGACGACGACCCGGTGGCCGTCGGCGCCGGCCCGGCGGGCCATGGCCTCCCCCAGGCCACGGCCCGACCCGGTCACGACGACCGTGCGCGGCGCGTCAGTCACGGGTGACGCCGTACAGCGGCGAGTACTCGGGGTAGGTCGGCACCTGCGGCTTCTGCGTGCCGATGATCACGCAGAACAGCGCGTCGGTGTCGCCCTCGTTCTTCAGGGAGCGGGTGACGCCGGCCGGGACGACGATCATGTCGCGGTAGCCGAGGGTGCGGTACTCGACCTCGTCGGGGCCGCGGTGGATGCCGACGCGGACCTGCCCCTCCAGGACGAAGAAGGCCTCCTCCACGTCGTGGTGGGTGTGGGCCGGGCCCTCGGCGCCGGGCGGCAGGAGCATGTTGGAGAAGGTGAAGCCGCCGGAGGGGATGATCCGGCTGTCGTGCTCGTGGTTGCCGGTGGCGCCGGAGCCGACGTAGCGGATCTGGGCGCGGCGGTACTGCGGGCCGGCCTTCTCCTGGAAGGAGAGGGTGCCCCAGTCGGGCTCGCGGGAGTCGCGGCTGGCGATCAGCGAATCGGTGTACTTCGCGAGGTCGCCGCCGTTGTCGTAGTCGGTGGTGGTCAGGGGCATGATGGTTCAGCCTTCCGTGCGGGGGTTGGTGACGATGTGGAGGTGGGCCAGGACCCAGGCGTTGAAGCGCTCGGGCTGTTCCTGGTGGGCCAGGTGGCCGGCGTCCTTGACGACCACGCCGGCGGATCTGTGCAGGCCACCGGCCAGGGCCTGGGCGGCGTCCGGGCCGGTGACCTGGTCCTTGTCACCGCACAGCACGAGCGTGGGCGCGGTGATGCGCGGCAGGTCGGCGCGCAGGTCGGTGGTGGCCATGGCCTCGGCGGCGTGGGCGTAGCCGGGCAGGCGGACCGCGTCGGCCATGATGTCGACGACCCGTCGCACGAGCGCGGGGGGCGCGTCGGCGGAGACCAGGCGGGGGCCGCGCCGCTCGGCGAAGGCACGCGCTCCGAGGGTCCGCAGTTCCGGGACCCGGGCCCGCATGGTGGCGGCCTTGCCGGGGTCGGTGCCCGAGCCGGGGCTGGAGTCGGCCACGATCAGGGAGGCGACGAGGTCCGGGTGGCGCAGGGCGAGCCGCAGGGCGATGACGCCGCCCCAGGACACGCCGAGCACATGGGCGCTGCCACCGCGGGCGCGGATCACCTCGGCGGCCGCGTCCGCGTAGTCGTCGAGGCCGAGCGCGCCGCCCGGGTCGGGGGACCGGCCGTAGCCGGGGGCGTCCCAGGCGACCACCCGGAACTCGTCGGCGAAGGCCCGGAGTTGGTGGGCGAAGGAGGCGGAGGAGGAGCCGATGCCGTGCAGGCACAGCAGCAGCGGCCCGGTGCTGCCGGCCTCCTCCACGTGCACCTCGGCGGCGGTCACAGGATCTGTCCCGGGCGTCCGGCGATCGCGCCGAGGGAGCGCAGGACCGCGTACGGCACGACGGTGCTGGTGGCGGGGTTGTCCGCGTCCGGGGTGTGGGCCACCTCGAAGCGGTAGGCGCCGTGGGGGCCGGAGGCTTCGACGACGTGCCGGGTGCGGACGGCGGCCGGGTCGGCGACGACGCGGACGCGGACGGCGTCCAGGTCGCCCACGGCGAGCGCGACGGAGGCGGCGACGTTGGTCGAGCGCGGGAACCTGACGGGGATGTCCCGTGCGGTGCCGGCGAGCACCTCCACAGGGCCGGTCGCGGTGCGCAGGCGGTGCAGCAACTCCTCGCCCATCCAGGGCTGTTCGAGGGTGCCGGGCAGCTTGGTGGTGGTGAGCCGTACGTCGTGCAGGGGGCCGAGGGCGCGGACGGCCTGAAGGAGGTCGAGGCCGCCGATCGCGCCGCCGGTGAAGTACACCCGGCCCGGTCCGGCGGCCAGCAGGCGCTTGGCGAGGTCCTCGTCGGTGAGGGCGCCGGTGGAGGCGACGAGCAGGTCGGTGCCGGCGGTGAGGACGCGCTCGCCCCAGGCCCGGACGACGCCCTGGCCGGCCGCCTCGACGATCACGTCGCAGGCGTCGATCGCGTTCTCGAAGGGGACCTGCTCGGCGGGCGTGGCGTCACCGAGCGGCCGGTTGTCGACGACGCAGTGCAGTCGGGCGCCCGGGATGTCGCCCGCGGCGAGGGCGGTGCCGACGACGCGGCCGATGGCGCCCCAGCCGACCAGGCCGACCTTGAGCGGGGTGGGGTTCATGCGGAGGCTCCTTGCTGGGCGGCGTTCATGCGGGGGCTCCTTGCGGGGCGGCGGGCGCGGCGTCGGCGGGCGGCGGGAGGGAGCCGCCGTCTTCGGCGGCGTCGAGCGGGGGCTGGACGGGGCTGCCGTCCGGGGTGCCGGCCATGTGGGCGCGGATCAGCCGCGAGGGCGGTCCGGCGGTGCCCCACAGGTCGGACAGCTCGGGCACGCGCCGCCACACCTTGCAGATCCAGCGGTCCTCGACGACCTGGGCGACCTCGGAGGTGTACTCGCACACCAGGCCCGTGGGGTCGGTGAAGTAGGAGAAGGTGTTGTTGCCCGGACCGTGCCGGCCCGGCCCCCACTGCGGGGTGACGCCGTGGTGGCGCAGCCGTCCGATGCCCCGCATGAAGTGGTCGAGCGAACGCATCTCGTAGGCCACGTGGTTGAGGGAGACCCAGGGCGCCTGGTTGAAGGCGACGCAGTGGTGGTCGCTGTTGCAGCGCAGGAACGCCATCTGGTGCTCGGACCAGTCCGACACGCGCAGGCCGAGCACCTCGCGGTAGAAGGCGACGGAGGCGTCGATGTCGGGGGTGTTGAGGACGACGTGGGTGACGCCGACGGGGACGGCGTCGTCACGGCCGCGTGGCGGGACCGCCCAGGTGTCGGCGGACAGTTCGATCAGCCGGCCCTCGTGGTCGTGGAAGCGCAGCCCGTAGCCGCCGCCGACCTGGTCGAGGGGGCCGGGTGCGGTGACGGGGCGGATGCCGCGGCGTTCCAGCCGGCGGGCGGCCTCGTCGATCTCGGCGGGGGTGGCGACGGCGAAGGAGAGCCGGCCGAGACCGATGCGGTCGGCGCGGGTGAGCTGGAGGGCGTGGTGTTCCTCGCCGGTGCCGCGCAGCCAGCTGGCGCTGTGGCCGGCCTCGACGACCTCCAGGCCCCAGGCCTCCTCGTAGAAGCCGGTGGCCTCGGCGAAGTTCGGGGTGTGCAGTTCGACGGAGCGCAGGGCGCGCAGGTGGGCGACGGGCGCTCCGGGCGGGGCGGTGGGGTGGGACATGGGTTCTCCGGTCGGGGTCAGCCGGCCCAGGGCAGCGGCGTGGTGGAGGTGCCCCAGTACAGGGACTTCTGGCGCTGGTAGGCGCGGATGCCGTCGCGCCCCTTCTCGCGGCCGAGGCCGCTGTCCTTCATGCCGCCGAAGGGCGTGGAGACGCTGAACTGCTTGTAGGTGTTGATCCAGACGGTGCCCGCCTCGATCCGGCGGGCGATCCGCCAGGCGGCGCGGTGGTCGCGGGTCCAGATGCCGCAGGCGAGGCCGTAGACGGAGTCGTTGGCCTGGCGGACCAGGTCGTCCTCGTCGTCGTAGGGCAGGGCGACCAGGACCGGGCCGAAGATCTCCTCCCGGCAGGTGCGGGCGGTGCCCGGCAGGCCGTCGAGGACGGTGGGCAGGTAGTAGGCGCCGCCCTCGTACTCGGGGCCCTCGGGGACGGCTCCGCCGCACAGCACGCGGGCGCCCTCCTCGCGGGCGAGGTCGACGTAGGCGGCGACGCTGTCGCGGTGCCGGGGGTGGACGAGCGGGGCGACCTGGGTGTCGGGCCGGGTGCCGGGGCCGACGCGCAGCTTGCGGACGCGTTCGACCAGGGCGCCGACGAAGTCGTCGTACAGGGCGCGGGCGACGAAGAGGCGTGATCCGGCGATGCAGGACTGGCCGCTGGAGGAGAAGATCCCGTACATGACCCCGGCGAGGGCCTGTTCGACGTCGGCGTCGGGCAGGACGATCGTGGGCGACTTGCCGCCCAGTTCCAGGGAGACGGGCATGAGTTTCTCCGCGGCGGTCCGGGCGAGCGCGCGGCCGGTGGCGGTGCCGCCGGTGAAGACGACCTTGCCGACCCGCGGGTCGCGCACGATCGCGTCGCCGACGACGCGGCCGGGGCCGGGCAGGACCGACAGCAGGGCCGGGGGCAGACCGTGCTCGGTCAGCGCCCGGGTGATCAGCCGGCCGAGGGCGAGGGAGACCAGCGGGGTCCACTCGGCGGGCTTGAGCAGGACCGCGTTGCCGGCGGCGAGCGCGGGGGCAAGCTTCTGGGCGTCGCTGGCGACCGGGGAGTTCCAGGGGTTGATCGCGCCGACGACGCCGATGGGCTCGTGCACGCTCATGGTGACGTAGGGGCCGCGGGACGGGGTGAGGGCGTCCTCCGCGGTCTCCAGCGCGGCGGCGGTGTAGCGGAAGGTGCCGGCGGCGCTGGCGACCAGGGCACGGGTCTCGGTGAGCGCCTTGCCGGTGTCCGCGGTCTGCAGCGCGGCGAGGTACTCGGCCTCGTCGTCGATGAGGGCGGCCACGCGGTGCAGGAGACGGGCCCGCAGATGGGGCAGCAGATCGCGCCAGACGGGCTCGGCGGCGGCCCGCGCCGCGGCGACGGCCGCCTCGGCGACCTCGTCGGGGGTGACGGCGTGCACGGTGGCCAGCGGGATGCCGGTCGCCGGGTCGAGGGTCTGGGCCGGGGCACCGCCGCCGCGCCGCCACCGGCCCGCAACGAGCGCCTCGTCCGGGGGAGTTCGGAGCATACGGGGCCTCCTGGACGCAGGGATGGGGAAGCTGCTTGAGCAAGCGCTAGAAATCTAAGGGCTTAAATATCTGCGGCGCAAGGGGTGTCGCGGAGAGAATCAGCGAACAAACTCCTGCTTCAAGCCTTGACGGGGTCGGGGCGACGGGCGATACAACTTAAGCGCTTAGAAGCTTGGCGCTTACCTGATGTTTGCGGTCGGCCCTGGTGCGACCCGGTGCGCTCTGCGACACTGGCCCGCGTCGCTGGCCGAAAATCCTCCCCCCGTCCCCGCTCTCCCCTCCCCCGCGCTTGTCGTCCCCCTGCCCCCGTGACCAGCGGAGTACCGCATGACGACCGAAGCAGTACCCGACAGCTCGATCAGAGCCTCCATAGCCGCCCGCTTCGAACGACTCCCCCTGTCCCGCTGGCACGTCACCGTGCGGCTCGTCGTCGGCGCGGTCACCTTCTTCGAGGCCTTCGACCAGCTCCTGATCGCCTACGCCCTGCCCGAGCTGCGCGCCGACTGGCAGCTGACCACCTCGGCCGCGACGCTCCTGCTCACCGTGGGCTCCCTCGGCATGCTCGCCGGCGCCCTGCTCTCCGGGCGGGTCGCCGACCGGATCGGCCGGGTCCGGGTGATCGCCCTGTGCGTCGCCCTCTCCAGCGCCGCCAACCTGGCGCTCGCCTTCTCACCCTCCCCCGACGTGTTCATGGCGCTGCGGTTCGTGCAGGGCCTGGCGATCGGCGGCGAGGTCCCGGTGGCCGCCACCTTCATCGCCGAGATCACCCGCAGCCACCGGCGCGGCCGCTTCGTCCTGCTGTACGAGCTGGTCTTCCCGGCGGGCCTGACCGTGGGCGCGCTGGTCGCCGCCTGGGTCGTTCCGCTGCTGGGCTGGCGCTGGATGTACGGCCTCGCCGCGATCCCCGGGGTGCTCGCCGTCGTCGTGCACCGCAAGGTGCCCGAGTCGCCGCGCTGGCTCGCCGACCGCGGGCGGACCGCCGAGGCCGCCGAGGTGATGACCCGGATCGAGACGGCCGTGCGGAAGGCGACGGGCGCACCGCTGCCGCCCGTGCCCGAGCAGCCCGTGTCCCCCGCGCCGGCCACCGGGACGGCCCCTGGGGCGATCACCGGGACGGCCACCGAGGCGGTCACCGAGGCGGTCACCGGGGCGGGGCGTTCCTCCGGTCTGCGCGGCCTGTTCACCGGCCGCTACCGGCGCCGCACCCTGGTCGTCGGCGCCCTGTGGTTCGCCGGGTACTTCGTGAACTACGGCATCACGTCCTGGCTGCCCACGATCTACAAGAACCGCTACGGCCTCACCCTGTCCGACGCCCTGCTGTACTCCACGGTCACCTCCTGCGCGGGCCTGGCCGGCTGCCTCGTGGCCGCGCTCACCGTCGACCGCCTCGGCCGGCGCCGTGTGATCACCGGCTGCCTGGGCGGCGCGGCCGTCGTGCTGGGCGTCCTCGCCGCCCTCGGCGCGGACACTCCGGTGCAGGTCCTGGTGTGGACGTCGCTCGCCGCGGTGTTCTTCTTCGGCTCCAACATCAGCCTGTACCTGTACACCCCGGAGCTGTTCCCGACCCGGATGCGCGCCCTGGGCAGCAGCGTGGGCGGCGCCCTGAACCGGCTCGGCGTGATCCTCGGCCCCATCGTCGTCGGTGCCGTCTACGCGGGCGGTCATGTCGGCGCCGTGTTCTCGACGTTGGCCGCGGTCTCCCTGGCCGGGGCCGTCGTCGCCGGCGTCGGCGCGGAGGAGACGGCGGGGCGCCGGCTGGAGGAGGTCTCCCCCTGACCGGGGCCGTGCCCTGACAGAAGTTGCGCGGCGAGCCGCACAGGCGTGAACCCCGGACCGTACGGCCGGGGTTCACGCCTGTCCGGGGCCTTGCTCAGCAGCCGCCGCAGTTGTAGTAGAGGACGTCCCAGTGGTTGCCCTCGTCGGCGTAGATGTTGCCGGAGCCGGACTTCCACTGCGGGGCGCCGTCACCGCGCAGGCCGATGTAGGTGAAGGTGTTCTTGATGTAGTTCCCGACGCAGGTGTACTTGGCGTAGTCGAGCTTGTAGCCGTTCCAGTGCGAGTAGGTGCCGGAGGCGTGCCCGGTCTCCGTGCCGCCGGTGATGTTGAGCGCGCACCCGCTGGCCCGTTTCAGGGTCTGGGCGCCCTGCGCGGTGGCGAGGTTGAGCTGCTCGAAGGACGTACAGGTGGAGTTGTAGCGGTCGGAGCAGTTGCCGGAGGACGACCAGGTGATGCCGACCTCGCGGAACATCGACGTGGCGGTGGCGTGACTGATCTTGGTGACGGCGAAGGCGTCGCCCGCGGTGCCGATCACTACGGCGCCGGGGGCGATGACGAGGGCGAGCGCGGTGAGGATCGATCTGATCCGGACACCGATGCGTGCGGGTACGCGAGGAACACCCCTGAGCGCTTTCCCGTGTGTCACGTGGAACCTCCCTGCGAAGAGTCATGCGTCCGGTGAGGTGACCGTGCAGGTGGTGCAGGACGATGATGCCGAAGATCTACGCGCGTTGGCCAGAGGGCGTCGCCCGCGGACGGGCCGGTGCGCGAGCGCTCCGCCGCCCCGGTCGCTCTTTCCGGAAATCGTCCTGAAACTCCCCATAAAAGATGTGTGAAAGGTGCATAAGAAGTCACCCGGCCCAGGCAGCACATCACGAGATCAAGGGGCAGGCGGTGCGGTGAACACACCGCCGTCCTCGCACAGAAGAGACAAGAGGTACGCGCCATGTCCACTTCCGCTTCGCGGCCGTCCATGGAGACGCATCCGGACATCGTCGAAATGCGTGAGCGCCATGAGATGGCCGAGCGGGCGACCAGCACGCCACAGGGACAGGCCGTCGGGACGCTGGCCTTCCTCACCGGCATCTACCTGGCCGCCTCCCCGTGGATCACCGGATTCAACGGACTGTCGACGCTCGCCGTCACCAACCTCCTCGCGGGCCTGGCCTACGCGCTGCTCATGAGCGGCGGGTTCGGACGGGCCTACGAACGCACCCACAGCATGGCGTGGGGCGCGTGCGCCCTGGGTGTGTGGACGATCGTCGCGCCGTGGGTGGTGGCGGGTGACGTCAGCACCACGAAGACCGTCGTCAACAACGTCATCACCGGTGCGATAGCCGCCCTGCTGGCCCTGGCCGCCAGTGCCGCCACCCGTGCGGCGGAGTCCGGCAAGGCCCGTGGGGGCATGGCGGCGCCGTACACCCAGCGCGGCTGAGTCCGCTCCGGCACCTGCCCAGGTGCCTGCCCCGGTGAGGTCCCCTCGCCCCGGCGGACCGCCGGTGGAACCCCGTCGCCCGGACGCCTCGGCATCGCCGCGTCCGGGCGACAAGCCGTTCAGTACAGCATGGTCGGCTCAGTACAGCATGGTCAGCGCCCCGGGCAACACCCGTGCCGTGACGGGGAGTACGGCGTCCACCTCGCCGTCGGCGCCGTACGGCACCGGGCGGTCGGCCTCGATGCGGATCTCCCGGCCGCGCAGGATCCGCACCTGGGGACGCGCCACGTGGTCGCCGGTGGCCAGTTCGTTCATCAGGGCGAAGAAGAGCCGGCGCGGGGCGTCCTCGATCAGCACCACGTCCAGCAGGCCGTCGTCGACGCGTGCGCCGGGGGCGATCATGCGTCCGGAGCCGTAGTAGGGGGAGTTGGCGGCGACGACGGTGTAGCCCCGGTGGGTGTGCTCCTTCCCGTCCACGGTGACGCGGTAGTTCGCCGCGCGCCAGCCGGCCACCGCGCGCAGTCCGCCCGCGTAGTACGAGGCCGAACCGCGCAGCAGGCGGGAGTGGTTGGCGTGCCGGTTGGCCAGCGCGTCGACGCCCGCGTAGACGCTGCCGAGGACGACCGTCCGGTGGTGGACGGCGGATTCCACCTCGATGGTGTCCACCTCGCGCGGCTCGCTCTCCAGCAGCAGCCGGGCCAGGGCCTCGGGTTCGGCGGGCAGGCCGAGGGCGCGGGCGAAGTCGTTGCCCCGGCCGGCGGGGACGAGGCCGAGCACGGTCCCGGTGCCGCTGAGGGCCCCGCCGATGCCGCCGGCGATGCCGTCACCGCCGACCGCGAGCACGACCCGGCCGGCTTCCCCGGCGCGGCGTGCGATGTCCTGGGCGTGGGCCAGGCTGCGGCTGTACTCCGTGTCGAGCCCGGCCCCGGCCGCCCGCAGCTCATGGGCGACCCGCAGCAGCGCGGCCGCGGCGGTCGAGCCGCCCGCGGTGGGGTTGACGACGGCGGTGAACTGTCGCATGGGGGAACCTCCGGGGCGGTCGAGCGGGACGCGGGCGGACGGGAGTGCCGGCGGCGGGGGGCGGCGATGCGGACTGGAGTGCCGCCGAGGGCCGGGTGGGGGCTGAGGCGGAGTCAGTCGGTGGGGAGCAGAACCCCGGGGTTGAGCAGGCCGTCGGGGTCGAGGCGCCGTTTGACCGCCTGGAGGGCCGCCACACCGAGCGGGCCGGCTTCCCGCACGTACCAGTCGCGGTGGTCCGTGCCCACGCCGTGGTGGTGGCTGATCGTGCCGCCGGCGGCGAGGATCGCCTCGTTGGCGGCGTGCTTGGCGCGCGTCCAGTGCGCCACCGGGTCGCCCTCGCCCTGCGCGCAGACGACGGTGAAGTACAGCGAGGCCCCGTTGTCGTACACATGGGAGATGTGGCACATCACCAAGGGTGGGGTGCCCGCCTCGGTGAGGGTGGCGGTGAGGGCGTCGCGGACGGCGGCGTACAGGCCGGGCAGGCGCGACCAGAAGGCGGCGGTCTCCAGGGTCTCGGCGAACGCGCCCGCGTCGAGCAGGGAGTCGCGCAGATAGGGGGCGGAGTAGCGGCCGTGGGCCCACCGCTCCCCCGGCTCCGTACCGAGCGGGGTGCCGCCGAGTTCGGCCAGTACCGCGGCGGCGCCCGCGCGGCGGTGGGCGGTGTCCTCCTCGGTGCCCTCGAAGCCGACGACGGCCAGGCAGCCCGCGTCGCTCGGCAGGCCGCCCGCGCCGATGGCGTCGGGCTGGGCGAGTCCGACGAGGGTCTCGGTCTCGTCGGACAGCCGCAGCACGGTGGGGCGCGGGCCGTCCTGGGCGAGGCGGCGCAGGGCGGCGCCGCCCTCGGCGAAGGAGGCGAAGCGCCAGCCCTCGTAGCGGCGGACCTCGGGGACGGGCCGCAGGCGCACGGTGACGGAGGTGATGACGCCGAACGCGCCCTCGGAGCCGAGGATCAGCTGGCGCAGATCGGGTCCCGCGGCGGAGCGGGGGGCGCGGCCTGTCTCGACGGTCCCCTCGGGGGTGGCGAGGGTGAGGCCGAGGACCATGTCGTCGAAGCGGCCGTACCCGGCGGAGGCCTGCCCGCTGGAGCGCGCGGCGGCGAAGCCGCCGATGGTGGCCCACTCGTAGGACTGCGGGAAGTGGCCGAGGGTGAACCCGTGCTCGGCGAGCAGGGCCTCGGCGTGCGGGGCGCGCAGTCCGGGCTGCAGGGTGGCGGTGCGCGAGACCGGGTCGATGTCGAGCAGCCGGTCCATGCGGCGCAGGTCGAGGGCGACGAAGGGGCCCCGCGACTCGGGGGCGAGGCCGCCGACGACGGAGGTGCCGCCGCCGAACGGCACGACGGGCAGCCGGTGGCGCGCGCACACCCGCAGGACGGCGACGACCTCGTCGTGCCCGGCCGGCAGGACGACGGCGGCGGGCAGGCCGTCGAGGTCGGCGGCGCGGATGCGCAGCAGGTCGGGCGTGGACTTGCCGCGGGTGTGCCGCAGCCGGGTCTCCGCGTCCGTGCGCACCTGGGCGGTGCCGCCGACGGCGTCGGCCAGTTCCTGCCGTACGGCCGGGTCGAGCGGCGCGTCGGGGACGGGGATGTCGGCCAGGCGGAGCGGCTCGGCCTCGCGGGGCTTGACGCCCAGCAGGTCGTGCAGCAGGCCGGTCACCGGCTCGGGCAGCGGGGCCGCCTTGGCCGGGTCGCCCCAGCCGTTCCACAGCATGTCCACGGCGCTTGTCCTCATCTGTCGGTCCGTCGACGTCCGCCGGCCTGTCGACCTGTCGCTTCGTCGGTTCGTCGGTTCGTCGGTTCGTCGGTTCGTCGAGGTGTCGATCTGTCGGCCCCGTGCGGCACCGGCCGTCCGGCGCCGGGCGCCGGGCGGGACGGGCTGCGCCGCCGGGGCGTTACACTGTGACACATGACGCCTATTCGTCACAACGATGGGGACAGCGATCCGGTGCTCGACGCGGTGCGCGACTGCGTCCTGGCCGTCGGCGTCCGCCGCACGACCCTGACCGATGTGGCGCGCCGCGCGGGCGTCTCCCGGATGACGCTCTACCGCCGCTGGCCCGATGTGCGCTCCCTGGTCGGCGACCTGATGACGCGCGAGTGGATCGGCGTGGCCACCGCGGCCATGCCGGAGCGGACGCCCGGCCGCAGCGCGCGCGAGCTCATCGTCGAGGGGCTGGTGCGCGGCGTCGAGGCCTTCCGCGCCCACCCGCTCTTCAACAAGATCGTCGACGTCGACCCCGAACTGCTCCTGCCCTATGTGCTGGACCGCCGCGGCGCGAGCCAGGAGGCCCTGCTGGACCTGGTGGCCGGCGGCGTGCGCGACGGGCACGCCGACGGGTCCGTCCGCGCAGGCCATCCCGAACGCCAGGCCCGTGCCCTGCTGCTGGTCGTCCAGTCCTTCACGCTGTCGCTGCGGACGATGACCGACGAGGACGACCCGGACCTCGACGCCGCCGCCCTGCTCGGGGAGTTGCGGACCATCCTGGAGAGGACCCTCACACCATGAGCACCGACGCCCCGCGCCCCGGCTCGTCCCTGTCCGCCGCGCGCCGCACCCGTGAACTCGCCGTCACCGTCGGCGGCCCGGAGGTGGACGTCCTCGTCGTCGGGCTCGGCGCGACCGGCGCCGGAGCCGCCCTGGACGCGGCCGCCCGGGGCCTGACGGTCGCCGCGATCGACGCCCACGACCTGGCGTTCGGCACCTCGCGCTGGAGCTCCAAGCTCATCCACGGCGGTCTGCGCTATCTCGCCTCCGCGCAGTTCGACGTGGCGCACGAGAGCGCCGTGGAACGCGGGGTGCTGATGGAGCGCACGGCACCGCACCTGGTGCGTGCCCAGCCGTTCGTGCTGCCGCTGACCCCGCTGGTCTCGCGCGGTCAGGCGGCGCTGGCCTGGGCCGGATTCCGGGCCGGGGACGCGCTGCGGCTGGCCGCCCGCACCGCCCGGTCCACGTTGCCGGCGCCACGCCGGCTGTCGGCCGTGGAGACCCGCAGCCTGGCCCCGGGGCTGCGCACCGACGGGCTGCGCGGCGGGCTGCTGTCCTGGGACGGCAAGCTCACCGACGACGCCCGGCTGGTCACCGCCCTGGCCCGCACGGCGGCCGCGCACGGCGCGCGGATCCTGACCCGGACGCGGGCGCTGGAGCTGTCGGGGTCCGGGGCCCGGGTGCGCGACGAACTCACCGGCGAGGAGGGGTTCCTGCGCGCCCGCGCGGTGATCAACGCGACCGGCGTGTGGGCGGACGGCCTGGTCGAGGGCATCCGCATCCGTCCCTCGCGCGGCACCCATCTGGTGCTGCGCGCCGAACGCCTCGGCCCGCTGCCGGCCGGCCTGCACATCCCCGTGCCCGGCGAGACCAACCGGTTCGTGCTGGTGCTGCCGCAGGGCGACGGCCGGGTCTACGTCGGCCTCACCGACGAACCCGTCGACGGGCCGGTGCCCGACGTGCCCGAGGTCCCGGAGACCGACATCGGCTTCCTGCTCGACATCCTCGGCTCGGTCCTGGACATCCCGCTGCACCGGGCGGACGTGGTGGGCGCGTTCGCGGGGCTGCGCCCCCTGCTGGACACCTCCCCCGACGGCCCGGCGGCCAGGACCGCCGACATCTCCCGCCGGCACGCCGTGCTGACCTCGCCCGACGGGGTCGTCACCGTCGTCGGCGGCAAGCTCACCACCTACCGGCGCATGGCCCAGGACGCCGTCGACCGCGCCGTCCGCGTCCGCGGTCTGTCCGCCGGCCCCTCCCCCACCGCGGGGCTGCCGCTGGTCGGTGCCGCCGCCCCGGCCCGGCTGGCGGCCCTGCCCGCGCCGCGGCGCCTGGTCCAGCGCCACGGCACGGAGGCCGCCGCCGTGCAGGCGCTCGCCGCGCACGACCCGCGCCTGGCCGAACCGGTGCTGGACGGCCACCCCGTCACGGGCGCGGAGGTGCTGTGGGCGGTGCGCCACGAGGGCGCGCTGGACGCCTCCGACGTCCTGGACCGCCGTACCCGTATCGGGCTGGTGGCGCAGGACCGCGCGGCGGTCCTGCCGGGCGTGGAGGAGATCGTCGGCGGGGCCCTCGCCGAACGCTCCTGACCGAGGCCGCTCCAGAGGCCGGTTCGTGGCGCGCGCCACGAACCGGCCATGGTCACTTCATGGGTCAACTACGTTCTGAGCGGCGGTAGTTGGCCGTTCACCGGGTTGCCGTCCCGCGGAAACATGACCGAAACAGTGTTCGTCCGGCAACTATGCCAACGCCTGCTGGCGCCTTTAACCTGACTCGTCAGTAACCCCGCACTGCCCGCGGCGCGACCGCCCACGCAGCCCTTCCTTGCGCCTGTTCGCGCCGCCGGTCCCTCACCCCTCTCGCCCTCGGGCGCCCTTTTCTCCAGCGAAAGGACAAAGAGGATGAAAGACCAGCAAGGCGGACAGGTGGTCGGTCGCATCCGGTGGAGACGGTTCGCCGTGCTGGCCGTCCCCGGCTGTGCGGCCACCGCCGCCCTCGGCGTCGCCCTCGCGCAGGGCGCCATCGCCGCCTCGTTCGCCGTGTCGGGCCAGCAGTTCAAGGTGTCGGCCGACAGCCTCACCGGCCAGGGCTTCGCCCAGTACGGCAACATCGACACCAACGCCCGCAACGACCTCCTGCCCGTCGCCACCGTCGGCATCCGCACGGCGAAGATCAACAACCTCTGCCAGTCGGTGGTCACCAAACTGCCCGTGCTCGGCAACATCTCGCTGACCCTGACCGCCGGCGCCGGAGCCACCCCCGTGGAGGCGGAGAACCTCTTCCTCGACGCCACCCAACTGGAGGGCGACGCCACCTTCCACACCCTCGAGATCGGCCGCGACGCCTCCACGCTCGACAAGGGGCCCGAGGGCGCGCAGGGCATGCAGGACGCCTTCTCGCAGCAGGCCGACGACCTGGAGATCAAGAACCTGAGGCAGGTGGCGTGGGCCGCGAACGCCGGCACGTTCAAGCTCTCCGGCCTCAAGATGAAGATCGCCAAGGGGAAGAAGGAATGTTTCTGAGCCGGCGCGCATGGCGCAGCTGGCGCCGCAGCCGGCCCTTCTGGGGCGGCCTGGCCACCGTCCTCGCCGGGACCGAGATCTGCGTCCTTCCCCTCGCCCCGCTGGAGGTCATGCTCAAGCAGGGCATCGCCGGGCTCCCGTCCGTCCTGCTCGGCCTGGTCATGATCGTGCTCGGGTTGTCGGCCTGGGTCGCCCCGCACTACCGCGGCCTGGCCGGCACCCTCACCGTACTGCTGGCCGTCGCCGCCCTGGTGATGTCCAACCTCGGCGGATTCCTGTTCGGCACGCTCCTCGGCATCGCCGGCGGCTCGATGATCTTCGCCTGGCAGCCGGTGCCGGGCGTGGACGGACCCACCGGACCGGCACCCGGAGCGCGGGACGCCGGCGAACCCGCCCCACCCGCCCCCGGAGCACCGCGCGCGGACCAGCCCGCCGGCCCCACCGCCGGGACCCCGCGCGCCGACGCACCGGACGGATCCACCACCACGGCGCCGGCCGCCCCCGAGGCCGGCACCCCCTTCGCGCCACCCCCCACAGGCGCCACCCGGTACCACCGCGCGTCCCTCGCGCATGTCCCGTCAGTCGACACGCACGGAAAGGCATCCCCACCATGACACTCCGTCCCCACCGTGTCCGGGCGCTGCTCGCCACCGCCACCGGCGCCGCCGCGACCGCCGCGCTCGTGCTGACCGGCACGGCCGCCCAGGCGCAGACCGCCGCCGCCTCGACCACGGTCACCCCGGCCGGCCACGCCTACCAGGCCACGCTGTCCGGCAAGGCCACCTTCAAGGCCGGCTCCGTGACCCTGACCTGCTCCGTCTCCTCCACGACCGGACAGGTCCCCGCCGCACCCGCCAACCACAACGACGCCGGCCCGGTCGCCTCCACCCTGGCCGCGCCCACGTTCAGCTCCTGCACGTCGAGCCTGGCGGGCGTGACGCCGACGGTGACCACCAGCGGCACCTGGGGCATCTCCGTCCAGAACGGCTCCCCGAGCACGGCGACGCTGACGGTCCCCCAGGGCGGCCTGGTCGTCAAGACCAGCGGCCTGGCCACCTGCACCATCGTCTCCGCGCCCGGCGGCCCGGCGTCCATCGCGGGCACCTGGACCAACGGCGCGCCCTCCGCGCTCGCCTTCGCCAACGCCGTCGTCCCGGTGACCGTGACCGGCACCTTCGGCTGTCCGACCAGCGCGACGACGTCCACCGTCAACCTGGCCTACACCGTGGCCGACACCACCGACCCCGCACAGCAGATCACCGTCGGCCCCTGACCCGACCCGTCCCCATCCGAACCGGGTGCGCAGGCGTCGTCCTGCGCACCCGCACGTCGTGGGCGGCTGTGTACGACACGTGCCGACCGCGCTTTTCAGCCGTTCGCATGACGCATCATCAGCCGCGCGGCACCGCGTCGCTCCTCGCGCCGTATTCTTCTACTCGCCTGTAGAGAGTTCCTGGTCAGGAACGCACGGACGCATCAGAAGGAGTGAACGCCACGATGGTGTTCAAGCGACTGCTCGGCTCGCTCGGCGTGGGCGGCCCCACGGTCGACACGGTTCTCGACCCCGGCCCGGTCCGGCCCGGCTCCCCCCTCACCGGCCAGGTCCATCTCCGCGGCGGCCGGGCCGACTTCACCGTAGAACACCTCACCCTGGAGCTCGTGGCCCGGGTCGAGGCCGAGCACGCCGACGGGGAGAGCGAGGGCCTGGTGACCTTCGACCGGTTCACCGTCGGGGGCGGCTTCCGCCTCGGCGAGGGCGAGGCGCACAGCGTGCCGTTCAGCGTGACGCTGCCGTGGGAGACCCCGCTCACCGAGCTGTACGGCCAAGGGCTGGGCATCGTCCTCGGTGTACGCACCGAGTTGTCGGTGGCCGGGGCGCGGGACAAGGGCGACCTCGACCCGCTCGCCGTCGCCCCGCTGCCCGTCCAGGAGGCGGTCCTGGAGGCCTTCGGTGACCTCGGCTTCGGTTTCCGCTCGGCCGACCTCGAGTGGGGCCACATCTCCGGCACCCGGCAGCAGTTGCCCTTCTACCAGGAGATCGAGCTGATCCCGGCACCGCAGTACGCCCACGCGCTCGACGAGGTCGAAGTGACGTTCCTGGCCGGGCCCGCCGGTGTCGAGGTCGTCCTGGAGGCCGACCGGCGCGGCGGCCTGTTCGGCGAGGGGCACGACACGCTCGTCCGGTTCACCGTCGGTCACGACGACGTGCGCGACTGGAAGGCCGAGATCGACGGCTGGATGCGCCGGCTGATCGAACACCGGTCCTCGTACGGCACGTCCGCCCAGTACGTCCCGGGCGGGCACGGGGAGCACCACCACGCCGGTCACCGCTCGGGGCCGGGCGTCGGCACGGCCGTCGCCGCGGGGGCCGCCGGGCTCGCGGTCGGTGTGGCGGGCGGCATGGTCGCGGCCGAAGTCGTCGACGAGATCGGGGACTTCTTCGAGGACGACGACGAGGGCGGCGACGAGGGCGAGGACTGAGCAGGAACACCCCGGGGCCGGTGTTCGTCTCCAGGAGGGGAAGCGGCGCGACCCGGCACCTCCCCTCCTGATAGTTTCTACAGTGCTGTAGAAGTTCGTGGCAGCTCCGGCCGGTCCCCGGCCGGGGTCACCTCACTAGTCGTATGGAGTTGGCATGGCCCTGTGGGACCGCATCAAGGAGTCCGCATCGCAGATGCAGACCCAGCTCGTGGCGAAGAAGAACGACCTGAAGAGCGGCGCCTTCCGCGACGCGAGCATGGCGATGTGCGCACTGGTCGCCGCAGCCGACGGCACCGTCGACCCCTCGGAGCGCCGGCGCGTGGCCCAGCTCATCGCCACCAACGAGGTGCTGCAGAACTTCCCCGCGGACGACCTGCGCCGCCGGTTCGAGGAGAACCTCGACAAGCTGACCACGGACTTCGACTTCGGCAAGGTCAGCGTGTTGCAGGAGATCGCCAAGGCCAAGAAGAAGCCGGCCGAGGCACGGGCGGTCGTACAGATCGGTATCGTCATCGGCGGCGCCGACGGCGACTTCGACAAGGACGAGCAGGCCGTGGTCCGCGAGGCGTGCTACACGCTGGACCTGCCGCCGCACGAGTTCGACCTCTGACCGAGGCACGCGGGAGGCCGGGCCGACGCGCCGCAGCGCCGGCCCGGCGTCGCGCGCCGGCAGCGGACCGGTACGGAAAAAGGCACTTCGGGGGACAGTGAACGTGAGCGGTACGGACCACACTCGGCCGGTGACCGAGGGCGCGGCGCGGCCCCGGCCGGTGACCGAGGGCGCGGCGCGGCCGCTCGCGGGACGCAACCGGGCCGCCAAGGTCAGCGGCTTCTCGGCGCTCTGGGCGGTCGCGTCCCTGGGCAACTTCGCCACCGGCCTGGCCTGGATGAACCCGGGGGTCTTCGTCGGCATGGCGGTGCTCGCCGCGCTGATCGCCGTCCCCGCCGGTCACGTGGGCCGCTTCCGCGGGCGGCGACTGGGGGGCGAGGGACGTGGACTGGCTCTCGCGGGCATCCTCACCGGCTGGCTCGTCCTGGTGGTCTGCGCCCTGGCCGCGCTGGCCTATCTGGGCCTCGTCGCCGGACTCGCCGTCCTGGTCGGCCACGCCTGAAACCCGCGTCCGCCGCACGACGGACGGCCCTTGGGCGCCGTGACGGCGGGCCCCTCCTTCAACGCGCCGCGGGCGGTGACCCACCAGCGCGTCGTGGGCCACGGGTCGCAGCCCCGCCCTCCTGCGCGGACCTACTCCCGGAGGGCTCCCCCGTCCCCGTTCCCGCCCTCCCGCAGCCGGCCGTCGCGGACCTCCACGACGCGGTCGGCGCGACCGAGGTGCGCGAGGTCGTGGGTGACCAGGACGGTGGCCGTGGCCCGTTCACGGGTGAGGCGGGTGAGCAGGTCGATCACGGCGGCGCCGCGGGCCCGGTCCAGCGCGCTGGTCGGCTCGTCGACCAGCAGGATCGTCGGGTCGTTCATCAACGCGCGGGCGATCGCGACGCGTTGGCGCTGTCCGCCGGAGAGCTGGTACGGGCGGTGCCCGGCCCGGTCCGCCAGGCCCACGGCGTCCAGCAGGGCCAGCGCCCGTTCGCGCGCGGCGCCGGGCCGGCGTCCGGCGAGGTGGGCCATGACCTGCAGCTGTTCGACGGCGGTCAGCGAGGCCAGCAGGCTGGGCTGCTGGAACACCAGGCCGATCCGCTGCCGGCGCAGCGCGGTGAGCTCGGCGCGGGACAGACCGGTGGTGGCGATGCCGTCGACGGTGACCGTGCCCTGATCGGGCGTCAGCAGGGTGGCGGCGACGGCCAGCAGACTGGACTTGCCGGAGCCGGACGGGCCGACCACGGCGGTCAGGCTGCCCTTGGGCACGGTGAGGCCGACGCGGTCCAGGGCGGTCAGGCGGCGCTCGCCGTCGGGGTAGGTGAGGGTGACATCGGTCAGTCGCAGGCTCATCGGGTGCCCCCCAGGGCGGTCAGCGGGTCGACGGAGGTGATGCGGCGTACGGCCAGGGCGGCGCCGCCCGCACCGAGCAGGACCAGGACCCCGGCGGGCACGAGGACCGTCGCGGGCGTCAGCACGAACGGCACCGCGCGTCCGGCGACCAGCGCGCCCACCGCGACGGCGAGCGCGGTGCCGAGGAGCGTCCCGCCGGCCAGGACGGCGACGGCCTGCCCGAGGGCGTCCTTCAGCAGGGTCGCGGTGGACGCGCCGAGGGCCTTGAGGACGGCGATGTCGCCGCTGCGCTGGATGGTCCACACGGTGAAGAAGGCGCCCACCACCAGGGCCGAGATGCCGAACAGGAACGCGCGCATCAGCTGCAGCGAGCCGTTCTCGGAGGTGTAGGAGCCGATCGCGGACAGCGAGGCGTCCTTGGTGACGGTCCGGGTGTGCGCCCGGGCGTCCGCGGCGGTCAGGTCGGTGCCGTCCTCGGTGGTCAGGGCGATCACCGTCGCGGTCGCGCCGCGCGTGTCGCCGCTCGGGGGTGCGGTGGCGCGCCAGGTGGCGAGGGAGGTCCACACGACCGGGGTGTGGCTGAAGGACGCGTCCCCGCGCACCCCGGTCACGGTCAGCCGCCGCCCGGCCAGGGCGACGGTGTCGCCGGCCCGGACGCCGAGGTCGTCGGCGGCCCCGGTGGACAGCACCGCCGTACGGTCGTCGAGTCGGTCGCCTGCCGGCGCGAGGGCGGAGCCGGGACGGACGCCGAACACGGACACGCCCGCGCTCCGGGTCCCGGCGGTGGCCTTGGCGGGCGTGATGCCGAGGGGTTCGGCCCTGGTCACGCCGGGCGTCGCGGCCCAGCGCCGCCACTGCTCCTCGGTGACCGTGGAGTCGGTGTACGACAGGTCACGGCCGCCGTCGGGGGCGTCGAAGGCGATCCGGTCGGCGGGCAGGGAGGTGATCGCCGAGACGCTCTGCCGGCTCAGGCCCGCCGTCAGTCCGGACAGCAGGCCGACCAGCAGGGTGATCAGGACGATGACGGTGCCCATGAGGGCGAAGCGCCCCTTGGCGAAGCGGAGGTCCCGCCAGGCGACGAACATGGCTGTGACCAGGCCTTTCTCTGGGGAAAAGGAAGGTCTCCAGCCTGCCCCCGGCCCTGGTGCGCGGGCATCCGGCGCCGGAGGGCACTTCGCGGGCCGAAGGGTGCGCCGGGGGTTGCATCTTTCGACAGAGGCCGCTCGCGGCGGCCCACCGTAAGGTTGCCGGGAGACCTCCCCGACCCGTGAGCACCGTGAAGACATCCCCGAGGCCCGTGACCGCCACCACCGCACCCCGCCCCGCCCCGATCCCGGCGACGATCCCCACCCCGGTCGCCACCCCGACGATGCGCGCCCTGACCTGGTGCCTGCACCTGCTGGTCGTCGGTCTGCTCGCGCTGGCCGCGGTCCGGACCGTCACGGCGGGCGGGCCCCGGCCCGGCGCGGTCGTCGCCGTCGCCGTCGTGTGCGGGCTCGGCTACGCGGCGGGTCCGCTGCTGCCGCGGGTGCGCACCTCGCGCGGGGCCGCGGCGGCGTGGCTGGGCGCCGTGGGCGCCGTATGGCTGGGGCTGCTGGCGCTGACCGCCGACGGGGTGTGGGTCGCCTTCCCGCTGTACTTCCTGCAGCTGCATCTGCTGCCGCGCCGTGCGGCGCTGACCGCGGTCACGGCGACCGCGGCGGCCGCCGTCGCGGGGTTCGCCGCGCACCAGGGCGCGTTCGGTCCGGCGATGGCGATCGGGCCCGCGCTCGGCGCGGCCGTCGCGGTCGCCGTGGTGTGGGGCTACCAGGCGCTGTACCGGGAGAGCGAGCAGCGGCGCCGGCTGATCGAGGAGCTGACGTCGACGCGGGCCGACCTGGCCGCCGCCGAGCACACGGCCGGGGTGCTCGCGGAACGGGAGCGGCTGGCCCGCGAGATCCACGACACGCTCGCCCAGGGCCTGTCCAGCATCCAGCTGCTGCTGACGGCCGCCGGGCGCGCGCTGCCCGGCGCGCCGGACACCGCCGCCCGCCATGTCGAGCAGGCGCGGCAGGCCGCCGTGGACAACCTCGCCGAGGCGCGGCGGTTCGTGGTCGCGCTCGCCCCGCCGGCGCTGGACGGCGGCACGCTCGCCGACGCCCTGGAGCGGCTGTGCGCGACCACGTCCACGCGTCATCCGCTCACCGCACGCCTGCACCGCACCGGCCCGCCTGTGCCGCTGCCCACCACGCACGAGGTGGCGCTGCTGCGCGTCGCCCAGTCCGCCGTGGCCAACACCGTCCGCCACGCCGACGCGTCGCGCGTCGACCTGACCCTGGGCCGGGCCGGCGGGTACGTGACCCTGGACGTCGTGGACGACGGCGCCGGGTTCGACCCGGACCGGCTGCCCGCGCCCGGCACGGAGGGCGGCGGGTTCGGCCTCGCGGGCATGCGGGCGCGGGTGCAGGACCTCGGCGGCACCTTCGCGCTGACGTCCGCTCCGGGCCGGGGCACCGCGCTGTCCGTCCGGCTGCCCCTCACCCCGTCCACCGGCCCGGACGACCCCGAGACTCCGTCCGCCGTCCCGGACGACCCCGAGACTCCGTCCGCCGTCCCCGGGCCCGAGACCTTGTCCGCCGCCGCTGAGCCCGGGACGTCGTCCGCCGACCCTGAGCCCAGGACTTTGTCCGCCGACCCCGACGCCGAGGCCCGCCCGTGAGCGACGACGCCCCCATCCGACTGCTGCTGGCCGACGACCACCCCGTGGTGCGGGCCGGGCTGCGGGCCGTCCTGGAGACCGAACCCGGGCTGGCCGTGGTGGCCGAGGCCGCCACGGCCGAGGAGGCCGTGGTGCGCGCCGCCGCCGGCGACATCGACGTGGTGTTGATGGACCTGCAGTTCAAGGGCGGCATGAACGGCGCCGAGGCGACCGCCGCGATCACGGCACGGCCGGGCGCGCCCCGGGTCGTCGTCGTCACCACGTACGACTCCGACGCGGACACCCTGCCCGCGATCGAGGCGGGCGCCACCGGCTATCTCCTCAAGGACGCCCGGCCCGAGGACCTGGCCGCCGCGGTGCACACCGCGGCGGCCGGCCGTACGGCGCTGGCCCCGGCCGTCGCCGACCGGCTGCTGCACCGGCTGCGCACGCCGGGCACCTCGCTGACCCGGCGCGAGACGGAGGTGCTGACGCTCGTGGCGGAGGGGTTGTCCAACCTGGCGGTGGCCCGGCGGCTGCACCTCACGGAGGGGACCGTGAAGTCGCACCTGGCGCGCGTGTACGCCAAGCTCGGCGTGGACTCGCGCACCGCCGCGGTGGCGGCCGCCACGGACCTGGGCCTGATCCGCCGCTGACCGGTCAGGCGCAACCCCAGGCGGACATGCCCTGCTGCGCGGCCAGCCGCCGGGCGACCTTGATCTGCTGCCGCCGGGTGGCGAGGTCGGCGCGCGGGGCGTACTTGAGCCCGCCGGCCGCGACCCAGCTGGACCGGCTGAACTGCAGGCCGCCGTAGTAGCCGTTGCCCGTGTTGGCCCTCCAGTTGCCGCCGGACTCACAGGCCGCGATGGCGTCCCAGTCGGGCCCGAAGCGGGGCAGGGCCTCGGCCGTCGTGGCGGCCGTGCCCAGCGCGGCCAGGGTCGTCACGAGCACCAGCGCCGACCGGGCGCGATGGGACGGGCGACCGACGGCACCACTCATCACTCTCTGCACCGATTTCATGACCGTACTGTTACATCATGTGACGATATGGAGCGCGCATCTGCGCGGCCGGTCGTGTCATGTCGACTCCGTTCGGGCGATACTCCCGCCCCTCGCCGGCCGGACACGGCACGAAGGGGCGCGGTCCGGCCGGACGGCCCGCCTCGATCTCCCCGATCAGCCGGCGCAGCGCCGCCGCGCCGAGCGGCGACGGCTGCCCGTCCAGGTCGGCCAGGGCCCGGCGGCCGCGACGCCAGGCGCGGGCGGTGCGGCCCTGGTGATGGTCGACGACGGCACGGGCCCAGCGGGAGACGAGGCACGCCCAGGGGTCGTCGCGTGTCTCGGGCCGGGACAGGGCGCGCCGGGCGCTGCGCCGCGCGGCGGCGGGAGCGAACGCCGTCTGCGCGAGGGCGAGGGCGGACAGCGCGACGGACGGTGACGGTCCGCCGGGCGCGCCGGGCGGGATGGCCTGCGCGGCTTCCGCGAAGTGCTCGGCGGCGGCCCGCGGATCGTGGCGGCGCACCGCGAGCAGGCCCTGGACATGGGCGATACGGCCGACGGTCGCGTCGTCGCCGGCCCGGACGGCGGCCGGCCAGGCCCGGCCCAGCAGCTCACCGGCCTGCTGGGGGTGGGTGCCGGCCCGCAGCCAGGCCGCCAGCCACAGCGCCCGGGCCGGCAGCGGACCGCCGTCGTCGCACAGCGGCAGCAGGCGCAGCAAGTGGTCGCCGCCCTCCGCGACGCGGTCGTGCACGGCCCACCAGAACCACAGATCCGTCACCGTCTCCAGGGCCGCCTGCGCGTGGCCGGGCTCGGTGAGGGCGTGCCGGACGGCGGCGGTGAGGTCGGCGTGCTCGTCCCGGACGAGCCGTACGGCCTGGCTCTGGCTGCCGTGGTGCCACAGGTCGGCGGCGACGGCGGCCACGCGGCGGCAGTGGCTCATCCGCCGCTCGGCGGCCACCGGGTACTCCCCCGCCTCACGCAGCCGTTCGGCGCCGAACTCGCGGGCGGCCCGCGTCATCCGGTACCGGACCGGCACCACACCACCGGGGTCGGTGACCGGGGTGAGGATGCCGGCCGCGGCGAGCCGGGCCAGACAGGAGGGCACCCGGTCGGGTTCGACGCCGCCGCCGGCGCACAGGAACACCGCGGTGGACTCGGCGAAGGAGCCGGCGAAGACCCCGGCCCGGTCCCAGACCCTGCGCAGGTCCCGGTCGCACAGCACGTAGTCGGCACCGACGGCGGCCCGCACCGACCGGTGCCGGCGCAGAGCGGCGTGGGCGTCGGCCAGCCAGCCCTGGCGGCGGGAGGTCAGGGCGGCGAGCCGGCGCAGCGGATGGCGGGCGGCCTGCGCGGCGGCGAGCTCGATCGCCAGCGGGTTGCCTTCGAGGTGACGGCAGATGGCGGCCACCGCGGCCAGGTCGGCGTCCGTCGGGTCGAACTCGGGTGCGGCGCGCCGGGCGCGGTCCAGGAAGAGCCGCACCGCGGGGGAAAGAGCCCCCGCGGCGGATTCGGTGCGCAGCGGGCCCAGCCGCAGGACGTGTTCGTCGCCGAGCCCGAGGGCGCGGCGGGAGGTGACGAGGACGCGCAGCGTGGGCGCGGCCATCAGCAGGTGCTGCACCAGCCGGGTGCACTCGCCGTGCGCCGGGTCGACGTCGTCGAGGAGCAGCAGGAGCGGCGCATCCGGCAGCACTGCGACGACGTCGGGGACGGTGACGGGGCGGGGGACGGGGGCAGAGCTGGGGACGGCAAGGGTGGCGGGGCCGGGAACGGTGGCGGAGCCGGGGACGGTGGCGGAGCCGGGAACGGTGGCGGAGCCGGGGCCGGGGACGGTGGCGGAGCCGGGAACGGTGGCGGAGCCGGGAACGGTGGCGGAGCCGGAGCCGGGGCCGGGGACGGTGGCGGAGCTGGGGCCGGGAACGGCGGCAGGGCCGGGGACGGCAGCCGGATCGGGGGTCGCGGCGGTCTCCGGGACGGCGGCACCTTCCGGCAGGGCGCCGGTCTCAGGGGCTGTGATCCCTTCCGGGACGGCTGCGGCCTCCGGGACGGCTGCGACCTCCGGGATGGCAGCCCCTTCCCGCAGGGCGGCATCCTCGGGGGCTGCGACGCCTTCAGGGAAGGCTGCGACCCCGGGGACGGCGAAGCCTTCAGGGAACGCTTCGGCCTCCGGGACGGGGGCCACCCCCGGAACGGCGGCGGCCTCCGGGACGGGCGCCACCCCCGGGACCGTGGCAGCCGCCGGCCCGGCGAGCGGGGTGCCCGGCGGTGCGGTGACCGGCTCGGCGACGGCGTCGGTCGCGGCCTCGGGATCGTCGAGCGGTGCGGCCGCCTCCCGGGTGAGGGCACGGACCAGCGCGGCCGTGAGCGTGCCGGGGGCACTCGGGCCGCTGCCTTGGACGCGCACGGTGAGGGTGTGCCGCCACGGCGGGTCCGGCGCCCCGGCCACCGCGGTCGCGGCCAGCCGGCTCTTGCCGAGGCCGGCCGTGCCGGTGACCGTCACCAGCCGGTGTGCGGTCAGCAGGGCCCGCAGCCGGGCCGCCTCCGCGGTGCGGCCGAGCAGCGGCGGGGGCCCGGGCTCGCCGGGCGCGGGCGGCGGCTCCGGTGCGCCGACACTGGTCCACACGTGGGTGACTCCCCGTCGTCGTAGGGCGTGCGCGGCGCTCCGGGGGTCGGCCGCCCCGGGTGCAGAACCGTCTCTGCAACGGCGCCACGGCTACCCAACGCGGCACGGCCGCCCTCGGTGGCGCCGGCGCGTCGGGGACCACACGCGGCGGTGAGCCGAAGAACGCGTGTACGGCGGGGAGTCGAAGAGTGTGTACGGCGGGGGCTCGGCGCCCCGAGTCAGGTGTCGCTCAGGCGGCGCAGATCGTCCTCGTCCCAGGTCCGGGTGTCCCGGGGCTCGGTGTACGGCTCCGCGTCGGCCGGCAGTCCGCCGGCGATGGCCCGCTGCCGCACGGTCTCCGCGTCGAACTCGAGCCCCAGCAGCACCGCCAGGTTGCCGATCCACAGCCACACCAGGAAGACGATGACACCGGCCATGGTGCCGTAGGTCTTGTTGTACGACGCGAAGTTGGCGACGTAGACCGCGAACCCGCCGGAGGCGATCAGCCAGATCACCAGGGCCAGGAAGCTGCCCGGCGTGATCCAGCGGAAGCCCTTGACCTTGGCGTTCGGGGCGGCCCAGTACAGCAGGGCGATCATCACGGTGACGAGCAGGACCAGCACCGGCCACTTGGCGATCGACCACACCGTCAGCGCGGTGTCACCGACCCCGAGGGCGTCCCCGGCGCGGCGGGCGATGCCGCCGGTGAAGACCACGATGAGCGCGCTCACCATGGCGAGCACCATCAGGACGGCGGTGACCCCGACCCGTACGGGCAGGATCTTCCACACGGGCCGGCCCTCGGGGATGTCGTACACGGCGTTGGCCGCCCGCATGAAGGCCGCCACATAGCCCGACGCCGACCACAGGGCGACCACCACGCCGACGACCGCCATGAGGGAGCCGAGTCCGGCGCTTCCCTGCAGCTGCTCCACGGCCCGGGTGAGGATGTCGCGCGCCGAGCCGGGCGCGAGCTGCCGGATGTTGGTCAGCACTTTGTCCGTGGTCGAGCGGCCCGTGAGGCCGAGGATCGACACCAGGACCAGCAGCCCGGGGAAGAGGGCCAGCACGCCGTAGTAGGTCAGGGCGGCCGCGCGGTCGGTCAGTTCGTCGTCCTTGAACTCCCGCAGGCTCCCCTTGAGGATCCGCCGCCACGCCCCCTTCGGCAGCTTCGCCGGGGTGTCCGGCGCCCGCCGTTCCACCTCGGGCCCGGGGCCCAGGTCCTCGGGCGGCGGCGCGGGCGGATGCTCCGCCGACCCGTCGCGGTGGTCCTTTCGTCCCGGAAGATGCAGCTTCGCCATGACCGTCAGGTAACCCCTGAACGCGCTCCCATGCCGCCGAGGCGGCCGGAGCAGCCGAACGGGGTCACCTCGTTGTCCGTTTCCGTTCGAGTCTTTTCGGTGCACGGGGTCTGTTCAGGTCACGGGCCGCCTGTTAAGAAATGGACGCACACGCGCCACTGACACGTGTCATTCCTGCGCCGACCCTCAGGAAGGGAACGACGACGACCGTGCTGCTCGACACCACCGCATGGGGCACCGGCGAGCGGACCGCGCTGCTGGTCCACGGCATCATGTCCGACGCCCGCACCTGGCACCGGGTCGGCCCGCTGCTCGCCGACCGCGGCTACCGCGTGATCGCCGTCGATCTGCGCGGCCACGGCCGCTCGCCGCGCGCCGCGGTGTACTCCCCCGAGCTGTTCGCCGACGACCTGGTCGACACCCTGCCCACGGGCGCCGACCTGGCCATCGGGCACTCCCTCGGGGGCCTCTCCCTGCTGCTCGCCGTGGACCGGCTGCGGCCGCGCCGCGCGGTGTACGCCGACCCGGCCTGGTCCACCGCCGACCCGGAGGCGGCCGTCGACCCGTCGCTGTTCGCCGGGTTCAAGAACGCCTCGCGGGAGCAGATCACCGCGCTCAACCCGCGCTGGGCCGCGGAGGACGTGGACGTGGAACTGGCCACGTTGGCCGACTGGGACCCGCGGACCGCGCACTTCCTGGGCGGGGCCCCGCTGCGGGGATTCCTGCCGCTGCGCGCCGAGGTGCCGTCGCTGGTGACACTCGCCGATCCCAGCCTGCTCGTCGGTCCGGCTGAGGCGGACGTGCTGCGCGCCCGCGGCTTCGAGGTGCGCACCGTGGCGGGCGCCGGGCACACGCTGCACCGGGACGACCTGGAGGGGTTCATGAAGGCGCTCGACGGCTGGATCTGACAGCTTGTCAGGAAGACGTACCCGCGCCGGTCATGAGCCATGAGCGGGGGCTGGTGTTCAGGGGCGCCGGCCCGGTGGCCCGTCCGCCCGGCCGCGTACCCGCTCGTGGACGCGGGCGCCACGGTCGGGCGCCATGTCCAGCTGCAGCAGGACGGCGGGTACGGCGATGCTCGCCATCAGGTGGCGTTCCATGTCGGCGATCCGCTCGGCCAGGTCGGCGTGCCCGGTCATGATCTTCGACAGGAGCTGGACGCCGGTGAAGGCGCCGACGAACAGGCGCGCCGTCGCGTCCACGTCGACGTGCGGCAGCAGTTCGCCGTGCGCCTTGGCCCGCGCCAGCAGCGCGGCGCTGCGCGCGACCCAGCCGCGCATCGGCGCCTCGCGGTCCAGTTCGTCGCACCGCACGCCCTGCTCGACGGTGAGCCGGATGCTGCCGCGCACCAGCGGGTCGCCGCGGCTGAGCAGATGGGCGACCAGGAAGGTGGTGTCCAGGACCTCCTGGAGCACCAGGTCCTGCGTCGGCACCTGCGGTACGGCGCCGAGCTGGTCGGCGAGCACGGCGTCGGCCAGCTCGCGCTTGGAGGAGAAGTGGAAGTACAGCGCGCCCTTGGTCACCCCGGCGCGCTGCAGTATCTGCGCGATGGTGGCGGACTCGTAGCCCACCTCGGCGAAGACGGCGGCAGCGGCGACGAGGATGGTACGGCGCGTTCTGACCGCACGTTCCTGCAGCGCCACAGCCGACCCCTCCGTGCTCGCTCCGGGCGGCTGTCCCGAAGTAAACCAACCGGCGAGCCCGCATCCTGTCACCGCCCGATGAGCGGATCAAGTCACGCCGGGCCCGCCGGGGACGCGGTCCGTCAGCCGCCGAGGGCCGCCAGGACGACGCCCTTGGCCTCCTCCTGGACCCGGGCCAGGTGGTCCGGGCCGAGGAAGGACTCGGCGTAGATCTTGTACACGTCCTCGGTGCCGGAGGGGCGGGCCGCGAACCAGGCGTTGGCGGTGCTCACCTTGATGCCGCCGATGGCCGCGCCGTTGCCGGGCGCCTCGGTGAGGACGCCGGTGACGGCCTCGCCGGCCAGCGTGTCGGCGCCGACCTGGGCCGGGGACAACTTGCCGAGCAGCGCCTTCTCCTCGCGGGTGGCGGGGGCGTCGGTGCGCGCGTAGGCGGGCTCGCCGTAGCGGGCGGTGAGGTCGGCGTAGTGCTGGGAGGGGGTCTTGCCGGTGACGGCGATGATCTCCGAGGCCAGGAGGGCGAGCAGGATGCCGTCCTTGTCCGTGGTCCACACCGAGCCGTCGCGGCGCAGGAAGGAGGCGCCGGCCGACTCCTCGCCGCCGAAGCCGAGGGAGCCGTCGAGCAGGCCGTCGACGAACCACTTGAAGCCGACCGGCACCTCGACCAGACGGCGGCCGAGGCCCTCGGCGACCCGGTCGATCATCGCGGAGGACACCAGGGTCTTGCCGATACCGGCGTCGGCGGGCCACTGGTCGCGGTGGCTGTAGAGGTACTGGATGGCGACGGCGAGGTAGTGGTTGGGGTTCATCAGCCCGGCGTCCGGGGTGACGATGCCGTGCCGGTCGGCGTCCGCGTCGTTGCCGGTGGCGATCTGGAAGCGGTCGCGCTGGGCGATGAGCGAGGCCATGGCGTTGGGCGAGGAGCAGTCCATGCGGATCTTGCCGTCCCAGTCCAGCGTCATGAAGCGCCAGGTGGGGTCGGTGAGCGGGTTGACCACGGTCAGGTCGAGGCCGTGCTGCTCGGCGATCCGGCCCCAGTACGCCACGGACGCTCCGCCCAGCGGGTCGGCGCCGATGCGCACGCCGGCCGCGCGCACGGCGTCCAGGTCCAGGACGCTGGGCAGGTCGGCGACGTAGGTGCCGAGGAAGTCGTAGCGGCCGGTGGTGGGGGCGGCCAGGGCGCGGGCGTAGGGGACGCGGCGGACGTCCTTCAGGCCGGCGCGGATGATCTCGTTGGCGCGGTCCTGGATCCAGGAGGTCGCGTCGGACGCCGCGGGGCCGCCGTTCGGCGGGTTGTACTTGAAGCCGCCGTCGGCGGGCGGGTTGTGCGAGGGGGTGACGACGACGCCGTCGGCGAGGCCGGAGGTACGGCCCCGGTTGTGGGTGAGGATGGCGTGGGAGAGCGCCGGGGTGGGGGTGTAGCCGTCGGCGCTGTCGACGAGGACGGTGACGTCGTTGGCGGCGAACACCTCCAGGGCGGTGGCCTTGGCGGGCTCGGACAGCGCGTGGGTGTCGGCGCCGAGGAAGAGGGGGCCGTCGATGCCCTGGGCCTGCCGGTACTCGCAGATAGCCTGGCTGGTGGCGGCGATGTGGTCCTCGTTGAACGCGGTCGCCAGCGACGATCCGCGGTGCCCGGACGTGCCGAACGCCACGCGCTGGCCCGGTTCGGCCGGGTCGGGGTGCAGCGTGTAGTACGCGGTGACCAGCCGGGCGACGTCGACGAGGTCCTCGGGTCCGGCCTGCTTGCCCGCTCGCTCGTGCTGCATGTGTGCCCGCTCCTCCGGTTGGGTTGGGTCCCTTGTCGGTCATGTCGTGTCCGAGTCGTTCGTGACGCCGTTCATCTTTCCAGGTCACGCGCCGCTTACGCGAGGGCGGGGCGACGGGGCGCGGACCGGGTCGGTGGTCGGCGCGGCGAGGGGCGCGGCGACCGGCGCGGCGGTGGGGGCCGGCCGGAGTCAGCGTTCGGTGCCCTCCCGGGAATCGCGGCGGGGCGGCGGTTCACCGGCGGTGAGGTGTTCGAGGACCTCGACCAGCTCCTGGCAGGCCTTCTCCACCGACCGCCGGGTGTTGAGCTGCTCGGTGATCAGGGCCGACAGCAGCAGGGCGGTCAGCGCCATGGAGCCGTTGAAGGCCTGGAGCTTGATCATCACCTCGATGCGGCTGAGCCGCTCGAAAGGGCCGACGCGGTCGGTGGCGGCGATGGTGGCCAGGACGGACGTCAGCAGCGCGCACAGCATGCTGCCGGCGAGGCGGAAGCGCAGGGCCGCCCAGATCAGCAGCGGATAGACCAGGAAGAGCACGCTGAGCGTGGAGTGGCTGGCCAGCGGGATGACGACAGCGGCGATGACGGCGAGGAGGAGGGCCTCCTTCCAGCGGGTCGGCGCAGGCAGGCGGCGCAGGGTGTACAGCATCAGCAGCAGCGGGGTGACGATCAGGACGCCCATGGCGTCGCCGACCCACCAGGCGAGCCAGACGGGCCAGAAGTCGGAGGCGGAGAGCTTGTCGGTGGCGACGAGCAGGCCGGCCCCGGCGAAGGAACTGATCAGCATGGCGGTCAGGGCGCCCAGGAAGACCAGGGCGAGACCGTCGCGTAACCGGCTCAGGCTGAGCCGGAACCCGGCCCGGCGCAGCAGCAGGCAGGCGCACACAGGGGCGAGCGTGTTGCCGACGACGGTGCCGAGGACGTCGATGTGCACGGGGGCGATGGACTCGATGATCAGCAGTGTGCCGAGGGCGATACCGGGCCACACGCGCAGCCCGAGGATCAGCAGGGCGGCCACGGCGACGCCGGAGGCGGGCCAGATGGGGGTGACGACCGCGCCCTCCACGACGAGCTGGCGGTACAGCCCCAGGCGGCCGGCGGCGTAGTAGCAGCCCGCGACCACCAGCGCCTGAAGCACGAGCACGGCCGGTCGCCGCAGGTCCTGGGTAGCCACCACACCGCCATGAGACACCGCCCCCGCCCCGACGTCGAGGCGGGACGCGCCGGGATCCCGCCTATGGCTGAGTGGACCAGCCCGTCACACCGGCTCGGCCGGTCCGCCGCCGCCGGCGGACGCAGGGTCGAGGCTCGGCGCAGGCACGGCAGGGGACGTGCGGCCGGATGGTGTCGGCCGGGGACGGCCCCGGGGTCCCGGGCCGCTCACCGGCGGTGCGGGTCCAGGCCGTCGTGGCCGACGACCAGGACGGCGGCGTCGTCGGCGTGGCCCACTCGTTCCGCGCCCCTGATGACGGCGGCGGCCAGGGAGGTGGCCTCCAGGCCGGCCACCGCGGCGATGCCGGCCAGGCGGACGACCTGGTCGAGGCCCTCGTCGACGCCGAGCGCGGGGCCCTCGACCACGCCGTCGGTGACGAGGACGAACACGCCCCCGGTGGTGAGGTGATGCCGGGCGACCGGGTACGAGACCCCTTCCAGGACGCCGAGCGGCGGCCCGCTCTCCCCCTCGGCGATGCCGGAGCGCCCGTCGGCCGTGGCCCAGACGAACGGTATGTGGCCGGCCCGCGCGCTCTCCAGCAGCCCGGTGGCCGGGTCGAGCCGGATGAAGGTGCAGGTGGCGAAGAGATCCGTGCCGAGGGACAGCAGCAGGTCGTTCGTGCGGCCGAGCAGTTCGCCGGGGTGGCTGGTGACGGAGGCCAGCGCGCGCAGGGCGACCCGGACCTGGCCCATGAAGGCGGCGGCGTCGATGTTGTGCCCCTGGACGTCGCCGATCGACAGCCCGATCCGGCCGTCGGGCAGCGTGAACGCGTCGTACCAGTCCCCGCCGACGCTCAGCCCGGAGGTGGCCGGGGTGTACTGCACCGCCAGGTGGAAGCCGGGGGCGGCGGGGAGATGCGCCGGGAGCATGCCGCGTTGCAGGGCGATGGCCAGCTCGACCTGCGAGCGCTGCAGTTCCGCGCGCTCGCGCGCCTGGGCGGTCAGGGCGCTGAGCCTGGTCAGCAGCTCGTCGCCGTCCTCCGACGGGCGCTTGCGGGACATGATCACTCCGGCCGGGACGAAAGCCCGCTTCAAGGACAAAGCACCAGATATCGCGTTTAGAGGATGATAACGGGGACCGGCGTCCCAGGGGCAGGCTGCTCCGTCCGAGTGGTGGTTCGTCCGGTGCGGTCGTAGCCTCGCACCAGAGCCGTCGCCCGGCGCGAGACGTTCGAACCTCCCTGCCGGGCGACGGGGTGCGGTGCGGACGAACAGCGGGAGCGGGAACCATGCGCACACACATGCTGAGGGCGGCCTTCACGCTCTGCGCCGTCGCCTCGCTCGCGGCGGCGACCGGACCGGTGTCCTCCGCCTCGACGGCCGCGGAGACCGCGCGGCGCGCCCCGCGGCCCGTGCTCGTCGACTGCCTCTGGCATCCCGAGGTGCGCCCGGCCGACTTCATCCTGGCCTGCGGTGACGGCAACAGCCGCCTGACCTCCCTGCACTGGAAGCGGTGGGACGCCAAGGCCGCGGTGGGCAAGGGGATCAACGCGGTCAACGACTGCAAGCCGTACTGCGCGGCGGGCCGTTTCCACTCCTACGCCGTCACGGTCCGGCTGGACGAGCCCCGTCCCTGGAAGAAGCACCCGCGGACGCAGCACTACACGCGCATGACGCTGACCTACACCGACGGCCGCCCGAGCGGGTTCCCCCGGGTGGTCACCTACCCGCTGTGGGACTGACCCGCCGCGCCGCCCCGGCTCCTCCCCCGTCACCCCGGCGTGCCGCCCTGTAGTGCGTCCGGCGCTCCGGCTGCGCCCGCTCCCCCGCTGATCCCGCGTCACGGTCATCCTCGCTGATCCCGCGTCACGGTCACCGAAATCGTTCGCGCCCCTTCCCGCCGCCGAAGCGATCGTTATGCTGAGGGCAATCGTTCAAACGAACATCTCCGGGTCGGGGAGGCCTCGTGCGGGAGCCGGTCGAGCTCAGGCGTCAACGCATCCTCGCGGCGGTGCAGGCCCGCGGTTCCGCGCGCGTGCGCGACCTCGCCGCGGAGCTGGAGGTGTCCGTGGTGACGGTGCGCCGGGACGTGGAGGAGCTGACCCGCGAGGGGAAGCTGCGCCGCGGCCACGGCGTGGTGCGGTCGGCGACGCTCGCCCCCCGGCAGGAGCCGCCCGCCGGGGACGCCGCCGAGGGAGACGCGGTCGCCGTCGTCGTACCCGAGCGTCATTCGTACCTCTACGAGGCCCTGCACGGCGCCCGCTCGGTGCTGGAGGAGGCCGGTCTGCGGATCGCGCTGCACATCGCGCCTCAAGTCGCGGGCGCCGAGCGGCCGTTGGTGGAGCGCGCGCTCGCCGACGGGGCGCGGGGGCTGCTGCTGGCGCCGCGCTGGCGCAGCCGGGCCCTGGAGGAGGCCGACTACGGGTGGCTGGCCGCGCTGGACGTGCCGGCGGTGCTGATGGAGCGGCGGCCCCGGCCGGGCAGCGCGCTGCACGCCATGGACTCCGTCTGCTCCGATCACGTCCACGGCGCCCGCCTCGCCGTCGAGCACCTCGTCGGGCTCGGTCACCGGCGGCTGGTGTTCGCCACGCGCGACGACAGCCCGACCGCGCGCACCCTGCGCTCGGCGTTCCGTGCGATCGCCGAGGAGCATCCGCTGGTCGAGGAGTGGGCGTGGCTGCTCAGCGCGCCCGAGGCGGGGCAGGACGGGCCGTACACCGGGCAGGAGACGGCTGAGCTGTCTGCGGTCCTGCGCGAGGTGGGCGCGACGGGTGCCGTGCTGCACGGCGACGTGGACGCGCTGATGCTGGTGCAGCAGCTGGCGGACAGCGGGGTGCGGGTGCCGGAGGACTGCTCGGTCGTGGCGTACGACGACGTGGTGGCCTCGCTGGGCGCCACCCCGCTGACGGCGGTGACCCCGCCGAAGGCGGAGGTGGGCCGGGTGGCCGCGGAGCTACTGCTGCGGCGCCTCGGGCGAACCGGAGCCGCGGCGGCCGGTGCCGTGCAGCGGGTGGAGCTGCTGCCGTCGCTGACGGTGCGCGATTCGACCCGGGCCCTGGAGCCGGCCTCGAACTGAGCGTTTGAACGTTTTATTTTCTTCTGATCGATCTATTGACCGTTTACGGTCGACCGGCTGAGGATGCGGGTGTCCCCGAACAGTCGTGTCCCCGACACGCAGGAGCCGCGGGAGGCATCCCATGCCCGGTCGACCCAGCCGTCGGTCCGTGCTCGCCGCGTTGACCGCGGCACCGCTCGCCGCAGGCGTCAGCGGCTGCCGTGGCGCCGCGGGCGCACCGGCCCCGCAGCGGCGGCGTCACACGCATCACCTTCTGGTCCGCGCTGCGCGGCAGCAAGGAGGTCGTCGACGCGTTCAACCGCACGCACCGGACCGTCCAGGTCGAGTTCCAGCAGATCCCCTCCGGCGGGCAGGGCGGCTACGCCAAGCTCAGCAACGCCGCCCGGGCCGGCAACGCGCCCGACGTCGCCACCCTGGAGTACCCGCAGGTGCCGGGGTTCGCCATCGACGGCGTCGCCCGCGACATCACCGGCCTGGTCAGCGACTCCCTGCGGGCCAGGCTGCTGCCGCAGGCGCTGGGCCTGACCACGTTCGAAGGCCGGGTGTTCAGCGTGCCGCTGGACGTGGAGCCGATGGTGATGCACTACCGCGCCGACCTCTTCGAGCGGTACGGGTTCAGCGTGCCGCGCACCTGGGAGGAGTTCGCGGCGCTCGCGGCAGCGGTGCGGCGCAGGGCGTCCGGCCGCCGGCTGGTGCTGTTCCCCACCGACGGCGGCACGCAGTTCGCCGCGTACGCCTGGCAGGCCGGCGCGCACTGGTTCGACACCCGGGGCGGGGCCTGGAACGTCTCCCTCGCCGACGCGCCCTCCCGGCGGGTGGCCGGCTACTGGCAGAGCCTGATCGACCGCGGCGACGTGTTCGTGAACGCCGTGGAGAGCCGCCAGGCGGACGCGCAGATCGCGGGCGGCCTGGTCCTGACCCGGCTGAGCGGCGCCTGGGACGCGGGCGCGCAGATGAAGGCGCGGCCCGGCCAGAAGGGCCTGTGGCGGATCGCCCCGCTGCCGCAGTGGGACACCGGGCGGCCGTACGTGGGCACGCACGGCGGATCGACGTTCGCCGTCACCAAGGACAGCCGCCACCCCGAGGCCGCGATGGAGTTCATCGAGTGGCAGGTCTCCCACCCGGACGCGCTGCGCGCCCGCCTGTCCAGCGGCACGTCCAGCCAGTACCCGGCCGCGACCGCCCTGGTCGCCGTCGGCCGGGAGGCCTTCGACCGGTCCTACTACGGCGGCCAGGACATCTACCGCCTCTTCGAGCAGGAGGCCGCGAAGATCCGCGACGGCTGGGTGTGGGGCCCGCGGATGACCGCCACGCAGAAGGTCATGCAGGACTCCTTCGCCCGGGTCGGCGCCGGTCAGGGCACCCTCGTCGACTCCCTGCGGGCGGCCCAGGACGGCACCATGCCCGACCTGAGGGCGCTCGGCCTGTCCACCACCGAGCACACCACCTGAGCCGCCCGAGAGGCAGGTGAGCAACCCATGGCCATGACCGAGACCCCGCGGCGCACGGCGACCGCCGGCGCCCCCGCTCTCGACCCGCGTGCCCGCCGCGCGGCCCGGCGCCGGCAGCTGTCCGCGTGCGGCGTGCTGATGACGCCGTTCTTCGCCCTGCTGGTCACCGTCTTCCTGATCCCCGTGGGGACGGCCGTCTATCTCAGCTTCTTCAGCGACGACCAGCCCGGCCTCGGCTTCGGGCCCGAACGCCGGGTCTTCGTGGGCCTGCGCAGCTACACGGCCGTGCTGACCGACCCGACCTTCCTCGGCGGCCTCGGCACGGTCGCGCTGTACTGCCTGATCTACATCCCGCTCATGGTCGCCGGCGCGCTCGCCCTCGCCCTGCTGCTGGACTCCGGCGTCGTACGGCTGCGGGCCTGGGCGCAGCTCGGGCTGTTCCTACCGCACGCGGTGCCCGGCATCATCGCCGCGCTGATCTGGCTGTACCTGTACACACCGGGCATCAGCCCGGTCATCGACCTGTTCGCCCGGGCCGACATCCACCTCGACTTCCTCGGGCTGCACACCGTGCTGCCCTCCATCGTGAACATCGCCCTGTGGTCCAACCTCGGCTACAACATGGTGGTCTTCTACGCCGCCCTGCAGGCCGTGCCCCGCGAGGTGATCGAGGCGTCCGTGGTCGACGGCGCCGGCCCGGTGCGCACCGCGCTCCAGGTGAAGACGCCGCTGATCCGCGCCTCGCTGGTGATGGTGGCGATGTTCACGCTGATCTGGGCGCTGCAGCTGTTCACCGAGCCGATGCTGCTCAGCCAGTCCTCCCCGATGATCAGCTCCCGGTTCTCGCCCAGCATGTACATCTACGACGCCGCCTTCACCCGCAACAACTACGGCCTGGCGGCGGCCGCCTCGGTGGTGCTGCTGGCCTGCACGATCGCCCTGTCCTACGGCGTGACCCGGTTCACCGCACGCGCCGACGCCGAGGAGGCCCGATGAGCGCCGACAGCACCCTGCTGCGCCCGAGACTGCTGGGCCGGGCCACCGTCAACGTCGTCGTCGGCGTGTCCGTGCTGTACACGCTGCTGCCGGTGCTGTGGCTGGTGCTGGCCGCCGCGAGGAACCGGGACGCCCTGTTCGGCAGCGACCTGCTCTCGACGAGCGGCTTCTCCTTCGCCGCCAATCTGCGCGACCTGTTCACGATGGACGACGGGCAGTACGGCCGCTGGTACCTCAACAGCCTGCTGTACGCGGTGCTCGGCGCCGCGATCGGCGCGCTGGTGAGCGTGGCCTGCGGGTACGCCTTCGACAAGTACCGCTTCCGGCACAAGGAGAAGCTGTTCGGCCTGGTGCTGGCCGCGGTGATGGTGCCGCAGACGGTGCTCGCGCTGCCGCTGTACCTGATGGCCTCCCGGGCCGGGCTGGTGAACACCTTCTGGGCGGTGTTCGTGCCGGTGCTGTTCAACCCGTTCGGCGTCTATCTCGGCCGGATCTTCGCCCGGGGCTTTGTGCCCGACGAGGTGCTGGAGGCGGCCCGCATCGACGGGGCGGGCGAGCTGACGACGTACGCGCGCGTGGCGTTCAGGATGCTCGGCCCGGGGCTGGTCACGGTGTTCCTCTTCCAGCTCACGGCGATCTGGAACAACTTCTTCCTGCCCATGGTCATGCTGTCCGACCAGGACCTGTACCCGGTCAGCCTCGGCCTGTACACGTGGAACAGCTCCGCGTCGGTGTCGCCGGAGTACTACCCCGTGGTGATCATGGGTTCGCTGCTCGCCGTGCTGCCCCTCATCCTCGCCTTCGTCCTCCTCCAGCGTTTCTGGCGCAGCGGTCTGACCGCCGGCGCCGTCAAGTAAGCCCCGCTCGACAGGAGTTCCATGACCGTGTCAACGCCGGGCCCCGGCTTCCGCCCGCGCGCCGTCCTCGCCATGTCCCGCGCCGCCGCCGCGGCCGTGCTGGACCCCGACTCGCTCGCCGCGCTCGGCCGGGTCTGCGACCTCGCCCCTCTGCCCGTGCTGGACGACCTCACCACCGACCGGGCCCGGTCGCTGCTCGCCGACGCCGATCTGCTGGTCACCGGCTGGGGCTGTCCGCCGCTGGACGAGGAGGTCCTGGCGGCGGCGCCCCGGCTGCGGGCGGTCGTGCACACCGCCGGCAGTGTGCGCGGGCATGTCACCGACGCCTGCTGGGCGCGCGGCATCGAGGTGTCCTCGGCGGCCGCGGCCAACGCGCTGCCGGTGGCCGAGTACACGCTGGCGATGATCCTGCTCACCGGCAAGCGGGCGCTGGAACGGGCCCGTGACCACCGGTCCGAGCGCCGCCGGGTCGACCCGCTGGCCACGCCCCGCTCGGTCGGCAACCACCGCCGCACGGTGGGCATCCTGTCGGCGTCGCTCATCGGCCGCCGGGTCGTCGAGCTGCTGCGCCCGCACGACGTCGAGGTGCTGCTGCACGACCCGTACGTCTCCGACGCCGACGCCGCCGCGCTGGGGGTGGAGCGGGTCGGCCTGGCCGAGCTGTTCACCCGGTCGGACACGGTCAGCGTGCACACCCCGCTGCTGCCCGAGACCCGGGGCCTGGTCGGCCGGGCGCTGATCGACTCGATGCGGCCGGACGCGGTGCTGATCAACACCGCCCGCGGCGCGGTGATCGACCAGGACGCGCTCACCGAGGCCGCGGTGGCGGGCCGCATCCGCGTCGTCCTGGACGTCACCGAGCCCGAAGTGCTGCCGCCGGACCACCCGCTGTGGGACTGCCGCAACGCGCTGATCACGCCGCACCTCGCCGGCTCCCAGGGCAACGAGTGGCGCCGGCTGGCCGATCTGGCCGTCGCCGAGACCGCCCGCTGGGCCTCCGGCGCCGGCTTCCTCCATCCCGTACGACGCGAAAGGCTGGCCTTCACCGCATGAGCACCCCCTTCGAACTGCCGCCGGAGGACCGGGCCACCAGCCCGCACACCGGGTACACCCGCGCCCACTGGGAGGCCGTGGCGGACGGGCTGCTCGCCGCGGCCTGGCGCTGGCGCACCCCGGGCGGCGCGCTGCTGGACCTGCCCGGCCGGCCGTCCCGCTCGGGCGTGCGCTCCGACGGCCTGGAGGGGTACGCCCGCACCTTCCTCGCCGCCGCGTTCCGGGTCGCCGGCGCGGGCGGGGACGATCCGCACGGCTGGCTTCAGCGGTACGCCGAGGGCCTGACCGCGGGCACCCGCACCGCCGGGCGGGACGACACCGAGTCCTGGCCGCTGATCCTCGACCACGACGTGCAGGGCCAGCCGATGGTGGAGTCCGCGTCGGTCGCCCTCGGCCTGCGGCTGACGGCGCCGTGGCTGTGGAAGCACCTGGACGCCGGAGTGCAGGACCGGGCCGAGGAGTGGCTGCGCGGGGCGCTGCGGCACACGCCCGCGCCGAACAACTGGTACCTCTTCCCCTACACCGTGGCCGGGTTCCTGGAGTCGGTGGGCCGCGGGGACGCGGAGACCGCCGCGGCCCGGGAGCGGGCGCTGGAGCTGATGGAGGGCTGGTACCGGGGCGACGGCTGGTACGCGGACGGCGACGGACGGGCCTTCGACCACTACAACGGCTGGGCGCTGCACCTGTATCCGGTGCTGGACGCGCATCTGTCCGGCGACGGCGAGCTGCTGGAGCGCTACGGCGCCCGGCTGCGCGCCCACCTGGAGGGCTGTGCGCTGATGTTCGGCGCCGACGGGGCGCCGGTGCACTTCGGCCGCTCCCTGACGTACCGCTTCGCGGCCTCCGCGGCCGTCTCGCTGGGCGCGCTGACCGGGCACACCCCGCTGGCGCCCGGGGTGTCGCGGCGGCTGGCCAACGGCAGCCTGCGCTACTTCCTGGACCGCGGGGCGCTCGGCGAGGACGGCCTGCTGACACTCGGCTGGCACGGGCCGCACGAGGCGAGCCTGCAGTCGTACTCCGGTCCCGCCTCCCCCTACTGGGCCTCGAAGGCGTTCGTCGCCCTGCTCGCCCCCGCCGAGCACGCCCTGTGGACCGCGCGGGAGGAGCCGGCACCGGTGGAGGAGGCCGACCGGGTGCTGGCCCTGCCGGCTCCCGGCCTGCTGGTGCAGACGACCCGCGCGGACGGGATCGTCCGGCTGCACAACCACGGCAGTGACCATGTGCGCCCGCACGAGGGCGAGAGCGCGGCGGAGGAGGATCCGCACTACGGGCGGCAGGCGTACTCGACGCGGACCGGGCCGACGGCGCCCGGCAACGTCGCGGACAACCATCTGTCGGTGCGGGTGGGCGGGCACGGCAGCGTCCGGCGCCGCATCCGTCCCCTGGGCGCGGGGCACGGCGACGGCTGGGGCTGGGCGGCCTCCTGGCACCGGCCGGTGTTCGCGGCCGGCCCGCCGACGGTGCCGGGGCTGCGCGTGGAGAGCGTGACCGTCGCCCGCGGGCCGTACGAGCTGCGGGTGCACCGCGTGCTGGGGGCGCCGGCCGGGGCGCTGGTCACCCAGACGGGATGGGCGACCGGTCCGCAGGAGGGTCTGGTGTCCGCGCTGCACCCGCTGCACGGCTTCGACGGGCCGGCGGACACCGTGCGCGCCCCGCAGGGCACGGCGTACACGCGCTGGGCGGAGGTGCCGCGGCTCACCGGGGCGGCCGGGGGCACGACGGTGCACGTCTGCCTGGCCGCGCTCGGCACGGGAGACGACGCCGGCCTGGCGGGCGCCGTCACGGAGGTGTCCGTGACGGACCGTCAGATCGAGGTCGTGTGGGCGGACGACGCGGCACGCACCCGGATCGCGTTCGAGCCGGTCGCGGTGGCGCACGAACTGCCGTGACCGGACGGTCCGGGACGCCGTGCGTAGGGTGGGCGGATGACGCACTGGAACCTCGACCGGTACCGCGGCGCGATCCTCGACGAGACCGGCCGGTTGCGCGCCCTGCTCGCGGGCGCCGACGTCACCGCCCGCGTTCCCACCTGCCCCGCCTGGAACCTCGGTCAGTTGGTGCGGCACGTGGGCGGGGCGCACCGGTGGGTGGAGACGGTCGTGCGGACCCGGGCCACGAGGGAGGTGCCGCACGACCTGGTGGACGACGTCTTCGGCCACGACGACCGCGACCCCGCGGTCCTCGGCGACTGGCTGGCCGACGGCGCGCGGCAGCTGGCGGAGGCGTTCGCGGACGCCGGTGAGGACGTACGGGTGTGGACGGCGATGCCGGACCAGCCGGTGACGTTCTGGGGGCGCCACGCGCTGTTCGAGACCGTGGTGCACCGGGCCGACGCCGCCTGGACCGTGGACGCCGCCCACACCCTGGACCCGGCGATCGCGCGGCACGGAATCGACGCGTGGATGGGCTTCGGGCTGCTGCCCGAGGTGTACCAGGGCGGCGACGGCGAGGGGCAGCTGCTCGGCGAGGGGCGCAGTCTGTGCCTCACGCCGAGCGATCACCCGGGGCCGGGCTGGTTCGTCGGCCTCGGCTCGCAGGGGCCACACTGGGAGCACGGCAGCGGGCCGGCGGCGGTGACCGTGCGCGGCCCGCTCGCCGACCTGCTGCTGCTCCTGTACGGCCGGCCCGTCCGCGACCGTCTCGAGATCCGGGGTGAGCGTCCCCTGCTCGACCTGTGGCTGCGCCGGACCGGGTTCTGGCTGAACTGACCTGCTGTCAGCCGGTCACGATCTCGGGTGCGTACATGTCGAGCCACATCGCCAGGTCGAGGGTGCGTTCCAGGCCGCGCCGCGCGGCCTGCGTGGCGACCGGCTCGGTGCGTTCGGCCAGCCGGCGCACCCGGTCGCGGTCGACCAGGTCGAACACCCGGTGGGAGGGGCGGCCGAGCAGCTCCTTGACGTGGTCCTGGAGAGCGGCCGCGTACTTCGGGTCCTGCGTGGACGGATACGGGCTCTTGACGCGGTCGTAGACGGACCGCGGCAGCAGGTCGGCGGTGGCCTCGCGCAGGAGGCTCTTCTCGCGGCCGTCGAAGGACTTCAGTGTCCAGGGCGTGTTGTAGACGTACTCGACGAGCCGGTGGTCGCAGAACGGGACGCGGACCTCCAGGCCGACGGCCATGCTGGCGCGGTCCTTGCGGTCGAGCAGGATGCGCACGAAGCGGGTCAGGTGCAGGTGGCAGATCCGCCGCATCCGGTACTCGAAGTCGCTCTCGCCGGTGAGGCGTTCGATGCCGGAGACAGCCGCGCGGTAGCCGTCGGCGACGTAACCCGGCAGGTCGAGGGAGTCCAGCAGGTCCGTGCGCAGCACCTCGGTGTCCTCGCCGAAGTGGCGGCCCATGCTCACCAGCCAGGGGAAGGCGTCGGCGCGGCGGGCCTCCTCGTCGAAGAACTGCAGGTACCCGCCGAACACCTCGTCGGCGGACTCCCCGGACAGGGCCACCGTGGAGTGCTCGCGGATGGCGCGGAAGAGCAGGTAGAGGGAGGCGTCCATGTCGCCGAAGCCCGCGGGCAGGTCACGGGCGCGGATCACCTTGGCCCGCACCTCGGGGTCGGCGAGCGCCTGCGCGTCCAGGACGATGTCCTGGTGCTCGGTGTGCGCGGTGCGGGCCACGTCGTGCACGAAGGGCGTGTCGGGGGTGCCGCGCAGTTCGTCGGCGACGAAGTTCTCGCTCTGGCCGACGAAGTCGACGGCGAAGCTGCGCACCTTCTCGCCGTGTTCGGCGAGCTGCCGGGCGGCCAGCGCGGTCATGGCGGAGGAGTCGAGGCCGCCGGAGAGCAGGGTGCAGCGGGGGACGTCGGCGACGAGCTGGCGGCGCACGATGTCCTCGAGCAGGGTGCGCACCGTGGCGATGGTGGTGGCGCGGTCGTCAACATGCGGGCGGGTCTCCAGGCGCCAGTAGGCGCGGGTGCGCAGGCCGGTGCGGTCGACGGTGACGACGGTGCCCGGCTCGACCTCCCGCATGCCGTCCCAGACGGCGTGCCCGGGCGTCTTGATCATGGTGAACAGCTCGCGCAGCCCGTCCAGGCGCACCCGCGCCCGGGCGAGCGGGTTGGCGAGGATCGCCTTGGGCTCGGACCCGAACAGCACGCCGTCGGAGGTCGGGTGGTAGTAGAAGGGCTTGATGCCCATCCGGTCGCGGATCATCACGAGCTTGTCGTGCCGGGCGTCCCAGATCGCGAACGCGTACATGCCGTTGAGGCGTTCGGCGAGGGCCTCGCCCCATTCGAGGTAGCCGCGCAGGACGACCTCGGTGTCGGAGTCGGTGGTGAACCGGTGCCCGCGGCCGGTGAGTTCGCGCCGCAGCTCGGTGAAGTTGTAGGCCTCGCCCGAGTAGACGAGGGCGACGGTCCCCTCGGGGGTGTCGGCGGTCATCGGCTGGCGCCCGCCGGGCAGGTCGATGATCGCGAGCCTGCGGTGGCCCAGCGCGGCCGGGCCCTGCACCCAGGTGCCGGCGTCGTCGGGGCCGCGGCAGGCCATCGTCTCGGTCATGGCGTCCAACGAGGCGCGCTCGGCGCCGAGATCACGGTCGAAGGAGACCCAGCCGGTGATGCCGCACATGTCCTGCCCTCCTGATTTGCGGTGCGCCGAGGGCTCCCCGCCGGTCCGCGCGGACGCGCAGGGTGCCGCGCTCGCACGGACGCGTGAGGTTGCTCGGGCGAACCAGTTGTATGAGCCATCTACATTCCGACGGTGCGTCACGAAGCCCGGTCGGGTCAACGCGGACATCCCGGGGACGGCCTCGCCACCCCCGCCTTTTCGGCCGCTCTTTACGTCCGCGAAAACCTGCGGCGGCTCAGCTGCGGCGCGGGCTCGTCAGGAATCGGCCATCGGCAAAGACTTCGGAAAAACGCCTGCTGCGGGGGCCGTTCAGCGGTCGTCGCGGGTCAGGGCCGCATCGAGGGCCTGCTCGATCGCCTCCGGCAGCCAGCCGCAGTGCGCCCACTCCACCAGGTGGGTGGCCACCTCACGCAGAGGGGTGCCGGTCTGCCGGGCCACCTCCTCCAGCACCTTCCAGCCCTCCTCCGGGCGGAGGGTGCCGAGCGTGATGACGACGCCGATGGCCTGGTCCATCACGGCGTGGGACGCCACGGCCTGGCGCAGCCGGGCGACCTCCTCGTGCAGGGCCGTGATCTTCGCGAGGAGATCGTGGTCTTCCGTCATGGCGCGCCGCCACGGCTCCCTTCGTGGGTCCACGTCCGCCACGGTCCTCGCAGGCCACCGCGGCACAGAACGGATCAAGCCTTCACCCGGCCGGTGCGGCGCACCACCCGCGGAACGAAGGATCCGCCCGCCACCGTCCACAAAACGCAATCCGGCGGACGTGGCAGCCCGCACCGGCGCGGACGTACGCTGCCGCGGAACGCGTTCCCCGACGCGGAAGGACGGGACGGCAGGGCCATGGACACGCTGGTGTTCGAGAGCGACGACCTCGCGTCGACACAGGACTTCCTCAGCCGCACCTACACGCGGATGCGCATCGGCAGCAGCACCCCGGACGCCGCCCCGGCCCGCGTCCACCGCACCGCCGTCACCGCGTTCAGCGTCGACGACGTCACCCTCGGCTTCGACATGGACTACGCCGCGACCCCGCTCGGCCGGATCTGCCTGTGCCTGGTGCGTTCGGGAACCATCCGGGACCACGCCTACCGGGGCGTGGAGGACTCCTTCGGCCCCGGCGACGTCGTCTCCCTGGCACCGCCCGACCAGCCGTACTCCGGGCGGGTCTGCGCCGCCCGCTACACCCTCGCCCTGCTGGACCCCGCGCTGCTGTCCCAGGTGGCCGAGGCCGCCCCGCGGCGCGCGCCGCAGCCGGTGCGGCTCACCGGGCACCGGCCGCACTCCCCCGCCGCGGCCCGGCAGTTGCGGGCCGCCGTCGGCTATCTGCGCGCGCACGTGCTCGCCGATCCGGCGCTGGCGGACCAGCCGCTGATCGCCTCGACCGCCGCCCAGCACCTGGCCGCGAGCATCCTCGCCTGCTTCCCCAGCACCGCGCTGACGGACCCGACCGGAAGCGACCGCGCCGACGCCCACCCCGGCACGCTCCGGAGGGCGCTCGCCTACATCGAGGACCACGCCGACCAGCCCGTCGGCGTCGCCGACATCGCCGCGGCGGCCCATGTCACCGTCCGGGCCCTGCAGTACGCCTTCCGCCGGCACCTGGACACCACACCCCTCGCCCAACTGCGCCGCGTGCGGCTCGCCCACGTCCACGAGGACCTGCGGGCCGCGGACCTCGCCGCGGGGACGACCGTCACCGAGGTCGCCGCGCGCTGGGGTTTCCACCACCCCGGCCGCTTCGCCGCGCTCTACCGCGCCGCGTACGGCCGTACACCGCAGCGCACGCTGAACGGCGGATGAGGGCCCCGCGTCGCGGTGTTGCGCCGAGCCGCCGCCGGGGTGAGGGTGGAAGCCCACCGAACCGCCCCCACGGGTGTCGGCCCGGGCCTGTCCGGGCAGACGCATGGCACCGCACCGACGGCACCCATCCCGACCCCTGACCGCGGAGGCTACGTGGACGGCCACGCCGACCGGTTCCCCGCCGCGCTGCGGGAACCGCACAAGACATCCGACCCGGCCGGCCCGTCGGGCACGCCCACGGGTGCCCGGCCGCCGAGTCCGTCCGAACGGATCAAGGAGCTGGAGGAGACCGCCGCGCAGCTGCGGCAGGCCGTCGTCTCCCACGCCGTGATCGACCAGGCGATCGGCGTGGTGATCGCCGTCGGCCGGGTGCCCGCGGCTCAGGCGTGGGACGTGCTGCGCGAGACGTCGATGGGCACCAACGTGAAGCTGCGGCGGGTGGCCGAACAGGTGGTCGCCTGGGGCCGGACGGGCGTCCTGGCGCCTGAGATCCACACGGAGCTGACGGCACGGCTCCGGGCGTCGCACGGACGGGGAGGCGGGCCGACGCGGGCCCGGTGACACGTCCGCCGGGAGAGGGCTCCGCGCGGCACCGGTGACCGCCGGTCGGGACGGGGGCTCGCGCGCTCCCGGTGACACGCCGGCCGGGAGGGCTGCGCCGTACTCCCGGTGTCAGTCGCGGTCCGTGCCCCAGTCGTCGGGGCCCACACCCCGCCAGTCGATCAGCGGGGAGTCCGCCAGTTCCTCCGCCTCGATCTCCAGGCCGGCCCGGCGCAGGAACTCCACGACGTCCGCCCGGCTGTGCGCCAGCCCCAGGATCTCGCCGTCCACCCGCACCCGCCGTCCTCCCGTCGGGGACGGCGGGTGCACGATGACGGGACGCTGCGCGGACATGGGTCAAGGATCACCCGGCCCACGCCCCCGCGCATCCGCTCACGGCACGTCTCAGCGCTGCCGGGGCAGGCTCGCGCAGGTGTTCTGGGCAGGCCGTCCGGCCAGCCGGTCGGTCAGCCAGGACACCGCCTCGCCCTGGTCGGCCAGCAGCGGGCCGACATGGTTGATCAGCGGGCTGACCAGGTTCGGCAGGCCCACCGGCCGGTACGTCACGTCGGCGCCCTTGGCGCACCAGTCCACGGCGAGCTCGCGGGCCTGGGCGTGCGGCACGAGGTTGTCGTTGACGCCGGTGGCCACCCGCACGGGGCCGGCCGGCTTGAGCTTGCCGATCCGCTGGGTGTCTAGGAACGCGCGCAGCCGGGGTGTCGCGGCGATGATGTCGGCGAGCGAGGAGCCGTCCGTGGTCCACCGGGTGCTGCGCTGGTAGGCGTAGTGGAAGATCGCGTCGCCCACGCACATGGTCGACAGGTCGGCGAGCGCCGCGCGGCCCGCCGCGTTGAGGTGCGCGTCGGCGATCGGCTTCAGGGACGGGTCGGACTGCAGGAAGCCGTTGAGGGACCAGCCGAGCGCGCCGACGAGTTCGGTGCCGTCGATCCCCCGGGTGACCTCCGACAAGTCGGCCGGCGGGGCGCCGGCGTAGGTTCCGGCCAGGGGCACCTCCGGGGCGTACACGGGCTGCAGTTCGGCGGCCGCCGCGGTCGCCCCGCCGCCCTGGCTGTAGCCGAACAGGCCGACGCGGGAGGCGGCGGTGACCGAGGCCCCCGGCACCGCGCGGGCGGCGCGGGCCGCGTCCAGCACGGCGTGGGCCTCGTCCACGCGGTTGACGTAGGTGTGCAGCCGGTCGGTGGCGCCCAGGCCGGCGTAGTCGGTGACGACGACGGCCGTACCGGAGGCCAGCAGCCGGTAGACGGACAGGTCCTCGTAGCCGACGGAGACCGTGCGGCCGTTGAAGCGGATCGGGTGCTCCAGGCCCATCGAGGCGGCGCACTGGTCGCCCTGGCCCATGGTGCCGGGCGCGAGCACGACGAGCGGGCGGGGACCGCCGCCCTTCCAGGCGGCGGTCGGCTCGATGTAGGCGCCGGTGACGGCCATCGGCTGTCCGTTCGCGTCGGTCGACTTGTACATCAGCCGCGTCGCCCTGCCGGGCAGCGGCCCGTGCAGGCTCGGCAGGCTGAGTGCGAGGGGAAGCGGTTCGCTGCGGATGAGGGTGCCGTCGGCGTGCGGCAGGGTCGCGGGCGGCGTGTAGAAGGCCGGGATGGCAACGCCCCGGGAGACGACGGGGTCCGACGCCCGGGCGGCCGAGGCCCCGAGGGCCTGGGCGCCGAGGCAGGCGGCGGCGGTGACCGACACGGCCAGGAGCCGTCTGGATGCGGGCATGTGGGGAACCTCCTGTGAAGCGGCCGGCAGGAAGGCTCCCGTGCGCCGGGCACCGCGCGTCGCCCGGGCACACGGAGCCGGCGGCGCACGGGAGTCCGTCGCCCCACGGACCGCCCCCCGCGCCGCTGCTGGTGGGTTGCCGGGACGCTACCCGGCCTGGGGTTACCGCGGGTACCGGCAAGTAGGTTACGGTTCAGTAATTTGACTCAGCGTCTAATTGCGGGTGCGCAGAGCGAGTTACGGAGGGGAGCCGTCGGGCCGGGGCGCAGGCGTCCGGGAATCTGCTGTCAGAGCACGCCGGTCGGCGGCGGACGGGGTCCGCGACGCTCGGCGGGGCGGGGGCCGCGGTGCATGGCGGATCGGGGGCCGGGTCGCCCGGCGGGGCGGGGGGCGTGACGCCCGGCGAGGCGGAGGCTCGCGATGCCCGGCGAGGCGGAGGGTCGCGATGCCCGGCGAGGCGGAGGGTTGCTTGCCCGGCGAGGCGGGGAGCCGCGATGCCCGGCGAGGCGGAGGGGTGCGATGCCCGGCGTGCTTGTTATGACAGCCGTCATGACGGATGCTGCTGCCAGGGACAGGTGTCCGGCGCCGCGGCGGTGCCGGCCGGCGGCGGGAGGACGGCGTGGGCGACGGACTGGCACGGGCGCTGTGGGAGCGGTACGAACCGGTGCACGACCTCGTGTACTTCGCGCCGGAGGCCCGGCAGGCCGCCGCCGGCCTGGGCTTGCGCGGTTTCTGGATGGGCTACTTCGCGCTGCGCGCCGCGCCCCTGGGTCCCGTGTCGGCGCCCGTGGTGACCAGCGTCTTCTACGTCTTCCACCCGGACCGGGTGGCGCGGGCGCTGCCGGACGCCTGGGGGTACGCGAGCCCGCGGGAGGTGCTCGCGGCGCGGGAGAGCGCGATGGACGCCGCCATGACCCGGGTGCTGGGCGCCGACACCGTCGCCTCGCCGGAGGTCGCCGAGGCGGCCGAGCTGGCCTGGGCCGCCGCGCAGGCCGCCGGCACGGCGGGCCGGGTGCTCGGCGCCGCGAACCAGGCGCTCCCCGCACCCCGGCTGCCGCATGTGCGCCTGTGGCAGGCGCTGACCACGCTGCGGGAGCACCGGGGGGACGGCCATGTCGCCACACTGGTCGGCCACGGGCTCGGCCCGGTCGCGGCGATGGTGCTGAAGGCCGCGGCCGGCGAGTCGGACTCCGGCCTGCTGCGCGAGGGCCGCATGTGGGACCTCGCCGCCTGGCGGGCGGCGGAGGAGGACCTGCGGGCCCGCGGCCTGCTGGACGCCGCGGGCGGGCTCACCCCCGAGGGCGTGGCACTGCGCGACGCGGTGGAGGCGGGCACGGACGCGGCCGCGGAGCAACCGTGGCAGGCCCTCGGCGAGAGCGCCGCCCTCCGCCTCGCCGCCCTGCTGGAGCCGCTGGCCCACCGGGTTCTCGCCGCCCGCCTCATCCCCTCGGGCAATCCGGTCGGACTGACCGGCGACCTGTGGCGCTCGAACAGGAACGGGACCGGGAGCGGCAGCGGCGACGGCGACGGGTGACGGTGACGGGTGACGGGCAGCGCACGCGCCGACGAAGCCGGATGCCCCCGCGGCCGGGGCGGGGGTCCCAGTTGACCGGCCGGCGGTCTCAGGTGTCCGGCCGACGGCCTCCGCTGTCCTGCCGGTGGCCTCAGCTGTCCAGCCAGGCGGTGATGTCGTCCGTGTGTTCGCCCAGGCGCGGCGGCCGGTGGTCGTGGCGCGGCGGGGTGCGGGAGAGCCCGATCGGGTTCGCGACCAGGTCCATCGGCGTCCCGTCGGGCCCGGTGACCGTGGCGCGGGGGTGCAGGCCGAGCGAGTCGGCCAGGTCGAAGGCGCCCGCGAGGTCGTTGACGGGCCCGCACGGCACGCCGAGCGGGGTGAGCCGGTCGAACCAGTCGGCCGCGGTCCGCCCGGCCAGCGACTCCCCCAGCAGCCCGGCGAGTTCGTCGACGTGTGCCACCCGGTCGGCGTTGCGCGCGAAGCGCGGGTCCTCGGCGAGTTCCGGAGCGCCGATGCCCCGGCACAGCGCCGCGAACTGGCGGTCGTTGCCGACGGCGATCACCAGGGGCCGGTCCTTCGCCCGGAACACCTCGTACGGCGCGATCGAGGGGTGCCGGTTGCCGAGGATGCCCGGCACGCTGCCGGCGAGGGCGTAGCCGCCGGCCTGGTTGACCAGGCTGGACAGCAGACACGACAGCAGGTTGACCCGCACGTGCTGCCCTTCGCCGGTGGCGTCGCGGTGGCGCAGCGCGGCGAGCACCCCGACGGCCGCGTGCAGCCCGGTCAGCACGTCCACGACGGCCACCCCGGTCTTCACGGGCCGGCCGGGCTCCGGTCCGGTCACGCTCATCAGCCCGCCGACCGCCTGCACCAGCAGGTCGTACCCCGGCAGGGCCGCGCCCGGCCCGTCGCCGAAGCCGGTCACCGAGCAGTAGACCAGTCCCGGATTGAGTTCCTGTGCCCGCTCGGGGCCGAGGCCGTACTTGTCCATCGTGCCGGGCCGGAAGTTCTCGAACAGCACGTCGGCGCGGCGCACGAGTTCGCGTGCCCGGGCCCGGTCGCGCTCGTCGCGCAGGTCGAGCGCGACGGAGCGCTTGTTGCGGTTGACGGACAGGAAGTACGTCGCCTCCCCGTGGGCGTGCGGCGGCCCCCAGGCCCGCGTGTCGTCGCCGGTGTCCGGGTGCTCCACCTTGATCACGTCGGCGCCGAGGTCGGCCAGCAGCATCGTGGCGTAGGGGGCGGCCAGGACGCGTCCGAAGTCGGCGACGAGGACACCGGTCAGAGGGCTGCGGGCGGCTGCGCTGTGCGGCATCGGCCTGCCTTTCCGAGCGGGCGCCGGGGCGCCCGGGAGGGACGGGGGCGTGCGGCGGTCATTCTCTGGGCGGCGCCGCGTCGGCGCACCTGACGGAATGTCCCGTACCGCCCCCTCCCGGCACGCCGTTTCGTCCAATGGACGTGCCGTGTCCGGCCGTACGGGAGCGGTCCGCACCGCCCGCGCGGGGGCGTTAACCGCCCGGGGGCCGGGGCACTCGGGGCGCACGGCGGACTTCCGACCCGGACCGCTGCGCTCTGCCCGGAGGTGAAGAACATGGCTGGCCATGGAGGAAACGTCATCGACGAACTGGTGACCGATCACCGTGAAGTCGAGGAGCTGTTCGGCCGGATCGAGGCGCTGCCGCCCGGCAGCAAGGACCGCAAGCTCCACGCCGACCAGGTGACCATGGAATTGGTGCGCCACTCGGTGGCCGAGGAGGCCTACCTCTACCCGGCCGTGCGGGAGCACGTGCCCGGCGGCGACGCCATCGCCGACAAGGAGCTCGAGGACCACGCCAAGGCCGAGCAGATCATGAAGGACCTCGAGGGCTGTGAGGCGACCGACCCCGAGTTCGACCGGCTCATCGGCATGCTGATGAGCGAGATCCGCTCGCACGTGGCCGACGAGGAGGGCAACCTCTTCCCCCGGCTGATCGCCGCGTGCCCTCCGGAGGCGCTGGACAAGCTGGGCGACAAGGTGCGCCAGGCGAAGAAGACGGCTCCGACCCGCCCGCACCCCATGGCGCCGGACAAGCCGCCGGCCAACAAGATGCTGGCGCCCGGCGCCGGACTGGTGGACCGGGTGCGCGACGCCCTGTCCGGACGCGGCAAGCACGCCTGACCGGCTCCTCTCGTCCTTCACGCAAGGGCCCCTGCGCGAGGCCCGCCGTCTCGGGGACGGCGGGCCTCGCGCATGCCGGTCACGCCGTTCGCGTGTGTCGTGTCCTCGGCGCGGGCGGGGTTCCGGTCCTGCGTGTTCCAGGGTCCTGTCCTGCGTGTTCCAGGGTCCTGTCCTGCGCGTTCCAGTTCCTGCGGCGTTTCAGGCCGCGGTCAGAAGGTGGCGGACGGCGGCCACCACGTCCTCCGGTGTCGCCTCGTGCTCTGCACCGGGGCAGGTGTCGTCGCCGAAGAGGACCGAGGGCACCCGGTACGGCGCCCGGTCCCCGACGGGTGCCGCCTTCGACGGCAGGGAGACGACGGGCGTGCCGACGGCCGCCGCCAGGTGCGCGGTGTCCGCGTCGCCCGCGACGACGCAGTCGGCGTCGCGCAGGACACCGACGAGGGTGCGCGGCGAGGTCCGCCCGCCGAGGTCGACGCCGATACCGCCCGCGACCCGGCGGGTGACGGCGGCCTCCTCGGGGGTCCCGGTCACGGCGACGCGGTGCCCGGCGTCGGCGAGCAGGGCGGCGGTCCGCGCACAGCGCTCGGCACCCCACTCGGGGGAGGCCGCGGCCGCGCCGGGATGCAGCACGACGTACGGACCGTTGCCGCCGGTGAGCTGCGCGGTGTCCGGCGCGGGCAGCACCCGCAGCCGGCCGTCGTCCCCGGTGCGGGGCCGGAAACCCATCGCGGCGGCCGTGTCGAGCGCGGCCTCGGCCTCGTGCCGGCCGGGCGCGCGCCGGTGGCAGACGTCGAGCACACCGGCGGGCTCGTCCCCGTCCGCGCCGATCCGGGCCGTGCCGCGCGCCGCGCGCAGCAGCCGGGCCACCGGCAACGGGCTGTGCCCGTGCGCGGTGAGCACCACCGCGGTGTCGTAGGTCGTCGCCCGCAGCCGCCGCAGCAGTTCCTCCCCCGCCCCGTCCGGCCCCTCCGGCTCGGCCGGTTCCCATACGACGACGTCGGCCACGTGCGGCAGCAGGCGGGCCGCGGGTGCGCCGCCACGGGTGCACAGCAGCGTCACGTCACCGGTGCGGGCGGCGACCGCGCGCACGGCCGGGCCGGCCAGCAGGACGCCGTCGAATCCGTCGAGCCGGACGACGAGCGCCGTCACGTCAGCCACCCTCCGCCGAGCGCCCCGACGATCACGGGGGTGCGGTCGGGCCGGGCGGCGGTCAGGGTGCGTTCCAGGCCGTCCTGCCAGGACACGCGCGGCCGCCAGCCGAACAGTTCCCGGGCGAAGCCGGTGTCGGGCCGGTGCGGCGCGGGCGTGCCGTCGGTGCCGTCGGTGCCGTGGGTGCCGTGGGTGCCGTCGGCGAACTCCAGCGGCGCCTCGCCGCCGGTCAGCTCGATCACCCGGCGGGCCAGCTCCACGAGCGGCACCTCCTCCTCGCCGCCGATGTCCACGGGCCGTACCGAACGCGCCGCGGCCACCCGCAGGACGCCGTCGACGGCGTCGTCGACGTAGCACAGCGACACGGGGTGGCCGCCGTCGGCGGGCACGGTGACCGGTGCTCCGCGCTCGGCCCGGGCGAGAAGCCGGGAGAGCGGGCGGTCGTCGTCGGTGCGCATCCGCGGACCGTAGGTGTCGAAGATCCGGACGATGCCGGCGTTGCTGCCGCGGGCCGCGGCGTGCGCGGCGACCAGTGCCTCGGCGAAGCGGTTGGCCTCGGCGTAGGCGGTGCAGGGGCCGACCGGGTCGGCGTAGGCGTGTCCGTCGCCGGTGCACGGGGCCGCGGCCGCCCCGCCGGCGAGTTCGCAGGCCTCCCAGGCGGAGGCGAGCAGGAAGCGCGCCCCGTCCCGGTCGGCCACGGCGAGCGCGTTGCGGGTGCCGAGGCTGCCCGCGTCCAGTGTCTGCAGCGGGCGGCGCCGGCAGTCGGCGGACGAGGCCGGCCCGGCCAGGTGCAGGACCAGGTCGTAGGGGCTGGTGAGGGCGTCCGGGCAGCCGGGGTCGGCCACGTCCAGCTCTAGGAAGCGGAAACCGGGGTGATCGGCGGCGGAGGCGACGTTCTCGGGGCGTCCGGTGGAGAGGTCGTCGAGACAGTCGACTTCGACCCCTGAATCCAGCAGGCGCGTCACGAGGTGCGAGCCGAGGAAACCGGCCCCGCCCGTGACCAGGGCCCGGCGCCAGGGAGGCGGAGGGCCGAGCGTGGGTGCCGACGTCATGAGAAGGGACCCTCCTTCCCGGGCGGTGCCTGCTCGCGTCCTTGACGGACCGCTCCCGGGTGCCCCTGCGAGTCGTCTCCATGCTCTGACGTCTGCTGCGGGTGAGACGTGGAGCACCTCGGGAGGGATCGGCAGGTGACGGCCGCCACGCCGGGCGGCGGTTCCGGGGTCGGCGTGACGACCTTGTGAGCAAGCCCACTCAGGCACCAAGTGCCGTATTCCAGTGGCCTCTTGGGAGGTACGAAGGAGGTGCCGCGCGGCGGGTGGTCCGCACTGTGGATCCCGCTCTGCCACGATGGTCCGCGCCGAAATCCCGGCATCGGACGACCGTGCAGCGCAGCCGGCGTTCACCGTCACCGTCGACTCGCCCCACCGGGTCCCCGACTCGTCTTCGAGTACCGCACTGTGTCTTCCACGCCTGACTCCACCCTGCCCAAACCTGCCCCCGTCACCGTCACCACCACCGCATCGCGCACCCGCGCGTCCCGCTCGCCCTGGCGTTCCCTGCGCCACCGCAGCATGCGCTGGTGGTCCCTGGCGAACTTCGTCTCCAACGCCGGTACGTGGATGCAGCTCACGGTGCAGAACCTGCTCGTCCTGCAGATCACCGGGTCCGCCGCCGCGACCGGTCTGTCGATGTCCGTCCAGGCCGCCCCCGCACTGTTCATGAGCCTGCTGGGCGGCGCCGCCGTCGACCGCTGGCCGCGCAAGCTCACGGCGGGCGTCAGCCAGGCGCTGCTCGGGGCGGTCGCCTTCGTCACGGCGCTCCTCGTGGCGTTCGACCGGCTGGACATGACCGCGCTGATGATCCTCGCGGCCGTCACGGGCATCGTCGCGACCGTCGACGGTCCCGCGTGCGCCCTGCTCGGCAACGACCTCGTGCCCGCCGAGGACGTTCCCTCCGCCATCGGTGTGGGCGCCCTCGTGCACAACGCGGGCCGGCTCGCGGGCGCCGCCCTGGCCGGCGTCACGGTCGGTGCCCTCGGCACGGCCTCCGCGTACGCCGCGAACGGCCTGTCGTTCCTGTTCGTCGCGGCGGTGATCCCGTTCCTGCGGCCCGCGCCCGGAGCCGTCGGCGCCACCGGCGCCATCGGCCGTGGGGAGGGCGCCGCGCGCCTGGCCACGGCGCCCGCGCAGGACCGCGCGCAGGACATGACCGTGCGGCAGGGCCTCGTCTTCTTCGCGCGCCGGCCCCGGCTGCTGGCGCTGGCCGGCATCACCGGCGTCAGCGCGGTCTTCGGCCGCAACTACCAGCTGACGCTCGCCGTCCTGGTCACCGGGCCGCTCGCGGGCGGCGCGGGGTCCTTCGGCACCGTCTCCACCGTGCTCGCCGTCGGCGGCATCCTCGGCGCGGTCCTCGGCGCCCGGCTCAGCCGGCCGTCGGTGCGGCTGGTGGGCCTGCTCGCCGCCGCGGGCGGTCTGCTGCAGGTGGTCGCCGGGCTGTCGCCGTCGCTGGCGGTGCTGCTGGTGATGGTGCTGCCGATGGCCGTCGTCGAATCCGTCTCCGACACCGCGGGCACGGCCGTGCTCCAGACCGACCCGCCGGCCCATCTGCGCGGCCGGGTGCTCGGGGTGTGGAGCAGCATCGGCACGGTGTGGAGTCTCGGCGGGCCGCCGGTCCTCGGTCTGCTGATGGAGTGGGCGGGCGCCCGTGGCGCGCTGGTCGCGGGTGGCTTCCTCATCGCCGGCACCATCGGCGCGGGACTGCTCCGACGCGGCCGCCGCACGCCGGCGCCGGTGACGCTCCGCGCGGAGGGGGACCTGCCGGAGCGGGAGGCGTTGGGGACGGCGGCGTGAGGAGGCCGGCTCTGAGCGTCACGGTGGGGTGACGGGCCTGGGCTCGGGGTCGTGGGGCGCGGCGGGCGTCGGCCGTGGCGGGCCGTGGTGGGTGGCGGGGCCCGCCTTGGAGCCACGGTTTGTGGCGGGGGCAGCCTCCGGGCCACGGGGATGTGGCGGGGGCGCGCTCTCTGCGGTTTCGGCTCAGGCGACCAGTGCCTGGCCGGGGCGCAGGCGGTCCAGCAGTTGCGCGTGGTGCAGCTCGGCCACGGGGGCGAGCAGGTCCGGGTGGCGCAGCAGGGCCGCGGCACGGCGGTCACGGTCGTCGGGGGTTACCAGGCGGCGGAACTCCACCGGGACGCTCGCCGCGGGGTCGCCCTCGACGAGCGCGTCCACGGCCAGGGCGGCCAGTTCCTCGTCCACCAGCAGGCAGGCCGCCCAGCTGGCGACGACCTCGTCGACCCAGCTCCGCCAGGCGTCCTCGTCGTCTGCCGTGGGGGCGCCGTCCGCGCCCGTGATCCAGTCGAGCCGGGCGGAGCCCCCGGGGCCGGACATGCCCACCAGGGCCGCGTCCATCGCGGTCGGGTAGCGCAGCCAGGCGGCGACCGTGACGGCCTGCCGGGCCTGGACCTCGCACAGAGCGGAGGAGAGCGCGCCGCCGCACGCCGGGTAGGCGTTGTTCAGCCAGTGGGCGGTCGCCGCGATGAGCGGGGAGAGGTCTGCGTGCACTGCGGGGCCGTCCGTAGCCGCTGGGGGAAGGGAACCGCACAAAACGGTAGCCCGGGGGTGCGGCTGTGGGGGTCCCGGCGGGGGCGTGCTTTCTGCCACACCGGTGGTTGGGGTGGCTCTTGCCGGCCTTACGTCCTTACGTGCTTACGTCCTTGTGGCGGCACGGCGAAGGCCCGCGCCCCTCTCCGGATGCGGGCCTTCGCTTTCCCTCGTCCCCGACCTGGTCCCGCGCGGGTCAGCTCCCGCTCAGCCGCGCGCGCAGGAGTTCCTTGCCCAGCTCGGCGCCCTTGCGGCTGTCCGCCTGGGCCTTGCGGAACAGGTCGGCCAGCTGGTCGTCCTTCTCGCGCTCGGCGTCCTGGATGTAGCTCTCCAGCCGGAGCGCGTTGCTCAGGCAGGCCTCGACGTACCAGATCAGGTTGTAGTCCTTGTCCTGCGTGCCGGTGACGCCGCCGGTCTCCGTGTTGCTGGTCATGCGGGCATCCTCCGTCCGAATCAACGGTTGCCGTCGGTGTGGGGGGCGGGTACCCGGGCGCGGTGCGACAACACGGGGCGAATGCCTGCGGCGGCTGTGCGGGTGGGTGCGGATCGTTGCCGGGTGCGGCTGAGTGGGTGGTTGCTCGCGGTGTGCCTGCGGCGCCTCTGCGGGTGGGTGCGGCTCGTTGCCGGGTGCGGCTGAGTGGGTGGTTGCTCGCGCAGTTCCCCGCGCCCCTGAATGCCTGCGGCGGCCTGCGCGTGTCCGGTGGCCGGTTGCGGTAGCGCCTACGGCCGGTGGGTGAGTCGGGGCCGCGGTGGGGGGTGTCCGTCCTCGGTACGGCCCTACGTTTCTCCAAGAGGCTGACGAAAGGCAATGCCGTCCGCTGCGGGCGGACACCCCCCACCACGTCCCCTCCTCGCCGTCGGCGACTACAGCGCCATCGTGGCTGGCGTAGCCGCGGGCCGCCGTCTCGCGTAGCTGCGGGCAGTCGTGCCGCTGGGGCGGCACGGGTGGGCGCAGCGGCACCCCGCAACGCCGGGCCGCGCACCCCACGGCGGTCACCGAAGGCGCCGGGCGCCACGCGCCCCAGGGCACCGCGCCCACGGCGTACACCGCACCCCGAGGGCCACCGCACCCCGGGTCGTGGATTCGTGCCGCGCCCGGATGGGCATAGGCTGCGCGGATGGCGAAGTACTTCGACGTGCACCCCGACAACCCGCAGGCCCGCACCATCACCCAGGTCGCCGCGAGCATCCGGGACGACGCGCTCATCGCGTACCCCACGGACTCCTGCTACGCACTGGGCTGCCGGCTCGGCAACCGCGGCGGCATGGAACGCATCCGCTCCATCCGTCAGCTGGACGACCGGCACCACTTCACCCTCGTGTGCCAGGACTTCGCCCAGCTCGGCCAGTTCGTGCGGGTCGACAACGACGTCTTCCGGGCGATCAAGGCCTCGACGCCGGGCAGCTACACGTTCATCCTCCCGGCGACCCGGGAGGTGCCGCGCATGCTGCAGCACCCCAAGAAGAAGACCGTCGGCGTGCGCATCCCCGACCACATCGTCACCCAGGCCCTGGTCGCCGAGCTCGGCGAGCCGCTGGTGTCGAGCACGCTGCTGCTGCCCGGCGAGGAGGAGCCGATGACGCAGGGCTGGGAGATCAAGGACCGGCTCGATCACGTGGTGGACGCGGTTTTGGACTCCGGTGACTGCGGCACCGAGCCCACGACGGTCATCGACTTCTCCGGCGGCGAGGCGGAGATCGTCCGCCGGGGTGCCGGGGACCCCAGCCGTTTCGAGTGAGGGCCGGCCGCAGGCAGACGGATGGCCCATGCAACGATGTGGGTGGCCCGAGCCTCGCCGGCCGGGCCGCCGTCCCGTACGACCTGCGAAGAGGTGGCCCCGTGACCTCCGTTGAGGGAACCGACGTCGAGATCCCGACCCAGGACGGCGCTGCCGACGCCTACCTGGCGCGTCCCGTCGACGGGCGGCCCCGCCCGGCCGTGCTGGTCTATCAGGACGCGTTCGGTCTGCGCCCGCATCTGCGGTCGATGGCCGACCGGATCGCCGGGTCCGGCCGCGGCTACACGGTCCTCGTCCCCAACGTCTTCTACCGGCACGGCCGCGCCCCCGTCGTGGAGCTGCCCGAGTTCATCGACCCGGCCGCGCGCCCCGACATGTGGGCCAAGCTGCGCCCGGTGATGCAGTCGCTGACGCCCGACCTCGCGATGCGGGACGCCGGCGCCTTTCTGGACTGGCTGGCCGGCTCGCCGTACACGGTGGACGGGCCGGTCGCGATCACCGGTTACTGCATGGGCGCGCGGCTGGCGCTGTACACCGCCGGCGCCTACCCGGACCGGGTCGCCGCGGCGGCGGGTTTCCACGGCGGGCGGCTCGCGACGGATGCCCCGGACAGCCCCCATCTGGTGGCCGACCGGGTGAAGGCCGAGCTGTACTTCGGGCACGCCGACCAGGACCCGTCCATGGACGCGGAGCAGATGCGGCGGCTGGAGGACGCGCTGACGGCGGCGGGTGTGCGGCACCGCTGCGAGGTCTACGAGGGCGCGCCGCACGGCTACACCCAGGCCGACACCGCCGCGTACCACGAGGAGGGCGCGGCCCGGCACTGGGCGGCGCTGGTGGACCTGCTGGAGCGCACTTTCTGACGGTGCGGCCGGGGCGATCGTGTGCCCGTCCGGGCCTTCGCAGTACGCGTCCCGCCTCGGCAGCCGATCTCTCCGGCTCGCGCGCCGGCCCTGGCGACGAGGGGTGCGGCGTGGGTGCCGGCGGGGACCGTCCCGCCGGTCATGACCCGCGGTGGGCCGTGTAGACGGTCGCCGTCATCGGCGCCGTCACCGGTCCGGGGCCGAGGCGGTCGGTCATCCCGCGCGTGACGGCGGCCCGCAGGGCGTGCGCGTCGTCGCGGGCCTGCACGGCCGCGCTCACCGGTGTGCCGGTCAGGAACCCGAGGGCGACGGAGGCCGCCGACTCCGCCCGACCCTGCAGCGTGATCTCCTCCGCCGTGGTCAGGGTCAGTCCGGCGGCCGCGAGGTCCGCGGCGACCACGGCCTTGTCGGTGTAGCCGTGGGGCACGTCCCTCAGGAAGGTGGGTGCTCCGTCGGGCATGGCCTCTTCCAGGGCGCTCTGGAACGCCGCGTCGAATCCGTGTGAGGCCAGCGGACCCCAGCTGCTGAACACGAACCTTCCCCGCGGGGTGAGCACCCTGCGCACCTCCGTGAAGGCCGCGGGCCTGTCGGGGAAGAACATCACCCCGAACTGGCATACGACGAGGTCGAAGCCGCCGTCCGCGAAGGGCAGCGCCTGGGCGTCCGCCTGCCGCCAGTGGGCGCGCGGTTCCCGTTCGGAGCCGGCGGCGACCATCGCCTCGTTGAGGTCGCTCGCCACCACCGTGGCCGTGGGCACCGCGGCGAGCAGGGCCGAGGTCAACGCTCCTGTCCCCGCGGCGAGTTCCAGCACCGTGCGGGGCCGCGACGCCGCCGCCCTGGCGGCCAGGTCGGCGGCGAAGGGACGGAAGAGGACCGGCACCAGGTGGCGTTCGTAGGCGTCGGGCATGGACCGTGTCCAGCGCCGGTTCGCGTCGTCGTCGCTCACGCGGGAGACATCAGCCCCGCGGGGGGCTTGCGGTGCCCCGCCACGGTGTACCACCTGCGTATGCGGTGCGGCCGACCCTTGCCGGGGCTATCGATATTCGATAGATTCCTATTGCTTGACGATAGGAGGATCCATGGGGAAGCTGGCCGTGCGTGCGTTGCGCGCCGTGCTCGCGGTGGTGCTCGCCGGCACCGTGCTGGTGCAGGTGCTGATGGTCTGGGCCCTGGCCACCGATCCGGAGGACGGGTCGCTCCCGCTCACCGCGTTCCGCGTGATCACGATGCTGGGCATGGGGACGGCGCAGGTCGCCGTGGTCTGCGTCTGGCGGCTGGTGGCGATGGTGCGACGCGGAACCGTCTTCTCCGGCGCCGCCTTCCGGTACGTCGACGGCGTGATCGGCGCGATCACGGCGGCCGCTCTGCTGTGGTTCACCGTGACGGCCGTCAACGCGCCGGGGCAGCGGGACGACCCGGGCGTCACCGTCATCATGGGCGGCATCGGCGTGGCCATCCTGGGCGTCGCGCTCATCGTGCTCGTGCTGCGGATGCTCCTCGCCCAGGCCGTGGCCCGCGACGCCGAGGCGTCGCGGATGCAGGCCGAGCTGGACGGGGTGATCTGATGCCCATCGTCGTCGACATCGACGTGATGCTGGCCCGGCGGAAGATGTCGGTGGGCGAGCTCGCGGACCGGGTGGGGATCACGCCCGCCAATCTGGCGGTGCTCAAGAACGGCCGCGCGAAGGCGGTGCGGTTCACGACGCTCGCCGCGCTGTGCGAGGTGCTCGAGTGCCAGCCGGGGGACCTGCTGCGCTGGGAGGCCGACGTCGCCGCGGGCGTGCCGCGTTCCGCCGGCGCGACCGGCTGAGGAACCACCGGGCACCGCGGCGATCCGGTCGAGGACGTCCAGGCCACCGTGTTGACATGGACGCGCCTCGCGGTAATTCTGAGAGCGCTCTCAGAGTGGTCCGGACCAAGTCCGGGCCGCCTCCCCCCACATCACGGAGGTGCAGCGTGCTCGCACGCCTCAAGCACCGGGTCCTCGCGGCGGCCGCGGCGGCGGCCCTGATCGGTGGCGTCCTCGCCGTCGAAGCGCCGTCGACGGCGGGCGCCGCGGTGCCCGACACGATCCCCCTGACCCTCAAGAACGACTCCGGCCGCTCCGACCCCGTGTACGTCTACACGCTGGGCACCTCGCTGACGACGGGTCAGCAGGGGTGGGCCGACGCGAGCGGCACCTTCCACGCCTGGCCGGCCGGCGGCGTGCCGCCCGTGCCCGCACCGGACGCCTCGATCCCGGGGCCGGCCGCGGGGCAGTCGAAGACGATCCGCATCCCGAAGCTGTCCGGGCGGATCTACTTCTCCTACGGCCGCAAGCTCGACTTCCGGCTGGCCACCGGCGGTCTGGTGCAGCCCGCCGTGCAGAACCCGAGCGACCCGAACCGCGACACCCTGTTCAACTGGTCCGAGTACACGCTCAACGGCGACGGTCTGTGGCTCAACAGCACCCAGGTGGACATGTTCTCCGCGCCCTACGCGGTCGGGGTGCAGCGCTCCGACGGCACGACGGTGAGCACCGGCCATCTCAAGGCCGGCGGCTACCGGGCGGTGTTCGACGCGCTGCGCGCCCAGCCGGGCGGCTGGGGCGGGCTGATCCAGACCCGGTCCGACGGCACGGTGCTGCGGGCGCTCTCGCCCGGGCACGGACTGGAGACGGGGGCGCTGCCGGCGTCCGTCCTGGACGACTACATCAACCGCGTCTGGCAGAAGTACGCCGCATCCACCCTGACCGTCACCCCGTTCGCCGACCAGCCCGGAAAGAAGTTCTACGGCCGGGTCTCCGGCGGGGTCATGAACTTCACCGACGGCACGGGCGCGGTCGTCACCTCCTTCAGCAAGCCGGACGCGGACAGCGTCCTCGGCTGCCACAAGCTGCTCGACGCCCCGAACGACGCGGTGCGCGGGCCGATCTCCCGCACCCTGTGCGCCGGCTTCAACCGCTCCACGCTGCTGACCAACCCCGACCAGCCCGACACCTCCACGGCCGGCTTCTACCAGGACGCGGTCACCAACCACTACGCCCGGATCATCCACGACCGCATGGCCGACGGGAAGGCGTACGCCTTCGCCTTCGACGACGTCGGTCACCAGGAGTCCCTGGTCCACGACGGCGCCCCGCAGCAGGCCTACCTGACGCTGGACCCGCTGAACTGACCCTCCCGCACGCTGTTCACACCATCGCAACGATCGGGTCGTAGGCTCGCTTCGAGACCGTGTACGGCACCTGCGTGCCCGGACGACGGAGGTGCCCGTGCCGCCCACCCCACGCCCCCTGCGCAAGCTCGGCTTCCTGACCATCGGGCTGTTCGACGAGAGCGATCCGGCCCGTGGTCACGAGTCGACGCTGGAGCTGATCGAGCTCGGCGAGCGGCTCGGGTTCGACAGCGCGTGGCTGCGGCACCGGCACCTCCAGTTCGGCATCTCCTCCCCCGTCGCCGTGCTGGCGGCGGCCTCCCAGCGCACCCGGCGGATCGAGCTCGGCACCGCGGTGATCCCGCTGGGCTGGGAGAACCCGCTGCGGCTGGCGGAGGACCTGGCGACGGTGGACATCCTGTCCGGCGGGCGCCTCAACCCCGGCGTGAGCGTGGGCCCGCCGATGCACTACGACCACGTCAAGGACGCCCTGTACCCGGACAGCGCCGAGGCCGAGGACTTCGGTTACGGCCGGGTGGTGCGGCTGCTGGACGCGGTGCGGGGCAAGCCCGTCACGGACTTCAGCGGCACGGAGGGCTTCGAGACGTTCTCCGACCGCGTCCAGCCGCACGCCCCGGGGCTCGGCGACCGGCTCTGGTACGGCGGCGGCAGCCTGCGATCGGCGCGCTGGGCCGGCGAGCACGGCCTGAACCTGCTGACCAGCAGCGTCGTCAAGGCCGAGGACGCGGACGGGCCGTGGGACTTCGCCGCGATCCAGCAGGAGCAGATCCGCGCCTTCCGCGCCGCCCACCCGGACGGTGCCGCCGCGCGCGTCTCGCAGGGGCTGGTCGTCATCCCGACCGACTCCGCCACGCCCGGGCAGCGCGCCCGGTACGAGGCGTACGCCGCCGCGCGGCTGCCGCGCACCGAGCGGCCGCAGGGTCCCGGACGCCTGCTGTTCGCGCCCGACCTGGTGGGCCCCGCCGAGGAGATCGCCGCACGCCTCCACGCCCACGCCGGGTTCCGGGAGGTGGACGAGGTGGCGTTCGCGCTGCCGTTCACCTTCGGCCACGAGGACTACGTGCAGATCCTCACCGATGTGGCGACGCGGCTCGGCCCGGCGCTCGGGTGGCGGCCCGCCGGCTGACGTCACCAGCGGCCGGGGGCGCTTCCGGTGATCGCCTGCGACGGGCGGCCGTCGACCCCGGCCGGCACATCCCCGGCGAGCATCACCCGGTGCATGATCCGCGGGTGGCCGAGGTGGGCGTTGTCGCCGGGCGCGAGGTGGATGGTGGCCCGGTTGTCCCAGAAGGCGACGCTGCCCGGCTCCCAGCGGAAGCGCACGGTGTACTCGGGCCGTACCGCCTGCTCCAGCAGCATGTCGAGCACCGCCCGGCTCTCGGCGCGGGAGAGGCCGGTGATCTGCTCGACGTAGTAGCCGTTGACGAAGAGAATCCGCTCCCCCGTCTCCGGATGGACCCGTACCAGCGGGTGCTCGGTGGCGATCTGGTGCTCCAGCAGGTGGCGGACGTAGGCGTCGTCGCCGGGGCGCGGCTGGTAGCCGACGCCCAGCCGGTGCTCGGCGCGCAGCCCGTCCACGAACGCGCGCACCGGAGCGGACAGCCCGGCGTAGGCGGCGGCCAGGTTGGACCAGGTGGTGTCGCCACCGTAGGGCGGCACGGTCTCGGCGCGCAGGATCGTCGCCGCGGGCGGGTCGACGCGGGCGCCGTGGTCGCAGTGCCAGCCGCGCAGCAGGGTGTGGCGGCGGCGCCGCAGCCACTCGTCGTGCTCCATGCCGAACCGGCCGCCCAGCTCCAGCCGGTCGGCGGTGGTCTCGATCTCGGGCACGTCCTGCGGGGAGGCGCCGCCGCGCCTGCGCAGCAGCACCGGCTCGCCGAACCGGCGGGCGAACCGCACGTGCGCGGCGTGGTCGAGGTGCTGCTCGCGGAAGAACACCACCTTCCAGCGCAGCAGCGTCGCCCGGACGGCCGCGACCACGGCGTCGTCCAGTTCCCCGGCCAGGTCGACGCCGTGGATCTCGGCTCCGATGTACCCGGCGGCCGGCCGCACCTCGATCCCGGCCGCCCCTGCCGTCCCGTCCGTTCCCGCGCTGTCCGTGGTCATCCGCACTCCGGTGGTCGTGGCCGTACCCCTGTGCCGAAGATCGTGGCAGCGAACACGGGCGGAGGCGAGGGCGCGTCGCCGCCGCCGGCTGCGCGGCGGCGGAATCCGGCCGCCGCCGCGCCCGGCCTGTCACACGGTGAACTCGCGGATGACCGTGTTCCGGAACACCGCCGGCCCGTCGATGGTGAACAACGCCAGATGCGTGTCGATCAGGTACGGGAAGACCTCAGCGGAGTGCACGTGGCGGCCGTCGTCGACGAACATCTCCACGCTGGTGCGGTCCACGAGGATGCGCAACCGCACCGAGCGCGCCGCCGGGTCGAAGGGGCTGTGGCTCTCCTGCCAGCGGGCCGAGGCGTCCGGGTTCACGGTGGGCCGGCGGTTGAGGAAGGCGTAGTCGCCGTAGACGCCGGCGTCGATGTGCCGCACGCCGTCGGGCGAGCGGCGCAGCTGCAGGCCGGCGCCGGTCAGCCGGTCCCAGGTGATCTCGCAGCTCACCTCGTACGAGGTGCCCCGGTAGTCCAGGAGGCGGGTGCCGTCGACCGTGAGGTCGCCGAGGTTCACCGTCCGGGAGACGTAGGAGTCCAGCGCGGCGACGGGCCGTGAGGCCAGGTGGTAGCCGCCGGAGGGCTCGTGGACGAGGCGTATCTCGCGGACGACGGAGTCGGTGCCGTTGAAGCCGTCGCAGTCGATGTTGGGCGTGGTGTGCGCGTAGTCCCAGTTGTTCAGCCAGCCGAGCGCGTAGCGCGTGCGTTCGTCGAGCCTGCCGCGCGCGTCCCGCTTGTCGAAGGTGACCGCCGCGTACCAGTCCCAGCCGTGGTCCAGCCACTGCGGTTCGGCGGCATCGGGCGTGAAAGCCGTCCCGTCGAAGGCGCCCGTCCAATAGGCGTAGGTGTTGGGCAGGCCGGCGCCCTTGCCGTTGGCGCTCGCGCCCAGGACCCACTTGCGGGTGCCGTCGTCCGCGGTGATGCGGAACAGGTCGGGGCACTCCAGGACGCCGATGCCGTCGTGGGTGAAGGAGCCGGCCCGGGTCCAGGTGCGCAGGTTCGCGGAGTGGTGGATGCCGAGCTTGTCGCCCTCCGCGAGCACCATCACCCAGCGGCCGCGCTCCTCGTCCCTGATCACCTTGGGGTCGCGGAAGTCGCGCACCCCGGGGTTGGGCAGCACGGGTGCGGTGCCGTACGGGGCGAAGGCGCGGCCGCCGTCGGTGGAGTAGTACAGGAACTGTGCCTGGGAGGTCGGGCCGTCGTCCGGCGACATGGTCACCAGGACGACGACGGCGCCCTTGCCGAAGCCCGCCGTGCCGTCGGTGTCGACGACCGCCGAGCCGGACCAGACGTCGCCGTTGGGGGTGGTGTCCTTGGGCACGGCGATGCCGCGGTCGGCGAAGGAGACCAGGTCGGAGCTGGTGGCCAGGCGCCAGGCGGTGCCGACGGCGCCGGTGGTGTAGTCGGCGTTGTACAGGTAGTAGTACCGGTACTCGCCGTCGATCCAGACGGGGCGCTGCGGGTCGTTCTTCCACTGGTCGGGCACGGTGAAGTGATACCGGGCGCGGTAGCTGGCGCAGCCGGCCGCGGCCTTGGGTCTCGCCGCGGCGGGGGTGGCCGGCAGCAGCGCGGCCGTGGCTCCCGCGGCCGAGCCGGCGAACAGGGCTCTTCTGGACATGCCACGCATCGGGGATCGTTCCTCTCGTCGGAAACGGCGGCTCACGGGATGAGGACTGTAGACCTAACTCGTTAAAGGTCAAGGCGTGCGCACCTCTTGACAGGGACGTGACGGGGTTTTCATCATCGGGGCATCACCGCGTAACTAACACGAGTTAGGCCCCTCGATGACCGACCCGCACCTCCCCCGCCGCACCCTGTTGCGGTACGGCGCCTACGGCGCGGCCGCCGCGGCCGTGGCCGGTACCGCCGCGAGCTGGGACCGGCTCACCGGAGCCGACATTCCCGGCCGCGACGACGGCTCCCTCGTCGTCGCGACCCTCGGCTCCGCGTTCTCCCCCGACGGCGTGCGCACGCTGCTCGACGGCTTCCGCAAGCTGCACCCCGGCATCAAGGTCCGCATCAACGCCGTCCAGGCGGTCGACTGGTCGGACTTCTTCGCCAAGATCCTCACGCAGATCGCCGCGGGCACCGCGCCCGACCTGGTGTACGTCGCCACCGAGGGCGTGCAGCTGTTCGCGCAGCGGCTCGGGGTCGCCCTGGACCGCTGGGTGAAGCGGGACGCGGGCGAGCTGCGCGAGTACTTCGCGGACGTCCACCCGTCGCTGGTCGAGTCGATGATGTACGAGGGGAGCCTCTACCAGCTGCCGATCGAGTTCAACGCCGCCGACATGTACCTCAGCACCCAGGTGCTGCGGCGGGCCGGCGCCGACTTCCCGGACGCCGAGTGGACGCGGGACGACTTCACCGCGCTGCTGCGCCGGATGAAGCGGGCCAGCGACTCCCACTTCACGCCGTACTTCTGGACTAACCGGCTGTGGGGCGGTGTGGTGCCCTGGCTGTTCGCCAACGACACCAACCTGCTCGCGGAGTCCAAGGCGCCCGGCGGCGACTGGCTGTGGAACTCCTTCTACCCGGCAGCGCAGCGGCAAGGACGCGGCGGCGGCTTCCGCTGGACCACCCCGCAGGCCACCGGCGACCGGGTGGAGGAGGTCTACGACTACCTCGCCTCCCTGGTGCGCGACGGGCTGTGCAGCCGTCCGGAGGGCGGCAACGGCCAGAACCTCATCGGCGTGTTCTCCACGGGCCGCGTCGGCGTCACGCCCGCCGGCGGGTTCTGGGCGGGCGGCCTGCACCTGGCCGGGGTCCCGGCGGACGGCTTCGACGCGCAGTACTTCCCGCGCTGGCGCACCCACCGCATGCAGTACGGCGCGGCCGGCTACGCCATGCTGCGCACCTCCAAGCGGCAGGACGAGGCCTGGGAGTTCATCAAGTACTCCGCCCGCCGCGACACCCTGACGCAGTTGTTCAGCACCAACCAGACGACCCCGGCCCGGCGCTCGATGCTGACCGCCGACCGCTACCGCACGACCGGTCCGGCGCACTGGCAGGTCTTCTACGACACCCTCGACCGGTTCCCGGACACCGGGCCGATCCCCGCGCCGCCGCAGGTCGCCGAGGTGGAGCAGGTGCTGCTGAAGCACACCGGTACGGCGCTGTCCGCCCCGCGCGCGGTGCGCCCGGCGCTGCGCCGGATGCAGGGCGACCTGGAGAAGGCCATGGAGCGTGAGATATGACGAACACCCAGATCCCGCCCGCGCGCCAGGCGAGGCCCGCGACACCGCCCGCCCCGGCGGCCCGCCCCGGCGGACGCGAGCGCGGCACACGGCTGCTGGCCACGCTGTTCCTCGCGCCGACGATCGTCGGCATCGTGGTCTTCACGGTCGTCCCGATCGTCGGCTCGGTGGTGCTGAGCCTGTTCCACTGGAACGTGATCGACCCGCCGGGCTTCGCCGGGACCGCCAACTACAAGGAGGTCTTCAGCGACTCCACGGTGCTGGTGTCCTTCCGCAACACGCTGGTGTTCATGGTGCTGGCCGTCACGCTGCAGCTGCTGATCGCGCTGGTGCTGGCGATCGTGGTGAACGGGCGGATGCCGGTGTGGCTGCGCTCGGTGTTCCGCTCGGCCTTCTTCTTCCCGCTGGTGCTGTCGGCGGCGTCGATCTCCGTGGTGATGAAGTACCTGTTCAACCAGGACTTCGGGGTCGTGAACTGGGCGCTGGGCCTGGTCGGGATCGCCCCGGTGCCGTGGCTGACCTCGGAGCACGCAGCGATGGCGGCGGTGATCCTGGTCTACGTCTGGCAGCAGTTCGGCTTCTCGTTCCTGCTGTTCGTGGGCGGCCTGAACAACATCCCGAAGGAGGTGCACGAGGCGGCCTCCCTCGACGGGGCGACCGGACTGCGCAAGCACCTGTCGATCACGCTGCCGCTGCTGTCGCCGACGCTGCTGGTGGCGTCCGTGGTCGGCATCATCAACGCCCTCCAGGTCTTCGAGCAGCCGTACGTGCTGACGAACGGCGGGCCCGGCGACTCCACCCGCACCGTCGTGATGGTCATCTACGAGACGGCGTTCGAGCAGCTGCGCTTCGGCGAGGCGTCCGCGGTGGGCGTGCTGCTGTTCGTGCTGATCATGGCGGTGACCGCCCTCCAGTTCCGGCTCAGCCGGCGATTCGTCCACTACCAGTGAGCCCGGTGAGCGACATGAGCCAAGCCCTCCCCACCCTCGGCCGCGCCCGGCAGTCCCTGGCGCCCTGGGCGCGCATCGCCGGCCTCGCGGTGTGCGCGCTGCTGACCCTCGGCCCGGTCATCTGGACCGTCTCCACCTCGCTGCGCACTCCCGCCGAGTCCTTCGACCTGCCGCCCCGGATCATCCCGGCGCACCCCACGGCCGAGGCCTACCGCGGGGTGTTCGACCAGATCGATGTGTGGCTGCTCGCGCTGAACTCCACCCTGGTGACCGCGCTGGTCGCGGTCGGTCAGATGATCACCGCCGGCCTGGCGGGATACGCCTTCGCACGGCTGGAGTTCCGCTTCAAGAAGCCGCTGTTCGGTCTGGTCCTGGCGACGATGATGGTGCCGTTGCAGGTGACGATCGTGCCGGTGTTCCTGGTGCTGAAGTCGATGGGTCTGACCGACACCCTGCTCGGGCTGATCGTGCCGGCGTTCCCGACCGCGTTCGGCACGTTCCTGATGCGTCAGTACTTCCTCGGCATGCCCAAGGACCTCGGCGAGGCCGCCATGCTCGACGGCGCGGGACCGTGGCGGATCTTCCGGTCCGTGTACGCGCCGCTGGCCGCGCCCGGGCTCGCGATCGTCGGCGTCCTCGCCTTCAACTATCACTGGAACGAGTTCTTCCGGCCGCTGATCCTGGAGACCTCCAACCAGAACTACACGCTGCCGCTGGGCCTGGTCTCCCTCCAGGGCAACCTCGGCACCGGTTCGATCTCCGTCGTCCTCGCCGGAGTCGTGCTGTCCATGCTCCCCGCCGTCGCCGTCTTCCTCGTCGGCCAGCGCCCTCTCCGTGAGGGCATCACCTCCGCAGGAGTCAACCGTTGAGCCTCGCCCACGCCCCGCGCTTCCGGGTCCGTCCGCCCGCCCACTGGGTCAACGACCCCAACGGACCCTTCCTTTGGCGCGGCCGGTACCACCTGTTCTACCAGCACAACCCCGAGGCGCCGGTGCACGGTGACATCCACTGGGGGCACTCCTCCAGCGCCGACCTCGCCCACTGGACCCCGCACCCCGTGGCGCTCACGCCGGTCCCCGGCGGCCCCGACGAGGCGGGCTGCTGGTCGGGGTGCGTGGTCGACGACGGCGGGGTGCCGACCGCCGTGTACACCGGCATCGACCGCCACCACACCGGCCTGGGCAGCATCTGCCTCGCGCGCGCCGCCGACCCGGACGATGCGACGCTCACCGAGTGGAAGACACTCGCCGAGCCCGTGGTGGCCGGGCCGCCGGAGGATCTGGACGTGGTGATGTTCCGCGATCCGTTCGTCTTCCGGCACGCCGGTCGCCGCTGGGCGCTGGTCGGCGCGGGCCACGCGGACGGTACGCCGTCGGTCCTGCTGTACGACTGTGACGACCTGTCGGCGTGGCGGTTCGCCGGGGTGCTGCTGGACGGCAACGACCCGGTGGCCGCGGACGCGTTCGGGGACAAGGCGGTGGGCTGGGAGTGCCCGCAGCTGGCCCTGATGCCGGACGGGCGGGCCGTGCTCGTCGTGTCGCTGTGGGACGGCGACCCGTGCACCACCGGTTACCTGACGGGCCGTCTGGTTCCGTCGGAGGAACGCGGGTTGGCGTTCGCAGCCGTCGCCGGCGACCGTCTCGACCACGGCCGGGACTTCTACGCGCCCGCGGTGCTGCAGGAGGCGGACCGTGCCCTGATGTGGGGCTGGTCGTGGGAGGCGCGGGAGCCGGCCGAGGTGGAGCGCGCGGGCTGGGCCGGGGTGCTCAGCGCGCCGCGCGTCGTCGGCCTGGCCGAGGACGGCTCGTTGCGCGTCTCACCCGCCCCGGAGCTGGCGCTGCTGCGGGCTCCGCAGCCGTTCGTGACCGCCGCGGACCGCGTGCCGCTGCCGGAGGCGTACGACCTCGAGGTCACGGTGAGCACGCCGGTCACCGTGTCGCTGCTGCGCTCGGCGGCCGGTGAGGAGCTGAAGGTCCTCCTGGACCCGGACGCGGGGACGGTCACCCTGGACCGCTCGGCCTGGCCGCGGGTGGGCCGGGAGGGCTCCGCGCCGCTCGTGCTGCGCACCCCGGGCCGCGCGCTGCGTCTGCTGGTCGACGGCTCCCTGCTGGAGCTGTTCGCCGACGACCGGGTCATGGCCACCGAGCGGGTCTACCGCCGGGACGGCGACGTGCCCGAGCTGACGGTCACGGGCGAGGGCGCGACGGTCACCGGCTGGGAGCTGGTGCCGCCGGCGCGGAGCTGACCACCGGGCCCACGAGTCCGCCGCACGCCACCGGCGCGCACGACCCACGGTCGCGCCCGGCACGGTGCGGCGGACTCGTCCGTTCAAGGCGCCTGCCTGGACTCGACCGTCCAGGGCGCCGCCTCACGTTCGGGGACGGGGCCCGCCTCACGGCCGGAGACGGGGCCCGCCTCTCGGCGGGGCACGGGGTGGAGCGACACCGGCCGCGGCACCCGGGCACACGTCCCGGGAACGCCGGTCTCACGCCCCGGGCACAGGGGCCACCGACCCCGGCCCCACCGCGCCGGCACAGGCTCGGGGACGCGACCCACCCCACCGGTTACACCCCGTCGGCGGACGCCCGTCTCACGGCTCGCGCGCGGGTTTGCACCCGCACCGGCACCGGCACCGGCCTGGGGTTCAGGCCCGGCGACGCCGTCTCGCTGTGCTGGTCCGGGCTCCACCCGCACACGGCTCGGGCCCAGGCGCGCCGACGCCGCCTCACCGCGTGGGCGCAGGGTCCCCGTCGCCCAGCTCATCGCCCAGGCATACGTCTTCTCTCCGTCACCGCCTCGGACGCCGGCCCACCGTCCCGCCCGGGCCCAGGCCCGGCGACGCCCGCCTCACGGCCCGGACGGATGCCGCCGGCGGGGAGGCCCTCACCGGCCGGACAGGTCCCGCCGACCGGCAGGCACTCACCGCCCGGGTGCCGGTCCCACCGAGTCGCGGCTGACTGCCGGGCAGGCGATGCGGCGTACCGTCGCCGGTGGGGTCCGGCCGGTGTCGATCGCGTCGAGCAGGATGCGGGCCGCGGTCTCGCCCATCGCGCGGTGCGGGAGGGCGATGCTGGTCAGGGCGGGGGTGAGGAAGGCCGCCATGTGCTCCTGGTCGTCGTAGCCGACCACCGACAGCTCTCCCGGGACGTCGATCCCGAGCCGGGTCGCGGCGTGCAGCACGCCGGCCGCGACGCGGTCGTTGTAGGCGAAGATCCCGGTGGGGCGGCGGTCGGCCGGGACCCCGTCGAGCACGCGCATGGCGCCCTCGTACCCGCCGGCGATCTCGCCGCCGGTGCGCACCACCCACTCCTTCGGCACCGTGACGCCCTCGGCGCGCAGGGTGTCGCGGAAGCCGCGCAGGCGCTCGACGGAGGCGATGTCGTCGAGGCCGCCGATGTGCGCGAGGCGCCGGTGCCCCTGGTCCAGCAGCACCTGGGCAGCGGTGCGGCCGCCGGCCCGCTCGGCGGGGATGACGGCCGGCAGGGAGTCGTCCTCGGGCAGGCAGTTGGCCAGCACGGAGTGGGTGCGGTGCAGGCCCTCGGGGACGCGGACCCGGCGCAGCGACATCGCCGCGTAGATGATGCCGTCCACACGCCGGTCGAGGAGTTCGGCGACGGCCGCGTCCTCCTTGGCCGGGTCGCCCCCGGAGTCGACGGTGAGCACCAGGTGCTCCTTGCCCCACGCGACCTCCATGGCGCCGCGCAGCAGCCGTCCCGCGAAGGGCGAGGAGGCGATCTCGTCGGTGACCAGCCCGATCACGGCCGTACGGCGGCGCCGCAGCCCGCGGGCGACCGGGTCGGGCCGGTAGCCGAGCTGGGCGGCGGCCTGCCGGATGCGTTCCTGGGTGGCGGGCGAGAGGTTGCCTTCGGCCCGCCCGTTGAAGACGAAGGAGACCGCGGTGTGCGACACGCCGGCCAGCCGCGCCACGTCCCGTGACGTGGGGCGCGTGCCCGTGGTGCGCTTCTCCTCGGTGCCGCCCATGCCGTCCGCTGCCCTCATCCCCACCCGGTCCGGTTGATCACTGCTCACCCTATCCGTGACGCTGGAGGGACGACACAGCCGAGGGAAGGTCCGACCGTGAGCGACATCCCGACGTACACCCTCAACGACGGCATGGTGATCCCGGCCCTCGGGCTCGGCACCTGGCCGATGGACGACGCGCTGGCCGAGCAGGCCGTGCGCGGCGCGCTCGGCATGGGCTACCGCCTGGTGGACACCGCCGCGAACTACGGCAACGAGACCGGCGTGGGCCGAGGCCTCGCGGGCAGCGGCGTGCCGCGCGAGGAGGTGGTGGTGACGACCAAGCTGCCGGGCCGGCACCACGGCTACGAGGAGACCCTCGCCTCCTTCGAGGAGTCCCGTCGGCGCCTCGGCGTGGAGTACGTGGACCTGTACCTGATCCACTGGCCCAACCCCCGGGTGGACAAGTACGTCGACTCCTGGCGCGCGATGATCAAGCTGCGGGATGACGGGCTGGTCCGCTCGATCGGCGTCTCGAACTTCACGCCGGAGCACATCAGGCGGCTGGAGAAGGAGACCGGGGTGCTGCCGAGCGTGAACCAGATCGAGCTGCACCCGCTGTTCCCGCAGCCGGAGCTGCGCCGCTTCCACGCGGACCGGGGCATCGTCACCGAGAGCTGGAGCCCGCTCGGCCGGGGCAGTCATCTGCTGGACGACCCGCGGATCGCGGACCTCGCCCGCAAGTACGGCGTCTCGCCCGGCCAGGTGGTGCTGCGCTGGCACGTCCAGCTGGGCGCGCTGCCCGTCCCGAAGTCGGCCGACCACGAGCGGCAGCGGGACAACCTGGACGTCTTCGGCTTCGAGCTGGACGCCGAGGAGATGGCCGCCGTCGGGCACCACTCCAGTCCGCGCCGGCTGGGCGGGGACCCGGAGGTCCACGAGGAGTTCTGACCCGGCCCGCGGGGTACCCGTGTCGACCGTCGGAGACCGGAGACCGCATGACGGGGACCGGAGACCGGCAGCGTGGACCGGGAGAGGGAAGCCGACGGTCGGCGTTCGGCGGGCGGCGGTCGGAAGGAGGGAACCCGTGGAGCGGTTGCGGGAGTACCACGCCAAGCGGGACTTCGCCCGTACCTCGGAGCCTCGGGGGCGCGCGGCCGCCGAGGGCGCCGAGCCCCGGTTCGTCGTGCAGATCCACGACGCGCGCCGCATGCACTTCGACTTCCGGCTGCAGGTCGGCGACGTGCTGAAGTCCTGGTCGGTGCCGAAGGGGCCGTCCGGCGATCCGCACGACAAACGGCTGGCCGTGCCCACCGAGGACCATCCGCTGGAGTACGAGGACTTCGAGGGCGTGATCCCGACGGGCGAGTACGGCGGCGGCACGGTGATCGTCTGGGACGCCGGGACCTATGAGCCGCTGAGCCACGACCGCCGCGGGCGCCCCGTCGACTTCGCCGAGTCGCTGGAGCGCGGGCACGCCACCTTCCGGCTCAAGGGCAGCAAGCTGCGCGGCGAGTACGCGCTCACCCGGTTCCGGGACGGCGACTGGCTGCTGGTCAGGGCCGGCCGCGGGGCGCGTGGCCGGGCCACACCCGACCCGCACCGGGCCCGCTCGGTGCGGACGGGCCGCACACTGGCCCAGGTCGCCGCGGACGCCGGCAAGTAGGCCCAGGGGTCGTCGGGTACTCGCGGACGCCGCCGAGTAGGCCCAGGGGTCGTCGGGCAGGCCCGGGGCCGTCGGGTGGGCTCGGGGGCCCGCCGCGTAAGTCGGGGCGCCCGCCGCGTAAGCCCGGGCGCCCGCCGCGATGGCCCCGGAGGGTCGCCGACGAGCCCGGGAGCCCACCAGGCGAGCCCTGGGGCCGCCGCGGCGAGCCCGGATCCCGTTCAGCCCCGGTGCGCCCGCAGCGCCGCCAGTGCGCGGTCGGCGTGCGTGTTCATGCGCAGTTCGCTGCGGACGACCTCCAGGACCGTGCGGTCCTCGGCGATGACGAAGGTGACCCGCTTGGTGGGGGCGAGCGAGAAGCCGCGCTTGACGCCGAACCGCTCGCGCACGCTGCCGTCGGTGTCGGACAGCAGCGGCATGTCCAGGGTGTGCCGGGCCGCGAACTCCTGCTGGCGGTCCACGCCGTCGCCGCTGATGCCGACCGCGCGGGCGCCCACGGCGGCGAACTCGGCGGCCAGGTCACGGAAGTGGCAGGCCTCGGCGGTGCAGCCGGGGGTGAGTGCGGCCGGGTAGAAGAAGAGCACGACCGGTCCGTCGGCGAGGAGTTCGGTGAGCCGGCGGGGGGTGCCCGTCTCGTCGGGCAGGGTGAAGTCCTCGACTCGGTCGCCGGGGGCGGGCGCGCCGCTCATGGCCGCACCTCCGCGGCGCGGGCGATGCCGCGCGCCCACAGCACCAGGGGTACCTGCAGGGGCAGCCGGGCGAGGGCGGCGGTCTTCTGCGGGGTGGGGCGGTGGCGCCAGTCGGCGGCCATCTTCACGTTGGCCGGGAAGACGCCGACGAAGAACGCGGCCGAGGCGAGCGCGGCGGCCTTGCGGGTGCGCGGGAGGGCGAGGCCCGCGGCGAGGGCGAGTTCGGCGGCGCCGCTGGCGTACGTCCAGGTCCGCGGCCGGCCGGGCAGGGCGCGCGGGATGGTCGCGTCGAAGGGGCGGGGGGCGGCGAAGTGGGCGACGCCCGCCGTGGCCAGCAGACCGGCGAGCAGCAGGGGTGAGCGTTGGGACCGGGGCACGGTTCCTCCAGGGGTGACCGGGGGCCAGGCGCGCGATATTACTGGAGAGTAGGAGCGCGTGGGGAGGCCGGTCCGCCCCGAGGCGTGCGGACCCGGTCAGGCGCCGGGCGCCTGCCCCTCCGCCTCGGACTCGACCGCGGCGGCGCGGGCGAGGAAGTCGTCGACCATGCGGTGGAAGAGGGTGGCGAGCTGCCGCAGGTCCTCGGTCGACCAGTCGGCCAGCGCGAGCTGCATGCCGCGCGCGCCGGCGTCCCGGATGGCGTCGACCGCCTGCCGGCCGGTGTCGGTGAGCCGGATGCGCTGGGCGCGGCCGTCGTCGGGGTCGGGGACCCGGGTGACGTAGCCGGACTTCTGCAGTTGCTGCACGGTGCGCGTGACGTGCGAGGCCTCGACGCCGAGCCGGTTGGCCAGCTCGCCGGAGCGCAGCGGCTCGGAGTCGGCGATCTGGCGCAGGAGCGCCACCGCGGCCCGGTCCAGCGGGACGCCCGCCAGGGCCATCAGCCGCTCGTGCTGCCGGGCCCGGGTGCTGAGATAGGTGATGCGGTTCAGGGCCCGCTCGATCTCGGCGACTTCCGGGGAGGCAGCGGGGGCGGCGGGGAGCGGTGACGTTGCCATGACGCCACTTTACCATATCGTTGCGTAACTCAAGTAATTCCCGTTGCCCGGCCGCGGGCTGCCCCCTCCCCCGCCCGCGTCTCGCCCGCTCCCCCGCGCGCCGGTCCGTTCAGGGGAAACCGGCGGGCCGCGGGCGTGACCCGCCGCCGCTCTGTTCACCTCTTTAGGACGTGACCCTGCCGCTGATCGCTCCCATGCTCGCCACACCCGGCACGCTGCCACCCGCCTCCCAGGACGCGCGCTGGGCCTACGAGACCAAGCAGGACGGACAGCGGGTCGTGGTCTATCTCGCCGGGGACGGCAGCGTGGTGCTGCGGGCCCGCTCCGGCGAGGTGATCACCGGCGCCTACCCGGAACTGCACGCCCTGGGTGAGGCACTCGGCACCACCCCGGCCGTGCTGGACGGGGAGGTGCTGGCCCTGGACGCGCGGGGACGGGCCGACTTCCAGCTGCTGCAGTCGCGCATGGGGCTCGCCCACGCCCCGGCCCGCGCCGCGCGCAAGGCCGTCGAGCAGCCCGTGCATCTGGTGCTGTTCGACCTGCTGCACCTCGCGGGCCGGTCGCTGCTCCCCCTGTCGTACGAGCGGCGGCGCGCCGAACTGGAGGGGCTCGGCCTGCAGGGGCCGTTCTGGTCGACGCCGGCGGCGCTCGTCGGGCACGGCGCCGAGGCGCTGGCCGCGACCCGCGAGCACGGCCTGGAGGGGCTGGTGCGCAAGCGGCTGGACTCGGTGTACGAGCCGGGGGTGCGCTCCCGCGCCTGGATCAAGATCCGCAACATGCACGGCGTGGACGTGATCGTCGGCGGCTGGCTCCCGGGGAAGGGGCGGCTCACGGGGTTGCCGGGGGCGGTACTGGTCGGCCAGCGGGACGCGTCCGGCGTGCTGCGGTACGTCGGCGGGGTGGGCACCGGATGGAGCGCACAGGAGCGCGCCCATCTGGCGTCGCTCCTGGCCGAGTTGGCGACGCCCGCCTGCCCGTTCACGCCGGACCCGCGGGTGGCGGGCGCCCGGTGGGTGCTCCCCCGGCTCGTCGGCGAGGTGCGCTACAGCACGCGGACCCGGGCGGGGATGCTGCGCCAGCCGTCCTGGCTGCGGCTGCGGCAGGACCTCACCCCGGAGGAGTCGGCGGCCGACCTTCCTGACGCTGCCTCATGATCCGTTGTTTGGCCGGTACTTCACCGGCGCGACACCTCCTGCCTCTTGGCGCGAACATGTAAATCGCGGGATTCTGAACGCCCCCCACAGCCACCCGGCTGCGCCCGCGCCCCGAGGAGGACGCAGTGACGTTCAGGACACACGGCAGGAGATGGCTCACCGGACTCGGCGCCGCGCTCGCGCTCGTCGTCGCGTTCCCGACCGCCGCCTTCGCCGTCCCGCAGGCCCTGCCGGCCTCCGCCGACAGCCTGGAGAGCACCTACCAGCCCGCCTACGACTACGACACCGACGGCTGCTACCCCACGCCCGCGATCGGCCCCGACGGCACCGTCAACAGCGGCCTCAAGCCGACCGGCGCCCTCAACGGCAACTGCCACGACGCCTCCGACCTCACCAACACCAACGGGTACTCGCGCGCCAAGTGCAACAACGGCTGGTGCGCCGTCCTGTACGGCCTGTACTTCGAGAAGGACCAGGCCCTGCCCGGCAGCAGCATCGGCGGGCACCGGCACGACTGGGAGCACGTGGCGGTGTGGGTTCAGGACGGCCAGGTGAGGTACGTCTCCACGTCCAACCACGGCTCGTTCACCGTGCACCCGGCCTCCGAGGTGCGCTTCGACGGCACCCACCCGAAGGTCGTCTATCACAAGGACGGCATCGGCACGCACTGCTTCCGGCTGGCGAGCGCGGGCGACGAACCGCCGGAGAACCACCAGCACACCTGGCAGTACCCGCCGCTCGTCGGCTGGAACGGCTACCCGCCGGGCATCCGCGAGAAGCTGAGCGCCTACGACTTCGGCAGCGCCCACTTCGGCCTGAAGGACGACAGCTTCGCCTCCCACCTGGCCGCGGCGAAACCGGCCGGCATCCCCTTCGACCCGAACGCCTGACGCCCGCGGAGACCCGGGAAGGCCGCACGGCCCGGAAGGCCTAGGACCCCCGTCGTGGGCCGGGTTCGGGCCGTGGGCCGATCCGGGCGCGCGGAGGTGCGGCGTAGCGTCCGCGGCATGACCGCGAACGACACCACCGGACGCCTCGACGAAGCGCTCGCACGCCTGCACACCACCGGTCCGGAGCGGCTGGGCCGGCTCACCAACCACGCGCCGATGGTGGTCGAGGCGCTGGCGGCGCGCGGCCGGGCCGGGGCCGTGCACCGCTGGCTGGACCTCTACCGCCCCAAGCTGGAGGACTTCCCCAGGCGGGTGGCCCCCGTGACGGACGGCAACTGGCGCGAGGCGCTGGGCGATCCGCGCCGGGCCGCCGACTGGATCGACCACTTCTCCCGCGCGCTGGCCGAGCGCCCCTGGCGCGCCGTCCTCGCCGAGTGGTGGCCGCGCCTGCTGCCCGGTCTGTACGGCGGCTCCACGCACCCCGTGATCCGGCTCGGCCACGCCGTGCGCGCCCTCGGCCAGGAGGAGAACGAGCCCCGGCTGACCGAACTCGCCCACGCCCTGGGCTACTGGGCCGCCCGCCACCACCCCGTCGAGGGCATCGTCACGCTGCCCGGCGCGGACAGCGCGGCGGCCGCCCTCGACGCCGTGCCGCCGGCCGAAGGCGCCCAGGGCGGCTTCCCCACGCGGCTGGCGGCCGTACGACGGCTGCCCGGCTGGGCCGGGGACGTGTCCGACCCCGACACGGCCCGGGCCCGGCTGACCGAGCTGGTGCGGGCCGCCACGCACCGCTACGCCACCCATGGCCACGGCGAGGAGACGATGCTCGTGCACGCGGCCACCGCCCCCAACGCGGTGCTGCGCACGCTGGACGCGCTGCCGCGCGCGATGTGGGTGCCCAGCCTGCGCGTGGCGTGGACGGCCTCCGCGGCGGTCACCGCGATGTACGCCCCCGCGGAGGCGGTCCCCTGGCGGTCACCGGGGTCCGTCACGGCCGAGGACGTGGTGGAGCGCGCCCTCGCACACGGCGACGAGCACGTGATCAAGCTGACGGACACGGCCCTGGACGTCGGGGACGAGCAGGCCCTGGCCGCCGCGCTGCGCGCCGTCGAACTCAGCGAACCCCTGGCCCGCTGACGGCCCGTGACCCATGATGACCGGCATGGACCATCACGACGCCGTGCCCGCCGCCGTCCCGGCGCAGGCCCTCCTCGCCCTCGCCGACGGCCACCACGCCCGGACGGTCCGGCCGTTCGGCGCGCACCGGGCGGCCGGTCACCTCGTGAAGGCGTACGCGATCGAGGCGCCCGGCCGCACGGTCACCGCACGGGACGCCGGGGAGGCGCTGCGGATCGCCGAGCACCACCTGGGGCTGGGCCCTGCGCGGGGCTCGCTCGGGCTCGCGGTGCTGCTGGTGCACGCGGGCGGCGACGGGGACTACGTCCTGGTCCACACCTGGATCGAGGGGCACATGGCGGACCTCGCGGTCTTCACCGGCCCGGCCGGCGAGCCTGACCTGCTGCGGCCGGGGCGGGCGGGACTCGCCCCCTGCGTGTGGGAGGCCGCCGTCCTCGCTCACGAGCGGGAGGCGTTCTCCCGTCATGTCCTCGACGGCACCGGACCGCTCGCCGGCCGCCTCGCGGCGTGGACGGCCGACACCGTCGAGGGGTCCGTGCGATGACCACCGGCCGCGGGCCGGTGAGTCGCGTCCCGGCGGAGTGAAGCCGCGGGAGCCCGGCCGTGGCACGCGGGACGGTGCCGAGGGTCTATCGTGGCCCGCATGTCCGTTCCGGAACTGATCCGTATCGTCTCCCGCGACTCACCGATGGCCCTCGCCCAAGTGGAGCGGGTCCGCGCCGAGTTGGCCGCCCTGCATCCGGGTGTGCGCACCAAGGTGGTCCCGGTGAAGACCACCGGTGACAAGTGGCTCGGGGATCTCTCCCAGGTCGAGGGCAAGGGAGCCTTCACCAAGGAGGTCGACGCGGCGCTGCTCGCCGGGGAGGCGGACCTCGCGGTGCACTGCGTCAAGGACGTGCCCGCCGACCGGCCGCTGCCGGCCGGGACGGTCTTCGCCGCGTTCCTGAAGCGGGACGACATCCGGGACGCGCTGGTGCACCCGGGCGGGCTCACCCTGGATGAGCTGCCGGCCGGTACCCGCATCGGCACGTCGTCGGTGCGCCGGATCGCCCAACTGGCGGCCACGCACCCGCATCTGACGTGCGTGCCCTTCCGGGGCAACGCCAACCGGCGGCTGGAGAAGCTGGCGGCCGGGGAGGCGGACGCGCTGCTGCTGGCCGTGTCGGGCCTGGAGCGCATCGGGCGCCCGGACGTCATCAGCGAGGTGCTCTCCCCCGAGGTGATGATGCCGCCGATCGGTGCGGGCATCCTCGCCCTGCAGTGCCGGGAGGACGACACCGCCCTGATCGACGCCGTCAGCGGGCTCGGTGATCCGGCCACGCACCGCGAGGCCACGGCGGAGCGGATGTTCCTGCACGTGCTGCAGGGGCACTGCAACAGCCCGATCGCCGGTTTCGCCCGCGTGGACCGCGGCGGCGAACTCTCGCTGCGAGCCTGTGTCTTCACCCCGGACGGCAAGACCCGGCTGAACGCCCACGAGTGGGCCGGCCGGCTGGACCCGGCGACGCTGGGCACGTCGGTGGCGGTGGCGCTGCTGCGGCAGGGCGCCCGGGAGATCATCGACGGCATCGCGCACTGAGCGCACGCCGTCGCGCGTCACCGGGCGGGCGGCCGCCGCGTCAGGCGGTGCCCTCCTCGGCCTGGTCGCGCAGGAAGGCGCTGACCTGGTGGGCCAGGCAGTCGCGGCCCGCGCCGGCCGGGACGTGGGAGGGCTGGGCCTGAACGCCCAGGCCGCCGGTCCACATCCGGCGCTCCGCCCACTCCTCGTCGACCCGCAGCTGGACCTGGACGTCCACGTGGCGCAGGGCGTCCTCGGGTCCGGCCGCGTAGAGCACGGCGGTGACGCGGCGCAGCGGGTAGACGTCGAAGCCCTCGACGAACTGCGAGTTGCGCCAGTCGATGAAGGCGCCCTCGCCGTCCGGCCCGATGCGCACGTCGACCTGGCCGTCCTCGAGGTGGATGCCGAAGCGCTCCGGGCCGCGGTTCTCGACGGTGACCCGCAGCGCGAAGTACGTCAGCCCCTCGGCCGCGTCGTCCCGTCCGCGCGGCGGCTCCGCCTGCTCCAGACGGTGGACGCGGACGCGCAGACCGGCATGCTCCTCGTACTCGTGCCAGTCCCCGACCACGTGCGGCTCGTACACAGTCCACCTCTCGACTTCTGAGAGCTGCTGTCTATCCAGGCGGTCAGTCCACTGTCAAATGCGCGTCAGGCGCTGTGGCCAGCGGATTCGGCCCGGATGATCGGTGATCAAGCCGTGCGCAGGGACAATCGGTTTCCGGTCGTTCGGCCGGTTTTCGGGGGCGTGCCGCACATCACGTCCGCGACCATGATCAGCGATCTTGACGATGCGTCATGATCAGCGGGCCAGCCGGCCCAGCAGCGAGGAGGCGGCGGCGATGCCGAGCGCGGCGGCCACGAGGAGCACGCCGAAGTCCGCCGCGAGGTGCGCGGGGGTGCCGAGCAGCAGGCCGCGCAGGGCGTCCACCTGGTAGCTGAGCGGGTTGGCCTTGCTGACGGCCTGCAGCCAGCCGGGCATCACGGAGACCGGGTAGAGCGCGTTGGAGCCGAAGAACAGCGGCATGGTGATCGCTTGGCCGAAGCCCATCAGCCGGTCGCGGCTGAGCACGATGCCCGCGATGGTCATGGACAGGCAGGAGAAGAAGGCCGAGCCGAGCACCACGGCCGCCGCGACGGCGAGCAGCTTCAGCGGGTTCCAGGTCAGCGCGACGCCGAGCACCGCCGCGATGACGAGGACGACGACCGCCTGCACAAGTGCCTTGACCCCGGCGGCGAATGCCTTGCCGGTGATGAGCGCGGCGCGCGGAGTGGGCGTCACCAGCAGCTTGTTGAGGACTCCGGCGTCGCGCTCCCAGATGATCTGGATGCCGTAGAAGATGGCGATGAACATCGCGGACTGGGCGATGATCCCGGGCGCCAGGTAGTCGACGTAGGGGATGCCGCCGGTGGGGATGGCCCGGATGCGGGTGAAGGTCTGACCGAAGATCAGCAGCCAGAGGGCGGGCTGCACGGCCCGGGTGTACAGCTCGGTGCGGTCGTGGCGCAGCTTCTGCAGCTCGACGGCGCACATCGCGAACACCCGCGCCGGCAGCAGCCGCCAGGCCGCCCTCGGCTCCGGTGGCCGCAGCAGCAGGCCGAGCGCGGGGTCAGCCGACGCGGCGGGCGGTGCGGCGGGTGCTTCGGACATCGCGGAAGTCTCCTGAGGTGTCGTCGAGGCCGCTGCCGGCGACATCGCGGAAGACGTCCTCCAGCGTGGCCGGCGTCGTCGTGCCGCGCCGCTCGGCGAGCCGCCGCCGCAGCTCGGCGGGGGTGCCCAGGGCGCGGACGCGGCCGCGGTGCATGAGCGCGACCCGGTCGCAGTACTGGTCGGCCTCGTCCATGTAGTGCGTGGTCACCAGGACCGTCATGCCGGTGGCGGCGCGCACGGCGTCGATGTGTTCCCACACGCCGGTGCGCGCGATGGGGTCCAGGCCGATGGTCGGTTCGTCGAGGATCAGCAGGCGGGGCGCGCTGACCAGGGCCTGGGCGAGTTCGAGGCGGCGGACCATGCCGCCGGAGTAGGTGCCGGCGAGCCGGTCGGCGGCGTCGGCGAGGCCGACGGCGGCCAGTGCCTGCCCCACCCGGGCGGCGCGTTCGCGGCGCGGCACGTCGAAGACGCGGGCGAACAGGGCGACGTTCTCCCGTCCGGTCAGGCTCGCGTCGGCGGACAGCTGCTGCGGGACGTAGCCGAGCAGCCGCCGTACGGCCATGCGGTCGCGGGCGGCGTCGTGCCCGAAGACGCGGACCGTGCCGGGCGGGACGGGGAGCAGGGTGGTCAGACAGCGGATCGCGGTGGTCTTGCCGGCGCCGTTCGGGCCGAGCAGGCCGAAGACCTCGCCCTGCCGGACGGTCAGGTCGAGCCCGTCGACCGCCCGGGTGGCGCCGAACGAGTGGACGAGCCCCGCGCACGTCACGGCATCGGTCATCGCGCCTCGGCCTCCTCGCGCAGGCTCTCGGCCAGGAGCCGCAGCGCCGGCACGGCGTACCGCAGCGCCTCGCGGTCCGACTCGGCTAGGCCGGCGAGGTGCCGGCCGAGCAGCTCGGTCCGGCGCTCGCGCCAGTCGCGCAGCCTTCCGGCGGCGGCGTCGGTCGCCAGCAGACGGGCGGCGCGCCGGTCGGCGGGGTCGGTCTCGCGCACCAGGTAGCCGTCCCGGACGAGGTGGTTGACCAGGGTGGAGACGGAATTGCCCGCCAGGCTCAACTCCTTGGCCGCCTCGGAGATCCCGATGCCGGGCCGGGCCTCGACCAGCCGCAGCAGCTCGACCTCCGCGCCGCGCAGCCGCGGGGCGGTCAGCCCGGCGCGCAGCCGGCGCCGGGTCAGCCGGTGCACGCCGACCAGGGTGTCGGCCAGCTCTTCCGCGAAGGAGTCCCGGGAGGCGGGGTCCGCGGCGGTCAGGGCGTCCTCGGTGTTCACACCGCCGAGATTAGCTCTGTGTCAGAGGTATGTGAGCCAAGGGAGGGTCAAGGCCGGCTCTCTCACGCAGCGCGCCCTGCCGGTCGCGTTCCGTCACGACTCCCGCGAGACGGTTTCACCCATCCGGAAGCAGGGAATCCAGTTTTCAGTGCTTCGGACAGGAGGCACGTCCGTGGGATCGGTCCGCCGGACCTGATGCCCTTTCTTGTCCGGTCCGCGCGCTCGCCCCACGGTGTCTGTCCACCCAGCACCCCGCTGAGGGAGGCGCGCATCGATGCGTACCGCCATCAGGACGCAGCAGCACCCGCACGACGACGCTCCCGACACCGCCGAGGACTTCGCCCTGCTGGTGACGCTGCCCGACGGCCCCGAGCGCAGGGCACTGCGCGATGAACTCGTCCGCCTGTGGCTGCCCATGGCCGAGCGGATCGCCGTACGTTTCCGCGGTCGCGGAGAGTCGCTCGAAGACCTGTACCAGGTGGCGGCTCTCGGGCTGGTCAAGGCGGTCGACCACTTCGACCCCTCGCGCGGCGGCGCCTTCGAGGCGTACGCCGTGCCGACGATCACCGGTGAGATCAAGCGGCACTTCCGCGACCACATGTGGACGCTGCATGTGCCGCGCCGGGTCCAGGACCTGCGCAACCGGGTACGGCGCGCGGTCAAGGAACTCGGCCAGACCATCCCGGGACGACAGCCCACCGTCGCCGAGATCGCCGCGTACGCGCAGCTCACCGAGCAGGAGGTGCGCACCGGTATGGAGGCCCTGGAGTGCTTCTCCGCGCTGTCGCTGGAGGCGGAGATGCCCGGGACCGACGGCTACGCCCTCGGCGACGCGCTCGGCAGCCTCGACCCGGGCTACGACACGGTCGTGGACCGCGAGGCCGTCAAACCGTGTCTGCAGGCGCTCCCGGAGCGCGAGCGGACCATCCTCTACCTGCGGTTCTTCCAGGGCATGACGCAGAGCAGCATCGCCGAGCAACTCGGCATCTCGCAGATGCACGTCTCGCGGCTCCTCAGCGGCTGCTTCGCCCAGCTGCGCGAGGAGATCCTCGCCGACCACCGCTGACCCGCCGGGCCGGCGGCCCTCGCCGCACACCGGGTGAACCGGCAGCCTCCCCTGACTGCCGGGCCCCCGCGCGGCGTCACGGGGCGGGCGGGGCCCCCGGGATCTGGGTGGGGCCGTGGCGGTCGAGGGCGTCCTCCAGCTCCGCACGTATCTGCTGCGGCATGTCGCCCTCGCGGGCCCAGATCAGTATCAGCTCGGCGACGTTGCGCAGCTTGATGTTGGTGTGCTGGGAGACCTCCTTCAGCACCAGCCATCCCTGATCCGGCGTCACCCGGCCGAGTGCCACGATCATCCCGATCGCCTGGTCCACCACGGCGTGCGAGGTGACGGCTTCCTTCAGCTGATCGACTTCCTCCTGGAGCTCGAAGAGCCGACCGGTTTCGTCGTCCGGTTCACGCGGTACTCGTGCCACTCCTCCATCCTTCCCCCCGCAGCCCTCCCGGCGCTACCGGGCGTACTCGACAGGCGGCCCCCACGGATCCGGTCGGACACTGGAGGAGGACCGGCGGCACAACGGCCGAAGAGATCAGGACGCGAGCGCCATGAACCACGACACGCCCCCCTCCCTGCGAGCGACCCAGGTCGTCTCCTCCCACCATGTCTTCGGCGCGCCCTGCTGGGTGAGCCTGACCAGTCGCGATCTGGAGACGACCCAGGACTTCTACTCGGCGGTGCTGGGCTGGAAGTGGCGCAAGGGCAAGCTGGGCGACCGGTTCCGGATCGCGCTCGCGGACGACGTGCCGGTCGCCGGGATCGCCGCGGTCGCCACGATGTGGCAGATGGCGGTCGCCTGGACGCCGTACTTCGCCGTGCCCAGCGCGGACGAGGCCGTCTCGCGGGCCCGGGAGCGCGGCGGCACGGTGGCCGTCGGGCCGATCTCGCTGCCGCCGGGGAGGGCGGCGCTGATCGCGGACCGGGACGGGGCGACGTTCGGGATCTGGGAGGGTGAGCTCTTCACCAACTGGGAGAACTGGCGGCGCGCCGCCCCGGCCTTCATCCGGCTGCACACCCGGGACGCCTTCGACTCCGCGATCTTCTACGGCGAGATCCTCGACTGGGCCTCCGGCCGCCCCGGCTGCTGCGAGGTCGGCTACGAGCGCGACGAGGTCGTGCTGCGCAGCGACGGCGAGATCGTCGCCCGTATCGAGTCCGGCGCCCTGGAGGCGGCACCCGATCCGACGATCCGCCCGCACTGGCAGGTCCACTTCGCCGTCACCGACGTCACCGCCTGCGCGCTGGCCGCCGAGCAGCACGGCGGCGCGGTGCTGGGCAAGGCCGCCGACGAGGCGGTCCTGCGCGACCCGGACGGCGCCCAGTTCACGATCACGGCCCGCATTCCGCGCTGAGCCCCGAGTGGGCTCGCGCCCGGCGCACCGCACCGGCGCCGGCGCCGGCCCGGTGCCACCGTCCCGCACACAGCACGGCGCCGCCGCCCCGAGCAGGGGCGGCGGCGCCGTGTCATGCCCTCACTCCCGGTCCGGCACCGGCGGCCGCTTGCCGTGGTCGCGGGAGGGGCGGGAGAGGACGACCAGGCTGCGGGCGGCCACCGTGACGTCGGTGGCGGCCTTGTACTCGGTCTCGTCGGGCACGCCGTCGGGCTCCGCGGTGTCCACGCGGGCCGTCCAGCGTTCGCCGTACGGGGCGTCGGGCAGGCGGAAGACGATCGGCTCCCAGTAGCTGTTGAGCAGCAGCAGGAAGGAGTCGTCGACGACGGGGCGGCCGTAGCGGTCCGGCTCGGCGATGGCGTCGCCGTTCAGGAACACGCCGACGCAGTGGGCGTCGGAGCGCTGCCACTCCTCGTCGGTCATCTCCTGGGCGTCCGGCAGCAGCCACACCAGGTCCGGCAGCGGCTGGTCGGCGTTGGTCGCCGTCTCGCCGCGGAAGAAGCGGCGGCGGCGCAGCACCGGGTGCTCGGCGCGCAGCCGGATCAGCCGGCGGGTGAAGTCGGCGAGGTCACTCTGTTCCTCGGTCAGCCGCCAGTCGATCCAGGAGATCTCGTTGTCCTGGCAGTAGGCGTTGTTGTTGCCGCGCTGGGTGCGCCCGAGTTCGTCGCCGTGGCACAGCATCGGGATGCCCTGGGACAGCAGCAGCGTGGCCAGCAGGTTGCGCTGCTGGCGGGCGCGCAGCTCCAGCACCGCCGGGTTCGCGGTCTCGCCCTCGGTCCCGCAGTTCCAGGACCGGTTGTGGCTCTCGCCGTCCCGGTTGCCCTCGCCGTTGGCCTCGTTGTGCTTGTCGTTGTACGACACGAGGTCGCGCAGTGTGAACCCGTCGTGCGCGGTGACGAAGTTGACGCTGGCGCGCGGGCGGCGCCGGCTGTGCTGGTACAGGTCGGAGGACCCGGTGAGCCGGGAGGCGAACTCGCCGAGCGAGCCGGGCTCGGTGCGCCAGAAGTCGCGCACGGTGTCGCGGTAGCGCCCGTTCCACTCCGACCACAGCGGCGGGAAGTTGCCCACCTGGTAGCCGCCCTCGCCGACGTCCCACGGCTCGGCGATCAGCTTGACCCGGCTGATCACCGGGTCCTGCTGGATCAGGTCGAAGAACGCCGACAGCCGGTCCACCTCGTGGAACTGGCGCGCCAGGGTGGCCGCGAGGTCGAAGCGGAACCCGTCGACGTGCATCTCCGTCACCCAGTACCGCAGCGAGTCCATGATCAGCTGCAGCACGTAGGGATGGCGCATCAGCAGGCTGTTGCCGGTGCCGGTGGTGTCGTAGTAGTGCGCGTAGTCGCCGTCGACCAGGCGGTAGTACGAGGCGTTGTCGATGCCGCGGAAGGACAGCGTCGGGCCCTTCTCGTTGCCCTCGGCGGTGTGGTTGTAGACCACGTCGAGGATCACCTCGAGGCCGGCCGCGTGCATCGCCTTGACCATCGACTTGAACTCCGCGACCTGCTGGCCCCGGCTGCCGTGGGCGGCATAGGCGTTGTGCGGCGCGAAGAAGCCGATGGTGTTGTAGCCCCAGTAGTTCGACAGGCCCTTGTCCTGCAACACCCCGTCCTGCACGAACTGGTGCACCGGCATCAGCTCGACGGCGGTCACCCCGAGCGAGGTGAGGTGGTCGAGGATCGCGGGGTGGGCGAGCCCCGCGTAGGTGCCGCGCAGCTCGGGCGGGATGTCGGGGTGGGTGCGGGTCAGGCCGCGCACATGCGCCTCGTAGATCACGCTGTCGGCGTACGGCGTGCGCGGCGGCCGGTCGTCGCCCCAGTCGAAGAAGGGGTCGGTGACCACGCCCAGCATGGTGTGCCCGGCGCTGTCCGCCGGGTCGGGGCCCTGCGGGTTGCGCTCGTAGAGCGAGGGGTGGTTGTCGATCTGCCCGTCGACGGCCCGCGCGTACGGGTCGAGCAGAAGCTTCGCCGGGTTGCAGCGGTGCCCCAGGGTCGGCGCCCACGGCCCGTGCACCCGGTAGCCGTAGCGCTGGCCGGGTCCGACGCCGGGCAGGTAGCAGTGCCAGACGAAGCCGTCCACCTCGGTCAGCGGGACGGTGCGGTGTCCGCCGCGTTCGTCGACGAGGACCAGCTCGACCCGCTCGGCGACCTCGCTGAACAGCGCGAAGTTGGTGCCCTGCCCGTCGAAGGAGGCACCGAGCGGGTAGGGGTGCCCGCTCCAGGCGGGCACCCCTGCCGTCTTGTGGTGCGCGGCGGTCACCGGCTGACCTCCAGCACGTCGCCCACCGTCTCGCCGGCCAGTGCGACGGCCGGCATCGCGCGCGGCACCTGCAGCATCTCGCGCATGGCCGGGGCCGGAGTGGTCGGCACCAGCGGTTCGCGGTCGCCGGTGCGGGCGCGCTGCGAGAACCAGATGACCTTGCTGCCGGTGTCGGTGGCGCAGCAGCCCCACCCGTCGCTGCTCGCCGCGATGCGTTCCAGGCAGGCCCGCAGGTCCTGGTCCGGGCGCAGATCGCAGTCGTTCTCCCCGATCGCGGTGATGAGGTGCTGGCCGTTCCACCACATCTCGATGGAGGTGTTCTTGTCGGTGGCGTGTTCGTCGATGGCCTGCAGCAGCATGGTGGTGCTGCGGCACACGGGCTCGACCAGGTTCTCCAGGTCCCAGTACTTCAGGTGCGCGGCCAGAATGCGCTTGACCTGTCCGACCCGCTCCGGGCTGACTTCCACGTCTAGGTGGTAGTAGCAGGGCACTGCGGTCTTCATCGTCGTTGGCTCCTCACCGGCGACGCTCACGTTCCCCACGCCCTGGCGGGCGGAGCCCCGAACACGAAGCGTGAGCGATGTTCGCTTCTGAGTCACCTCCCACACTGAGGGTGATACGCCATTCGTGCAACACGAGCACACCACGGCCAAGATCCAACAGGACGGTAGGTCATCGCGCGTGCACCATAAGTGAAGGCCACGAGAGGTTTTTCGGCTGATGCCCCTCTGCTCGCGCGGCCGGCCCGTTTGTCGGGCGTCGTACCTCTCGCACTCCCGGAAGGTGAACAGCGCCATGCTGCTACCCGCGAAAGCCGAAGTCGCCAGGCATCTGCAGCGGTACCGCGCCTGGGAGCGGGCCATGCTCGCCTCCCCCGCCGACAGCTCGGTACGGGCCACCTTCGAGGACACCGGATACACCCTGTGCGTGCTCATGGGCAAGCGTTGCGCCCGGGAGGCCGCCGACGCCGCGGAACGCTATCTGCGCTCGGACGCGGCCGGCTCCTTGTGGCAGGGCAGCCCGCGGCGGCGGGCGAAAAACGTGGCGCGCAGGAGTGGATCACGCTCCACCCGGCGTTTCCCGGCGGAGCACTAGCCCTCCTCCGGTGCAGCTTGGACATCCACCAGCCGGGCCACGGCCCGGCTTCGAGCACGCAGGAGGTTCACGATGAAGTCCACCAGGCCCATCGGCCGTATCCCCGTGCGGGACGTCCATCCGCGCGTGGAGTGCGGCAGGCGACCGGCGAAGGCCGTCGTGGGCGAGACGTTCCAGGTGAGCGCCACGGTGTTCCGCGAGGGACACGACGCGGTCGCCGCGAACGTCGTCCTGCGCGGCCCGGACGGCCGCAAGGGGCCGTGGACTGCGATGCGTGAACTGGCCGAGGGCAGCGACCGCTGGGGCGCCGAGGTGACCCCGGACGCCGAGGGCCACTGGACGTACACGGTGGAGGCGTGGAGCGACCCGGTCACCACCTGGCGCCGGCACGCGGCGATCAAGATCCCGGCGGGCATCGACACGGGCCTGGTGCTGGAGGAGGGCGGCCAGCTGTACGAGCGGGCGGCGGCGCGGGCGCCGCGCGGCCCGGCGCGCACGCTGCTGCGGGAGACCGCGAAGCGGCTGCTGGACGACTCCCTGCCGGTGCAGGAGCGTTACGCCGCCGCGCTGGCACCCGAGGTGGACGAGGTGCTGGCCCGGTATCCGCTGCGTGAGCTGGTCACGGCCTCCAAGGCCATGCCGCTGCTGGTGGAGCGGGAGCGGGCCCTGTTCGGCTCCTGGTACGAGTTCTTCCCGCGCTCGGAGGGCACGCCCGAGCAGCCGCACGGCACGTTCCGCACGGCCGCCCGCAGGCTGCCGAAGATCGCCGAGATGGGCTTCGACGTCGTCTACCTGCCGCCCATCCACCCGATCGGCACCACCTTCCGCAAGGGGAAGAACAACACCCTGGAGGCCGGACCCGACGACGTCGGCGTGCCCTGGGCGATCGGTTCCTCCGAGGGCGGCCACGAGGCCGTCCACCCGCAGCTGGGGACGATCGAGGACTTCGACTGGTTCGTCGCCGAGGCCCGCTCGCACGGCCTGGAGATCGCCCTCGACTTCGCCCTGCAGTGCTCCCCCGACCACCCCTGGGTGCACAAGCACCCCGAGTGGTTCCACCACCGGCCGGACGGGACGATCGCCTACGCGGAGAACCCGCCGAAGAAGTACCAGGACATCTACCCGATCGCCTTCGACGCCGACATGGACGGCCTGGTGGCGGAGACGGTGCGGGTGCTGCGGCACTGGATGGACCACGGGGTGCGGATCTTCCGCGTGGACAACCCGCACACCAAGCCGGTGGTCTTCTGGGAGCGGGTGATCGCGGACATCAACGCGAGCGACCCGGACGTGATCTTCCTGGCGGAGGCGTTCACCCGGCCGGCGATGATGCACACCCTCGCCCAGATCGGCTTCCAGCAGTCGTACACGTACTTCACCTGGCGCAACGGCAAGCAGGAGCTGACGGACTACCTCACCGAACTGTCGGGGGACGCCGCCTCCTACATGCGGCCGAACTTCTTCGCGAACACCCCGGACATCCTGCCCGGGTACCTCCAGCACGGAGGGCGCCCCGCCTTCGAGGCACGCGCGGTGCTCGCCGCGACGCTCTCCCCCACCTGGGGCATCTACTCCGGTTACGAGCTGTGCGAGAACACGCCGCTCAGGGAGGGCAGCGAGGAGTACCTGGACTCGGAGAAGTACCAGCTCACGTCCCGGGACTGGGCGGCGGCCGAGCGCGAGGGCCGCACCATCGCCCCGCTGATCACCCGCCTGAACGACATCCGGCGCGGCCACCCGGCACTGCGCCGGCTGCGCAACCTCCGTTTCCACACCACCGACAACGACGCCGTCCTCGCCTACAGCAAGCGCGAGGGCGACGACACGGTGCTCGTGGTCGTGAACCTCGACCCCCACCACACCCAGGAGGCCACGGTCTCGTTGGACATGCCACGACTCGGCCGCGACTGGCACGCCGAGCTGTCCGTGCACGACGAACTGACCGGTGCGACCTACCGCTGGGGAAGCGCCAACTACGTGCGTCTCGACCCCGGTCGGACGCCGGCCCACGTGTTCCACGTCCGGTGAGCCACCCCACGAAACGGAGGTCGATCAGCCCCATGTCCGTCAACTCGCCTGTTCCCGACACCTTCGAGGACACCCCGGCCAAGGACCGGGACCCCGAGTGGTTCAAGCGTGCCGTGTTCTACGAGGTCCTCGTCCGGTCCTTCCAGGACAGCAACGGCGACGGCGTGGGCGATCTGAAAGGCCTGACCGCCAAGCTCGACTATCTGCAGTGGCTGGGCGTGGACTGCCTGTGGCTGCCGCCCTTCTTCAAGTCGCCCCTGCGCGACGGCGGTTACGACGTCTCGGACTACACCGCCGTGCTGCCGGAGTTCGGCGACCTCGCGGACTTCGTGGAGTTCGTGGACGCCGCCCACCAGCGCGGCATGCGCGTGATCATCGACTTCGTCATGAACCACACCAGCGACCAGCACCCGTGGTTCCAGGAGTCGCGCAAGAACCCGGACGGTCCTTATGGCGACTACTACATGTGGGCCGACGACGACAAGCAGTACCAGGACGCGCGGATCATCTTCGTCGACACCGAGGTGTCGAACTGGACCTTCGACCCGGTCCGCGGCCAGTACTTCTTCCACCGGTTCTTCTCCCACCAGCCGGACCTGAACTACGAGAACCCGGCGGTGCAGGAGGAGATCCTGGCCGCGCTGCGGTTCTGGCTCGACCTCGGCATCGACGGCTTCCGGCTGGACGCGGTGCCGTACCTGTACGCCGAGGAGGACACCAACTGCGAGAACCTTCCGGCCACCCATGAGTTCCTGAAGCGGGTGCGCCGGGAGATCGACCTGATGTACCCGGACACGGTGCTGCTGGCGGAGGCCAACCAGTGGCCCGAGGACGTGGTCGACTACTTCGGCGACTACGCCGCCGGCGGCGACGAGTGCCACATGGCGTTCCACTTCCCGGTCATGCCGCGCATCTTCATGGCGGTCCGGCGGGAATCGCGCTACCCCGTGTCGGAAATCCTGGCGAAGACCCCGCCGATCCCCTCGGGCTGCCAGTGGGGCATCTTCCTGCGCAACCACGACGAGCTCACGCTCGAGATGGTCACCGACGAAGAGCGCGACTACATGTACGCGGAGTACGCCAAAGACCCGCGGATGCGCGCGAACATCGGCATCCGCCGCCGCCTCGCGCCGCTGCTGGACAACGACCGCAACCAGATCGAGCTGTTCACCGCGCTGCTGCTGTCCCTGCCCGGCTCGCCGATCCTGTACTACGGCGACGAGATCGGCATGGGCGACAACATCTGGCTCGGCGACCGCGACAGCGTCCGCACGCCCATGCAGTGGACCCCGGACCGCAACGCCGGCTTCTCCACGGCCGACCCGGGACGGCTCTACCTGCCGACCATCATGGACCCGGTCTACGGCTACCAGGTCACCAATGTCGAGGCGTCCATGGCGTCGCCCTCGTCGCTGCTGCACTGGACCCGCCGGATGATCGAGATCCGCAAACAAAACCCCGCCTTCGGTCTGGGGACCTACACGGAGCTCACCTCCTCCAACCCCGCCGTCCTGGCGTTCCTGCGCGAGTACGAGGACGACCTCGTGCTGTGCGTGAACAACTTCTCCCGCTTCGCCCAGCCCACCGAGCTGGACCTGCGGGCCTACAACGGCCGCCATCCGGTCGAGCTCTTCGGCGGCGTGCGCTTCCCCGCCATCGGAGAACTGCCCTACCTGCTCACCCTCGCAGGCCACGGCTTCTACTGGTTCCGGCTCGCCCGAGTCGCATCCCGCATCGGCCGCCGACAGTAGCGCGCCGAGGAAAGGACGCGTCACCATGCCGAAGACCGCATCCCTCCAGCCGAGCAGTACCGGAGGCTTCCTGCATCTGGACTCGCTCGCGGGTCTGCTGCGCGAGTGGCTGCCGCGGCAACGCTGGTTCGCCGGGAAGGACCGGCCGGTCACGGATCTGCGTCTGCTGTCGGTGACCGAGCTGTTCCCGGGCTGTCTGCATGTGCTCATCCATGCCGCGCACGCCGGGTCGCCCGGGCCGCACGCCGGCGTGCCCGCGCCCGGCGGCACGGCCGCCCCGGCCTCCCCCACCCCGGCCGGCGGCGACTGCTACCAGCTGCTGCTCGGCTTCCAGGAGCACCTCTCGCCCCGGCTGGGCAAGGCGCTGATCGGGCGGGCGGAGAGCGGCCCGATGGCCGGCCTCACGGTCTACGACGCTCTGCTGGACCCGCGCTCGGCGCATCTGCTGCTGGAGCGGATGCGGCACACCGGCACGCTCGGGCCGCTGCTGTTCGACTCCGACCCGTCGGTGCCGATCCCGTCCGGGCTCGCGCCCCGGCTGCTGGACGCCGAGCAGTCGAACACGTCGCTGGTGTACGGCGACGCGTTCATCCTGAAGCTGTTCCGGCGCATCCAGCCCGGCGTCAACCCCGATCTGGAGGTGCCGCTGGCGCTCGCCCGCGAGGGCTGCGCACGGGTGCCGGCGCCGGTGGCCTGGATGCGCACCAGCCGGCCGGAGGAGGCCACTCTGGGCGTGCTCCAGCCGTTCCTGCCGGACGCCGCCGACGGCTGGACCCTGGCGCTGCAGGCGCTCTCCCGCGGTGAGGACTTCACCGCCGAGGCGAGCGCCCTGGGCGCGGCCACCGCAGAGGTGCACCTGGCGCTGGCCGCGGCCTTCCCGGCCGCCTCGCACGCCGAGAACGCCCGGCTGGCGGCGGCGATGACCGAGCGGCTGGACGCCGCCGCCCATCAGGTCAAGGCGCTGCGGCCGCATGTGCCGGGGCTGCGGGCGGCGTTCGGCGCGCTGGTGGCCTGCGACCCGGGCCCGCCGGCCCAGCGCATCCACGGCGACCTGCACCTGGGCCAGGTGCTGCGCGCCGGGCGCGAGTGGTTCGTCATCGATTTCGAGGGCGAGCCGTCGCGGCCACTGGCCGAACGGCGCAGCGAGCACTCGCCGGTGCGGGACATCGCCGGCATGCTGCGCTCCTTCGACTACGCGGCCCGGCAGCGCCGGCCGTGGCGCCCCGAGTGGGCGCGCCGCTGCCGGGAGGCCTACTGCGCGGGCTACGCCGCGCGGGCGGGCTGGGACCCGCGCAAGAAGCACGCCCTGCTGCGCGCCTACGAGACGGACAGGGCCGTGTACGAAGTGCTCTACGAGGCCAAGCACCGTCCTGCCTGGCTTCCCGTACCCATGGCGGCGATCGAACGACTCGCCGTGAGAGGAGACTGACCCGTGGCGCTGCGCGACACCTCACTCCCCGAGCCGTCGGGCCCGGCCCGCACAGCGGCCACCGACCTGGACCCGGCCGACCGGGGCCGGCTGCTGGCGGGTGCCCATCACGATCCGCACGCGCTGCTGGGCGCCCGTCCGGTGCCGGGCGGAGTGCTCTTCCGGGCGCTGCGCCCGTTCGCCCGCGCGGTCAGCGTGGTGGTGGGCCGCAAGCGGCACCCGCTGGCCTCGGACGGCGACGGCCTGTTCTCGGCCGTACTGCCGCTGAAGAAGATCCCCGGCTACAAGCTGGCGGTGGCCTACGAGGACGCCGAGTACGTGGTGGAGGACCCGTACCGGTTCCTGCCGGCGCTCGGCGAGTTCGATCTGCACCTGATCCGGGAGGGCCGGCACGAGCAGCTGTGGCAGGCGCTCGGCGCGCACCCGATGACCCACGAGGGCGTGGCCGGCACCCGGTTCACGGTGTGGGCGCCGAACGCGCAGGGAGTGCGGGTCGCCGGGGACTTCACGTTCTGGGACGGCACGCAGTTCCCGATGCGCTCGCTGGGCGCGTCCGGGGTGTGGGAGCTGTTCCTGCCGGGCGTCGGCGAGGGCACCCGGTACAAGTTCGAGATCACCTCGCGCCACGGCCACCGGTTCCTGAAGGCGGACCCGATGGCCCGGTGCACGGAGGTGCCGCCGGACACCGCGTCGATCGTGACGTCGTCGCAGTACGCGTGGGGTGACGCCGAGTGGATGGCGCACCGCGGCGACGTACCGGTGCACCAGGCGCCGTTCTCGGTGTACGAGGTGCATCTGCCGTCCTGGCGGCCTGGTCTGACGTACCGTCAGTTGGCTGAGGAGCTGCCGGCGTACGTCAAGGACCTGGGCTTCACGCACGTGGAGCTGATGCCGGTCGCCGGGCACCCGTTCAGCGGATCGTGGGGCTACCAGGTCACGTCGTACTACGCGCCGATGCCGCGCCTCGGCACCCCGGACGACTTCCGGTACTTCGTCGACGCCTGCCACCGGGCGGGCATCGGCGTGATCATGGACTGGGTACCGGCGCACTTCCCGAAGGACGACTGGGCGCTGGCCCGCTTCGACGGGGACCCGCTGTACGAGCCCGGGGACGACCGGCGGGCCGAGCACCCGGACTGGGGGACGTACGAGTTCGACTACGCCCGCACCGAGGTCCGCAACTTCCTCGTCGCCAACGCGGTGTACTGGTGCGAGGAGTTCCACATCGACGGTCTGCGGGTCGACGCCGTCGCCTCGATGCTGTACCTGGACTACTCGCGCGACTCCGGCCAGTGGACGCCCAACATCTTCGGCGGCAACGAGGACCTCGCGGCGAAGGCGTTCCTGCAGGAGATGAACGCCACCGTCTACCGCCGCTGCCCGGGGATCGTGACGATCGCCGAGGAGTCCACGGCCTGGGACGGGGTGACCCGGCCCACCGACAGCGGCGGCCTGGGCTTCGGCCTGAAGTGGAACATGGGCTGGATGCACGACTCCCTGCAGTACATGAGCAAGGAGCCGGTGCACCGCAAGTACCACCACCACGAGATGACGTTCTCGATGGTGTACGCCTACAGCGAGAACTACGTGCTGCCGATCTCCCACGACGAGGTGGTGCACGGCAAGCAGGCCCTGGTGTCGAAGATGCCGGGCGACTGGTGGCAGCGGCGTGCCAACCACCGCGCCTACCTGGGCTTCATGTGGGCCCACCCGGGCAAGCAGCTGCTGTTCATGGGGCAGGAGTTCGCCCAGGGCGGCGAGTGGAACGTGGAGCACGGGCCGGAGTGGTGGCTGATGGACCCCGGTTACGTGGCCGCCGGTGACCACCGAGGGGTGCAGGAGCTCGTGCGCGACCTCAACACCCTGTACCTGGGGACGCCCGCGCTGTGGCAGCGTGACACCGACCCGGGCGGCTTCCGCTGGGTGGCCTGCGACGCCGCCGACGACAACGTGTTCGCGTTCGTGCGCTACGACGCGCAGGGCGGCCCGCTGCTGGCGGTGTCCAACTTCTCGCCCGTCGTCCGCCACGACTACGTCCTGCACGTCGGCGACGGCGACGACGTCACCGCCTGGCAGGAGGTGCTGAACACCGACGCGGCGAAGTACGGCGGCGGCGACGTCACCCTGTCCGACCCCGTCAAGCCGGAGGACGGCACGATCCGGCTCACGCTGCCTCCGCTGGCGACGGTGTGGATGTCGCCGTATCCTCCGCGTTCCATCTGACGATCACGGGGAACCCGCAGTTGCGTCCCGTAGCGGCTCGGCCAGGAAGGCGGCCTGAAGGTGCGCACAGTCGGTGTGGAGGAGGAACTGCTCCTCGTCGACCCGGAGACCGGTGATCCCAAGGCTCTGTCCGCGGCCGCCCTGGCCCGCGCCGAGCACGAGGACGCCGGTCAGGAGGTCTTCGAGAAGGAGCTGTACGACCAGATGCTGGAGTTCGCCACCCGGCCGCAGTCCGGGATGGCGGGCCTCCACGAGGAGATCGTGCGGTGCCGCAAGGAGGCGGCCCGGCACGCGGAGAGCATCGGCTGCTCCGTCGCGGCGCTGGCCACGTCGCCCCTGCCGGTCAGCCCGGCGATCGGGATGAACGAGCGCTACCAGTGGCTGGCGGAGCAGTACGGCATCGCCACCCGCGAGCAGCTCGTGTGCGGCTGCCATGTCCATGTGTCGGTGGAGTCCGACGAGGAGGGTGTGGCGGTCGTCGACCGGATCCGCCCCTGGCTGCCGGTGCTGTCGGCGATCAGCGCCAACTCGCCGTTCTGGCAGGGGCGCGACTCCGGGTACGGCAGCTACCGCAGCCGGGTGTGGGGGCGCTGGCCGTCGGCGGGTCCGACCGAGCTGTTCGGATCCGTGGCGGCCTACCGCCGGCGGGTGGACGACATGGTGGCCACCGGGGCGATCCTCGACAAGGGGATGGTCTACTTCGACGCCCGGCTCTCGGAGCGGTACCCCACCGTGGAGGTGCGCGTCGCGGACGTGTGCCTGCACGCGGACACCGCGGTGCTGCTCGCCGCGCTGGTGCGGGGCCTGGTGGAGACGGCGGCCCGCGAGTGGCGGGAAGGCCGGGAGCCGGCCGCGCACAGCGTGAGCCTGCTGCGGCTCGCGGCCTGGCGGGCCGCCCGCTCGGGCCTCGACGGCGACCTGCTGCATCCGCTGACCCTGCGGCCCGCGCCGGCCGAGGAGATCGTGGAGGCGCTGGTGACGCACGTGGAGGAGGCCCTCGCAGGCTACGGGGACCTGGAGACGGTGCGGGAGTCGTGCGCGCGGCTGCTGCGTGAGGGCAACGGCGCGCGGATCCAGCGCGCGCTGCTGGAGCGCACCGGCAGCCTGCGCGACGTGGTCGCCGAGTGCGTGCGCCACACGCAGGCCTGAGCGCCCGGCGGCGCCGCCGGGCCGGGGCCGCCGGCGCTCACACCGCCAGGGAGATGGCGTAGGCCAGGAAGAAGGCCGCCACCAGCACCACGAGGACGAGGATCACCGTCAGCGGGGCCTTGGCCCAGCCCTTGGTCGGGTTGTGGACCTCGCGCGGGCCGGCCTCGGGCAGGCTGCTCTCCGCGGGCGGGGTCTCGCCCGGGGGGACGCCGCCGCCCGGCTCCAGGCCGGTCGTGCGTTCGGGTTCGGGGTCGGGGTTCGTGAAACTCATGCCCCCCGAGTCCCCCGTAGCGGACGAGATCAACGAACCTGCATCACTTCCGTGGACCGGGCACCACGGGGCGCCCGCCGGGGCTACAGTCCGACCACCGCCGACCCGGGTGGTCCCGCAGGTCAGCGGTGGAGTCGCCTCGTACCCAGGAGCAGCGCATGCCCGGTTCCGCCCTCGCTCCCCCGACCGCCGCGCCCCTGACCGGCGGGCTGGCCGACAGTGTCTTCGCGGCCGCCGACCGCGACCCGGTGCTCGCCGTGCTGGCCCGGCGCCGCCCGGACGGCGGATGGGACGAGATCAGCGCCGTCGAGTTCCGCGACCAGGTGCTCGCCCTGGCCCGTGGCCTGGTGGCGACGGGAATCCGGCCCGGCGAGCGGGTCGCGATCATGGCCCGCACCCGGTACGAGTGGACGCTGCTGTGCCATGCGCTGTGGGCGGTGGGCGCCGAGGTGGTGCCGGTGTATCCGACGTCCTCCCGCGACCAGGTGGCGTTCATCCTGCGCGACGCCGGGTGTGTGGGCGTGGTCGTCGAGGACGAGCAGGGCGTGATGACGGTGGGCTCGGTGTGCGCCTCGCTGCCGCGGCTGCGGCACGTGTGGCAGCTGGACGCCGGGGCGCTCGAGGAACTGGCGGGGCGCGGCGACGCGGTGGCGCCGACCACGGTGGACTCGCTGCGCCGGCTGGTGCTGCCCGACGCGACCGCTGTCGTGGCCTACACCTCGGGCAGTTCGGGCCGGCCGATGGGATGCGCGCTGAGCCATCGCGCCCTGGCGCATCCCTGCGACACCCTGCTGGAGGGCTGGGGGCACACCGCGGCGCCGCCCGGGCAGCAGCCGGCCGTACTCGCGTTCCTGCCGTTCTCGCACGTCTACGGCCTGATGATCCAGGGCATGTGCGTACGCGGCGGGGTGCTGCTCGGGCACGAGCCGGACATGAGCGAGGAGGCGCTGGCCTCGGCCCTGACCTCGTTCCGGCCGACGTACTTCTACGCCGTGCCGTCGGTGTTCGAGAAGCTGTACAAGAACTTCCTGCGCACCGCGCAGCGGGCCGGGCGCGGGGCGCTCTTCGAGCGGGCGGCGCAGACGGCGCGGGACTTCGCGGCGGCCTGCGAGCGGCAGCGCACGGGGCGCGGCGCGGGTCCGGGGCTGGACCTCAGGCTGCAACACGCCCTGTACGAGCGGACGGTGTACCGCCGGCTGCGGGCGGCGCTGGGCGGCCGGGTGGTGCGGGCGACGTCGGGCGGCTCGCCGCTGGGCCGCGAGCTGTCCCTGTTCTACGAGGGCATGGGCATCTACGTGAACGACGGGTACGGGCTGACGGAGACCGCCGGCGGGATCACCATGCAGCCGCTGGGCCGGGAGAAGGCGGGCACGGTCGGCCGGGCGCTGCCCGGCGTGGAGATCCAGGTCGCCGAGGACGGCGAGATCCTGGTGCGCGGGCCGTCGGTGTTCCAGGGGTACGTCGGCGCGGAGGCCGCCACGCGGGCGGCGCTGCGCGGCGGCTGGCTGGCCACCGGCGATCTCGGCCGGCTGGACGAGGAGGGATATCTCACGATCACCGGCCGCAAGAAGGAGGTGATCATCACCAGCGGCGGCAAGAGCGTGGCGCCGGCGTTTCTGGAGCAGCGGCTGCGCATGCATCCGCTGGTGCACCAGGCCGTCGTGGTCGGCGACAACCGTCCGTGCGTGGGGGCGCTGATCACCCTGGACCCGGACTTCCTCGCGCACTGGCGCCGCTCGCTGTCGCTGCCGGGTCATCATCCGCTGCGGGAGGCGCGGGAGGAGAACGCGCTGCGGGAGGAGGTGGGGCGGGCCGTCGCGGCGGCCAACAGCGCGGTGTCGCGTTCGGAGTCCATCCGGGTCTTCCGGATCCTCGCCGAGCCGTTCGATCAGGCGAGCGGCCTGCTGACTCCGTCGCTGAAGCTGCGCCGCGACGCGATCGTGCGGACGTACGCGGCCGAGATCGAGGCGATGTACGCGGCCCGTTCCCGTCCGTCCCCGTCCTCGTCCGCGCCGCCCGACGTGCTCGGCTGGGACGACTCCGACAACGTCTTCCGGTGAGGGTGACGGCGCCGTGGGTGCGTGGGGGTCACGGCACCGTCTCCCGGTGGGCGCTCGCGGTGACGCGACGGGTCAGCCGCCCACGTACCAGCTGAAGCCGCCGTGGGAGGCGGCGACCGCGATCAGCACCACGAAGATGATCAGGTCGACGACGCCGAGCACCAGACCGGCCTTGGCCAGGCCGACGCCGCCCTTGGCCGGTGCCTGGCGCAGTCCGACGGCGCCGAACACGATCGCGAGCGGACCGAGGATCACGCTCGCGAAGAGCACGCCGATGACGCCGCAGACGAGGCTCGCGACGGCCAGGCCGTTGGTGCGCGAGCCCGAGGAGGCGGCAGGGGAACTGCCGTAACTCGACATCAGTTTCTCCCTGAGTCGGGGGTATTGGGTCTGTTACGGCCTTCCGGGTGCCCCCGCGAACGGGGGCACATTCCCACAGAAAGCGAATGAATTTTCGATAGCGTGCGCCGGATCGGGACGCGTACCTTCCTGACCCCAGGGAACCCTCCAGATGGCACTGCACCAGACCCTCACAAGAAGGGACGACCGCCCCGCGGACGCCGGGGTAGTGGATGGCATATGGCAACCGAGCCGCGTTGGGACGATGCACTGACCGCCCGAGAGATGCCGAACCAGACGACACGTTTCGACGGAGAGCCGCGGGACGTGACGGGGGCCAGGCTGGCCGCGGAGGCCTTCCTCCGCGCCCTGGCCCGGATCGAGCCACCCTCCGCCGAGGAGTGCTGGCACGACATCGTGCTGATCGTTACGGAACTGGCCGCCAACGCGGTGCAGTACGCCCCCGGCCCGTTCGAGCTGCGGCTGCGGCGGACGTTCGACGGAGTGCACGTGGTGGTCCACGACACGAGCACCACTCCCCCCTCGCCGCGCCCCTTCCACCCCAAGAGCGGGGGCGGGGGCATCGGCTGGTACCTGGTACAGACCCTGTGCACGCAGGTCAGCGTGGTGACGGAGGACGACGGCAAGGACGTGCACGTCTTCCTGCCGTGGTGAGCCTCCGGCGTTCCGCCCCGGCCGGCCCTTTCGCTCCGCAGTGGTCTCCCGCGCCGCCGAGCCGCACCGCCGGGGCTTTGTTCACTTCGATGCAGACGGCAGTGAGATTTCTCGCTCCGGTGAGCCGGTGGGATCTCCCGCTCCCCCGAGCGGCGAGCCGTGATCGACTCCCCCGCGACGCAGCGCCCCGGACGCCGCGCTCAGGATTCCGGTGCTCCTGCGTCCACGGGCACCGCCCGCAGCGGTACCAGCACACTGATCGTCTTGCCGCCCCGTGGGCGCCGCGTGACCCGGACCTCCCGGCCGAGCCGGTGGATGAGCGGCCAGCCGTATCCTCCCGCGGAGGTGTGCGGCACCGGCAGCACCCCCGGGCGGTGCGCGGCCTCGGGGACGACGTCGCTGTGGTCGTGCACGGCCACGCGCACACCCTCGTCGCTGACGTGGACGTCGACACCGTCCAGCCCGCCGCCGTGCCGCACGGCGTTGGCGGCCAGCTCCGAGACGACCAGCAGCAGGTCGACGACGTCCTGTTCGTGGGCGCGGCGCGAGGGTGACTCCCAGCGCTCGCCCACGGCCGAGCGGACCAGCGCGCGGGCCTCGCCCGAGGTCGTCACCGACGCGGCGCCGGGCGCCGCCTCGCTCGTCTCCCGTTTCACCACACCTTCACCGCTCCGGGCCGTCCGGGCATGCGGCCGCTCCTGTCCTCGACGATCATCCCACGCTCTCCGTCCGGGCCGCCCCGGGCAGCCTCACGACGCCCCCCTGATCCGCCGGTGCGGCTACCCGCCGTCCGCTCCCGCATGCGGGTCTTCGCGAGTGATGCTTTCCGGCCGCTTTCCGGGCATCGCCCACCTGCCCCACCGGCCCGGCGCCCCCCATCGCGACCCGCGCCCGAGTGCGGCCGAACCCCACCGTGTACCCGGGTTCACGGACTCCACACATGATGCGTGACGTGCGCTTTTCGTGTGATCGTTGGTTGGCGGGATGCTGTGTTCCGGTGTCCCCGAGTGCGTTAGTCTTCGGCGGATTTCTCTCACCGCTTCAGCCTCCGCGCACCGCGGAGACACCCATCTGACAGCGGCTGTGACCTGGGAACGAGGGGACGGATGACCGGCAACACGACCGAGGGCGCGGACACGGTCCCGGCCGACCAGGAGCTCAGAAGGCTTCTGGTCGGCCTGACGGCGGTCCGGGACGGCGACTTCGGCACACGACTGCCCGACGATGTCGACGGCCTGATGGGCGACATCGCCAAGGTCTTCAACGGCATGGTCGACCAGCTGTCCGTCTTCACCTCCGAAGTGACCCGTGTCGCGCGGGAGGTGGGCACCGAGGGGACCCTCGGCGGCCAGGCGGAGGTACCGGGCGTCTCCGGCACCTGGGCGGATCTGACCGACTCCGTCAACGCCATGGCCGGCAACCTGACCACGCAGGTGCGCGACATCGCCCAGGTCGCCACGGCGGTCGCCAAGGGCGATCTGTCGCAGAAGATCGACGTGCCCGCCCGGGGCGAGATCCTTCAGCTGAAGAACACCGTCAACACGATGGTCGACCAGCTCTCCGCCTTCGCCGACGAGGTCACCCGCGTCGCCCGCGAGGTCGGCAGCGAGGGCCGCCTCGGCGGCCAGGCCCAGGTCCCGGGCGTCGCCGGGGTGTGGCGGGACCTCACCGACTCCGTCAACCTGATGGCGGGCAACCTGACCGCGCAGGTGCGCAACGTCGCCCAGGTGACGACCGCCGTGGCGCAGGGCGACCTGTCGCAGAAGATCACCGTCGACGCGCGCGGCGAGATCCTGGAGCTGAAGAACACCATCAACACGATGGTCGACCAGCTCTCCGCCTTCGCCGACGAGGTCACCCGCGTCGCCCGCGAGGTCGGCACCGAAGGACGCCTCGGCGGCCAGGCGGACGTCAAGGGCGTCAAGGGCACCTGGCGGGACCTGACCGACTCGGTGAACTTCATGGCGGGCAACCTGACCGCGCAGGTGCGCAACGTCGCCCAGGTCGCCACCGCCGTCGCGCAGGGCGACCTCTCCCAGAAGATCACCGTCGACGCGCGCGGCGAGATCCTGGACCTCAAGGAGACCATCAACACGATGGTCGACCAGCTCTCCGCCTTCGCCGACGAGGTCACCCGCGTCGCCCGCGAGGTCGGCACCGAGGGCCGCCTCGGCGGCCAGGCCCATGTGCGCGGGGTCTCCGGCACCTGGAAGGACCTGACCGACAACGTCAACGTGATGGCGTCCAACCTGACCAGTCAGGTGCGTTCCATCGCCCAGGTCGCCACCGCCGTCGCCAAGGGCGACCTCTCGCAGAAGATCACCGTCGAGGCCAAGGGCGAGGTCGCCGCGCTGGCCGACGTCATCAACACGATGGTCGACACGCTGTCGGCGTTCGCCGACGAGGTGACCCGCGTGGCCCGCGAGGTCGGCACCGAGGGCCGCCTCGGCGGCCAGGCGCAGGTGCCCAATGTCGCGGGCACCTGGAAGGACCTCACCGACAACGTCAACTCCATGGCCAACAACCTCACCGGCCAGGTGCGCAACATCGCTCTGGTGACGACGGCGGTGGCCCGCGGCGACCTGTCGAAGAAGATCGACGTGGACGCCCGCGGTGAGATCCTGGAGCTGAAGACGACCATCAACACGATGGTCGACCAGCTCTCCGCCTTCGCCGACGAGGTCACCCGCGTCGCCCGCGAGGTCGGCACCGAGGGCCGCCTCGGCGGCCAGGCCGAGGTGGAGGGCGTCTCCGGCACCTGGAAGCGGCTGACGGAGAACGTCAACGAGCTGGCCGGCAACCTCACCCGGCAGGTGCGGGCGATCGCCGAGGTCGCCAGCGCCGTCGCCGAGGGCGACCTCACGCGGTCCATCACGGTGGAGGCCTCCGGCGAGGTCGCCGAGCTGAAGGACAACATCAACTCCATGGTGGAGTCCCTGCGCGAGACCACGCGGGCCAACCAGGAGCAGGACTGGCTCAAGACGAACCTCGCGCGGATCTCCGGCCTGATGCAGGGCCACCGGGACCTGCCCGTGGTGGCCGAGCTGATCATGGACGAGCTGGTGCCGCTGGTCTCCGCCCAGTACGGCGCGTTCTACCTGGCCGAGGAGGGCCCCGACGGGCCCGAGCTGCGGCTGGTCGGCGCCTACGGTTGGCCCGACGACGACGCGCGGCCGACCCGGGTCCGGTTCGGGCGCACCCTGGTCGGGCAGGCCGCCCGCAGCCGCCGCACCATCACCGTGGACGAGCTGCCGCCGGGCTATGTGAGCATCTCCTCCGGGCTCGGCCAGATCCCGCCGTCCGCCCTGGTGGTCCTGCCGATCGTGGTGGAGGGCCAGGTCCTCGGCGTGATCGAGCTGGCCTCCGTGACCCCGTTCACGCAGACCCATCAGGACTTCCTCACCCAGCTGATGGAGACCATCGGCGTCAACGTCAACACGATCGTGGCCAACGCCCGCACCGACGAACTGCTGGGCGAGTCCCAGCGCCTGACCGCCGAGCTGCAGGCCCGCTCGGCCGAACTGCAGGTGCAGCAGGAGGAGTTGCAGCGCTCCAACGCCGAACTGGAGGAGAAGGCCTCCCTGCTGGCCGAGCGCAACCGCGACATCGAGGCGAAGAACCTGCAGATCGAGCAGGCCCGGCAGGAACTGGAGACGCGCGCGCAGCAGCTGTCGCTCGCCTCCAAGTACAAGTCGGAGTTCCTGGCCAACATGAGCCACGAGCTGCGCACCCCGCTCAACAGCCTGCTGATCCTGGCCCAGTTGCTCGCCCAGAACCCCTCGCGCAACCTGACCGCCAAGCAGGTGGAGTACGCGCAGATCATCCACTCCGCCGGCTCCGACCTGCTCCAGCTGATCAACGACATCCTCGACCTGTCGAAGGTGGAGGCCGGGAAGATGGACGTGGCGCCCGAGCGGGTGCCGCTGCAGCGCCTGCTCGACTACGTCGAGGCCACCTTCCGACCGCTGACCAGCCAGAAGGGCCTGGAGTTCCAGGTGACGACGGCGGCCGGCGCGCCCGCCGACCTGCTGACCGACGACACCCGGCTGCGGCAGATCCTGCGCAACCTGCTGTCCAACGCGGTGAAGTTCACCGAGCAGGGCGGCGTGGAGCTGAGCATCGAACCGGCGGCCGACGACGAGGTGCCGGCCTCCGTGATCCGGGGCGGCACGGTCGTGGCGTTCCGGGTGAAGGACACCGGCATCGGCATCCCGGAGCAGCACCTGGAGTCCATCTTCGGCGCGTTCCAGCAGGCCGACGGCACCACCAGCCGCAAGTACGGCGGAACGGGGCTCGGCCTGTCCATCACCCGGGAGATCGCCCATCTGCTCGGCGGCGCCGTGACGGTGGACAGCACCCCGGGGCGGGGCAGCACCTTCACCCTGTTCCTGCCCGTGGCCCGGGCCGACTTCGAGGAGGCGCTCGGCGCCGCCCGCCGGCCGGAGACCGCCGGGGACCAGGAATCGGCCGCGGTGGCCGAGCCGCCGGCCCCGGCCCGTTCGGCACTGGCGGCCGCGCCCCGGCCACGGCGCCTGCTGGTGCTGGAGGAGCGCCCGCGGGGCCTGCTGACGCTGGTCGCCGAGAGCGTGATCGCCGACATGGGGCAGGCCGGGGACGACGGCACCCCGGCACCGTTCGTCGAGCTGGTGACGGCGGTGGGGGCGCAGGAGGCCGCGGGGGCGCTGGCCGCCAAGCCGAGCCACTGCGTCGTCCTGGACCTGGGCATGCCCGAGGAGGAGACGCTCCGCTTCCTGCAGGCGCTGGGCGGCGACCCGGCGCTGGCGAACGTCCCGGTGCTGGTCCACCACGGCAGCCGGCGCTCCGGCGCCGCCCAGGAGAAGGCACTGCGGGAGCACGCCGGGGACCGGCCGCTGGAGTTCGTGGCCGGCCTGGACGAGCTGCGCGAGCGCATCACGCTGCACCTGTCCGCGGAGGAGCCCGGGGAGGCGCTGACGCTGGTGCGGCCCGAGGAGACACAGCCCGTGCTGCCCCGCCCCGCCGAGGGCGACGCGGCCGGGCAGACCGTCCTCGTCGTGGACGACGACGCGCGCAACCTCTTCGCGCTCAGCGGCATCCTGGAACTGCACGGCCTGCGGGTCCTGCACGCGGAGAACGGCCGCGAGGGCATCGAGACGCTGCTCGCCAACCCGGACGTGGGGCTGGTGCTGATGGACGTGATGATGCCCGAGATGGACGGCTACGCCGCCACCGCCGAGATCCGCGGCATGCCGCAGTACGCCGACCTGCCGATCATCGCGGTGACCGCGAAGGCGATGCCCGGCGACCGGGAGAAGAGCCTCGCCTCGGGGGCCAGCGACTACGTCACCAAGCCCGTCGACACCCACGACCTGATGGCCTGCGTCCGGCGCTGGCTGACCGCGTGAGGGCGTCATGAGTCTTCCCGCGGACCCGGCCGACCAGGCCGGAGCAGTGTCCGAGACGCCCGCGTCGGCGGCGGGCGCCTCGCCCGCCGTCCCCGCCGGCGCCGCGCCCGAGGAGTGGGACGCGCGCCATCCCACCTCACCCGCGGGCCGGCTCGCGGCCACCGTGGAACGGCTGCGCCGCGAGGTGCGGGCGGCGCAGGCCGAGGCGGAGGGGCGTGCCCTGGTCGAACTCGCCAAGGGCATCCTCGTCGAGCGCCTCGGCTGCGGGCCGGCCGAGGCGGCCCGGCAGTTGACCGAGCTGGCCGAGCAGGCCCGTCTGGCGCCGCTGGAGTTCGCCGTCGAGGTGATCAACCAGGCCGCCCGCGACCGGATGTCGGAGGTGGCGACCACCTTCCTGGACGCCGTCGCCACCGCCGCCGAGGCGGCCGGCGACTCCGGCGACACCGGCGAGGGCTCGGCGGCCGTCCGGCTGCGGGCGGCGGAGAGCGGCGCGCTGGCCGCCGACGACACCCAGGCCGTCGCCCAGTCCCTGCTGCAGCACGCCCTGCAGCCGCTGGGTGCCGTGGCCGTGGCGATCTGGTCCGCCGGGCCGGACGGTTCCCTCACGCTGGCCGGGAGCGCCGGGTTCGCCGCGGCCGAGGCCGCGCGCTGGCGTTACGTCCCGCCGGAGGTGGCGACCGTGGCGCGCCGCGGCCTGACCGAGCCGGAGGGGCAGTGGCTGACGTCCCTGGCTGCGAGCGGGCTGCCCACCATCGGCCGCCGGCAGCACCCGGACGGCGGGCGCGTGGCCCTGCCCGCCCGTACCGCGGGGCGCGTGCACGGCGTGCTGGAGATCGCCTGGCCCGAGCCGCTCGAACCGGTGCCGCCGCAGGTGGTACGGCAGGTGGAGGCGCTGGCGGAGCTGTGCGCCCACACGCTGCACACGCATGTGCCGGAGGGGGCCGCCTCCCCGGAGCCCAGGCTGCTGCCGGACGCGGCCGAGCTGATCGACCTGGCCGACGGGCTGCACGACCCGGCCCTGGTCCTGGTGCCGTACCTCGACGGTTCGGGGCAGCTGGCGGACTTCCGTATCCAGCACGTCAACAGCCGCTTCCTGGACCCGGCGGGCCGGTCGCGCGCGGTCGTGAGCGGGGCGCTGCTGCTGGAGGCCTATCCGATGGCCGCCGGCGAGAGCGACCTGTTCCACCAGATCGAGCGGGTCTACGCCACCGGTGAGCCGTTCCGGGCGCAGCGGATGAGCCTGACGGCGCTCGTGGACCAGGTGCCGCTGTCGGCGGTCGCGGACATCAGCATCAGCCGGCACGGCAGCTGTGTGCTGCTCATCTGGCGCATCGAGGACGAGGCGGCGCGGCTGGCCAGCCTGTTGCAGCACGCCCAGCGGCTCGGCCGGATCGGCGGCTTCGAGGAGAACGCGCTCACCGGGGAGATCACCTGGAACGGGCAGCTGTTCGACCTGTACGGCCGTTCCCCCTCGGCCGCCCCGGTCCCGCTGGAGGAGCTGGCCGCCCACGCGCATCCCGACGACTCCGTCGCCCTGGGCCGGTTCCTGCGCACCGTGCTGCACCAGCGGCGGCCGTCCTCGACGGCGTTCCGGCTGCAGCGGCGGGACGGGGTGACCCGCCACATGCGGATCGTCGCCGAGCCGGTGCTGGACACCGGCGGCCAGCTCGTCGCCGTACGCGGGGCGTACCAGGACATCTCCTCCCAGCACTGGACGGAGGTGGCGCTCGCCGCGACCCGGGACCAGCTCGCGCACACCGAGCAGCAGGCCAGTGAGCGCAGCCGGCTGGCGCTGCAGTTGCAGCACGCCATCATGCCGCCCACCCATGATCCGCTGGCGGTCCCGGGGCTCGAGGTGGCCGTCCGCTACCGGCCGGCCGAGACCGAGCACCTGGTCGGCGGTGACTGGTACGACGCCGTGATGCTGCCGTCGGGGCTGGTGCTGCTGTGCGTCGGCGACGTGGCCGGGCACGGCATCGAGGCCGCCACCAGCATGGTGGTGCTGCGCAACGCGCTGCGCGGCCTCGCGGTCACCGGGGCCGGGCCGGGACAGCTGCTGTCCTGGCTGAACATCGTCGCCCACCATCTGACCGGTGCCGTCACCGCGACGGCCGTGTGCGCGCTGTACGACCCCGAGCGGCAGACGCTGCGCTGGGCCAGGGCCGGGCATCTGCCGCCGGTCCTGGTGCGCGACGGCAAGGCGACGACCCTGCCGCTGGTGAAGGGCCTGCTGCTGGGTGCCGTACCGGAGGCGCCGTACGCGGAGGAGGAGATCGCGCTGTCCGCGGGCGACACGCTGCTGATGTACACGGACGGTCTGATCGAGCGGCGCGACCGGTCCGTGGAGGACTCGCTGGCCCAGATGCTGACCACGGCGCGCGGCGGCCCGTCCGCGCTGGACCGGCGCCTGGACCGGCTGCTGACGTACAGCCGGTCGGACACGGACGACGATACCTGCATCGTCGGGATCCGTGTGACCTGACCTGGGCGAACGGCCGGACGGGAAAGGGATGCATGGTCCGGCCGTTCGGGGGTAGCCGCCGGTGGGCGATGAAACGACCATTCACGGCAGCCCTGACCGGCGGGTGCACCGGCACCCGCCGGCCCGCCCGACCCGGCCGCCCGCTCTTGTTGGAGGTACCCGTGCCCCTTGCCCAGAATCCGCTGTCCGTCGAGGTCACCCTGCCCCGCGAGGACGTCGCCCTGGTCGTGGTCGAGGGGCATCTGGACCTCGACACGGCCACGGAGTTCCAGGCGCACCTGGCCAACCAGCTGCATCACGGCCGCCGGCACTTCCTCCTGGATCTGTCCGCGGTGCCGTTCATGGACTCCTCGGGCATGAACATCATCCTGCGCGTCTACCAGGAGGCCCGTGACCTGCCGGGGACCGTCCACGTGATCGCGCCCACCCCGGCGGTGCGGCGGGTGCTCGACCTGACCGGCGTGAGCATCACGGTGCCGATCTCGGAGTCCGTGGAGGGCGCGCTGGCGCTGATCGACAAGGGCCGCGAGGACGCCGAGGAGGCGGAGACGCCCCAGGCTTGACGGGGCACGGATCCGGCCGGGCCGCCGGCCGGATCCGCCTGTGAAAGTTCTCACCCCGGGGCGGCCGCGCCGCCGCCGGGGCCGTCGGGCTGTGCGCATCCGGGCGCGGCGGCCCCCGAACACGGGTTCCGGTGTCCGCCGCCTGTCGCACGGGCGGTCAACCGCCCTGCCGCGTCGGGGTTCAATGGCCGTGACCCGGTGTCGTCCACCGTCCCGGGATGGTTACAGTGGGCGCCCGGCAGAGATCACATCGCCGTCTCGTGGCCTTTCCAAGGCACCGGCGACGCACCGCAGATGAGGAGTGACACACGTGCCGGAGCACGAAGCGCCAGCCGACCACGGCTCGCCCGCACGGGATGTCGCGGCGTTCCTGCGCCGCCGCCGTGAGCAGATCGCCCAGCGGTGGGCCGACGAGCCGCTGTTCCGCACCGTGTTCACCGTCTCGCGCGACGAGGCGGTGGAGGCGGGCAAGGCGGTGGTGGACGCGCTGGCCGAGGTGGCCGCCTCCGAGCGGGTCTCCTCCCTCGACTCCCCGGGCTTCGCCGCCGTACGCGAGCAGCTCGGCCGGATGGGCGCCGCACGGGCCCGCACGGGCCTGAGCCCGGCGCAGATCTCCAACGAGGTCGACGGGCTGCGCCCGGCCGCCGTGGAGCTGCTGCTGAGCGACCTGGCCGAGGCGCCCGCGGACCGGGTGCGGGAGCGCTCCGACGCGCTGATCGTGCTGCTGGGCACGCTCCGGCTGGTCGTCATGGAGACCGCGGTGCTGGAGGGCCAGGCGCTGATCGACCGTCAGCGGCTGCAGCTGCTGGAGGTGGCGACGCCCGTGATCCGGCTGTGGAACGGCGTGGTCGCCGTTCCCCTGATCGGCACGCTCGACAGCGCCCGCAGCCAGGTCGTGATGGAGACGCTGCTGGAAGCGATCGTCGAGCAGAAGGCCCGCTTCGCCATCCTGGACATCACCGGTGTGGCCACCGTGGACACGCTGGTGGCGCAGCACCTGATGAAGACGGTGCAGGCGGCCGGGCTGATGGGCGCCGAGTGCGTGGTCTCCGGCATCCGTCCGGCCATCGCGCAGACCATCGTCCACCTCGGCCTGGACCTCGGCTCGGTGAAGACGCGGGCCTCCCTCGCCGACGCGCTGGCCTACGCCCTGGAGGAGCTGGGCGTCGGCATCACCGGCCCGAAGCCCGGCGGTGCGGGTCCGCGGTGACCGAGGGTTTTTCGCATCCGATGGGCGCGGGGCACGTACCGGTGCTCCGGCTCGGTGACGTCCTCCTGGTCACGCTGCAGGGGGACCTCTACGACAGCATGGCCCAGCAGCTGCTGCAGGACATCACCGAGGCGATCTCGCGCAGCCCGGTCGCCGGGGTCGTCATCGACCTGTCCGGTGTCGAGATCGTCGACTCCTTCCTCGGGCGGGTGCTGGCCGAGATCGCCGAGAACGCCCGGCTGCTCGCCGCGCAGACGGTGGTCGCCGGGATGCGGCCCGCCGTCGCGATCACGCTGGTGGAGCTCGGGCTGACGCTGCCGGGGCTGCGCACCGCGCTGACCACGCAGGCCGCGCTGGAGAAGCTGACCGGGCCCGACGGCCCCCTGCCGGGGAGCCGTTGATGGAGACGGCTGCGGGTGTCGAGGCCCGTCTGCCGATCCGGTCGGACATGGATCTGGTCTGGGTGCGCCAGCACATCCGCCAGGCCGCCGCGCAGATCGGCTTCGGCCTGGTGGACCAGACCAAGCTGGTGACCGCCGCGAGCGAACTGGCTCGCAACACACTGGTCCACGGCGGTGGCGGCGAGGTGCACACCGCGCCCGTGTACAGGGGGAACGTGCGGGGTCTGCGGCTCACCTTCACCGACCAGGGACCGGGCATTCCCGACCTGGAACGGGCGCTGACCGACGGCTACACCTCCGGGGACGGGCTCGGCATGGGGCTGGGCGGGGCGCGCCGGCTGGTGCACGAGTTCGCCATCGACAGCACCCCGGGCGCCGGCACCACGGTCACCGTGACGTCCTGGGCGGTCCGTACGCCCCTGCCGCGTGAGGAGCGCTGATGGCCCGCGTGTGGGACGTGCCGGTCCAGGACTCGACGCGGGTGCGCGACGCCCGGGTCGCGGCGGAGGGCGCGGCCGCGCTCGCCGGACTGGACGAGCGGCGGACGGCCGCCGTGGCGCTGGTGGCGACCGAGCTGGCCACCAATCTGCTCAAGCACGCGGGCGGCGGCCTGCTGCTGGTCGACGTGGTTCCGCCGCCGGGCCGGCCGGCCGCGGCCGAGGAGGCGGGCGTGGTGCAGATCGCCGCTGTCGACCACGGCCCGGGCATCGCCGACGTGCCCGCGGCGCTGCGCGACGGCTTCTCCACGACGCACTCGCTCGGCGCGGGCCTCGGCACCTGCCGGCGGGTCGCCGACGACTTCGACCTGTACAGCGTGCCCGGCCGCGGCACGGTGGCGCTGGCCCGCGTCGGGCCCGCCCGGCCCGCGCCCGCGCTCGCCCACGAGGACGTCCCGGACGCCCCGACGGCCCGGGCCGGCGGCGTCGTCGTGCCGTTCGCCGGGGCGGACTTCTCCGGTGACGCCTGGGCGTGGGCGCGCTCCGGGGACCGGCTCACGCTGATGCTGGCCGACGGGCTCGGCCACGGCCCCGAGGCGGCCCGGGCGTCGGCCGCCGCGGTGCGCGAGCTGCACCGCTCGGCGCACCTGCCGCCGCCCGAGCTGCTGCGCCGGATGCACGGCGAACTGTCCGGCACCCGCGGCGCGGCCGTGGCGCTGGCCCAGCTGGAGACGGGCGCGGCCCGGCTCCGGTTCGCGGGCGTGGGCAACATCGGGGCGCGGCTGCGCGACGGCGACGGCTGGCGTGCCCTGCTGTCCCGGCCCGGCATCGTGGGCGTGCACCGGCCGGCCACGCTGGCCGAGACCCTGCTGCCGTGGTCGGCGGACCGGGTGCTGATCCTGCACAGCGACGGTCTGCCCAGCCGGTGGGTGCCGCCCGCCGACCCGGCCCTGCTGGCGGCCGATCCCGCGGTCGTCGCCGCCGTGACGGTCCGTGACGCGAGCAGCAGCGCCCGCCCGGTGCGCGACGACACGGCCGTGGCCGTGCTCGCGCCGAACCCGCCGGAGCGTCCATGATCCGTACCTGGCAGATCGACTCGGTCACCGACGCGGCCCGCGCGCGGATCGCCACCGCCCGGGTGGCGGCCGCGCACGGCGTGTCCGCGCTGGACCGCACCCGGCTCGCGGCGGCCCTGAGCGGGCGGCTGCGGCAGTGCCTGACCAAGGGCGGCACCTGGCGCCTCACCCTGGAGCCGGACGCGGCCGAGGGCCTGCTGCACGCCGTCGTGGAGCCCGCGCCGGACACGGACAGTGCCGGCGAGGGGCCGTGGCGGACGTCCGTGCCCTGCCCGGAGCCCGGGGACGGCACCGGCGTGGCCGGCGTGCCGGACGACGGTGAGCTGTTCGCGGAGGCGCTGCTGGGCGCCGACGAGGACACCGCGCTGGTGCTCGGCAAACTCGCCGAGCAGGAGGACCTGGTCGCCTTCCACCGGGAGGAGCTGCACCAGACCAACCAGGGCGTGCTGGCGTTGCACGCGGAGCTGGACGCGGCCGGGCGGGCGCAGCGCGAGGCGTTCGCGGCGGAACGCGCGGCCCGGGAGGAAGCGGAGCGGGCGCGGCGCCGGCTGCGGTTCCTGGCCGACGCGAGCGCGGAGCTGACGGCCTCCCTCAACCACGAGGAGATCGTGCGCCGGCTGCCGCGGCTGCTGGTCCCGGAGTACGCCCGCAGCGTCGACGTATGGCTGTTCGACGGGGAGGGCGAGCGCGCGCCCGGGTCCCCGCCGGTGGCGCATCCGGCCGCGGCGGTGGTCGCCGCGCGCACCGGGCGGCCGCAGTACGCCGCCGACCATCCCGGCGGGCTGCCCGGTGTGGACGACCAGCCGCCCTCCGCGCTGGATCCGCTGCGGCCGCTGCTGTGCGTGCCGCTGTCGGCCCGGCGGGCGCCGCTGGGCGTGGTGACGCTGTCGCCGCCCGGGGAGCGCTGGGACCCGGACGACGCGGTGATGCTGATCGAGCTGTTCCGCCGCGCGAGCACGGCGATCGACAACGCCCGCCGCTTCGAGCACAACCGGGACATCGCCGAGACCCTGCAGCGGGCCCTGCTCACCGAGCTGCCCGTGACGCCGGGGCTGCGGCTCGCGGCACGCTATCTGCCGGCCACGTACGGGCTGAACATCGGCGGTGACTGGTACGACGCGTTCCTGCAGCCCGACGGCGCGCTGATCACCGTCGTCGGGGACGTCACCGGGCACGGGCTGCACGCGGCGGTGATGATGAGCCAGCTGCGCACCGCGCTGCGGGCCTACGCCGTGGACGGCAGCAGCCCCGGCCGGCTGCTGACCCGGCTGCACCGCTTCCTGCACCATCTGCAGCCCGATCTGTACGCGACGGCGGTCATCGCCCGGTTCCACCCCGCGGAGGCGAGCCTGACGTGGGCGGCCGCGGGTCATCCGCCGCCCGTGCTGCGCGGCCCGGACGGGCGGGTGCGCACCCTGGACGACAAGCCCGGCGCGATGCTCGGCATCCCGCTGGAGCAGGAGATCGCCGACCACACCGTGCCGCTGGAGCCCGGTTCGACACTGGCGCTGTACACCGACGGCCTGGTGGAGCGGCGGGCGCAGGGCATAGACCCGGGCATCGGCCGGCTGGCCGACGCGCTCGGCGCGTTCCCCGCGCACGAGCTGGAGCGCGACCTGAACGGCGCCGCCGACCGCATCCTGCCGCCGCTGCTGAGCGACTCGGAACGCGACGACGACGTCTGCCTGCTGCTGTGTCACCTCGCGGCGGCGCTCTGACGCACGCGCGCGTGCGCTGTCGGGATTTTCTTCCGGCTCGCTCCGCCGGGCGCCCGCGCGCGGGTGCGATACGGCTCCCCGGCCCCTCCCGCGCCCGTGCGAAGGCTCCCCGCGCCGGGCTGACCTGCGGTCAATCCCGCGGAAACGGCTCCCTGGGCGGCGGGAAGGAGCAGACTGGGGCTGTCGCGGGTTCGTCTGCCTGCCGCACCCGACTGGCGCGCCGGCCGCGAACACGGTGGGATCGATGAGGTGCGAAGCAGCGATCCGGCGGGCACCCGCACAGGCGTCGATCAACCGCCCGGAGCCGCAGAAGGGAAGACCATCGTGACACGACCCAGGATCCTGGTGGTGGGCGCGGGCTTCGCGGGAGTGGAGTGCGTACGGCGCCTGGAGCGCAGGCTCTCCCCCGGCGAGGCCGATCTCACCCTGGTGACACCGTTCTCCTATCAGCTCTATCTGCCGCTGCTCCCCCAGGTCGCCTCCGGAGTGCTCACCCCGCAGTCCATCGCCCTGTCGCTGCGCCGCAGCCGCAAGTACCGCACCCGGATCATCCCGGGCGGCGCGATCGGCGTCGACCTGAAGTCCAAGGTGTGCGTGATCCGCACGATCACCGACGAGATCGTCAACGAGAGCTACGACTACATCGTGCTCGCTCCCGGCAGCGTGACCCGCACCTTCGACATCCCCGGGCTGACCGACAACGCCTTCGGGATGAAGACGCTCGCCGAGGCCGCCTACATCCGCGACCACGTCATCTCCCAGCTGGACCTCGCCGACGCCAGCCACGACCCGGCCGAGCGCGCCGCGCGCCTGCAGTTCGTGGTCGTCGGCGGCGGGTACGCCGGCACCGAGACCGCGGCCTGCCTGCAGCGGCTCACCTGCAACGCGGTCAAGCGCTACCCGCGCCTGGACCCGAAGCTGATCCGCTGGCACCTCATCGACGTCGCCCCGAAGCTGATGCCCGAGCTCGGCGACAAACTCGGCCGCAGCGCCCAGGAGATCCTCCGCAAGCGCGGCATCGAGATCTCGCTCGGGGTCTCCATCGACAAGGCGGGCCCGACCGAGGTCACCTTCACCGACGGCCGGGTGGTCCCCACGCACACCCTGATCTGGACGGCCGGTGTCGTCGCCAGCCCGCTCATCGCCACCCTCGGCGCGGAGACCGTGCGCGGGCGGCTGGCGGTGAACGCCGAGATGAACCTGCCCGGCCACGACGGGGTGTTCGCGCTCGGCGACTCGGCGGCCGTGCCGGACCTCGCCAAGGGCGACGACGCGGTGTGCCCGCCGACCGCGCAGCACGCCATGCGGCAGGGCAAGGTCGTCGCCGACAACGTCATCGCCACCCTGCGCGGGCACGCGATGCGGCCCTACGAGCACAAGGACCTCGGTCTCGTCGTCGACCTCGGCGGCAAGGACGCGGTGTCCAAGCCGCTCGGCATCGAACTGCGGGGCGTGCCCGCGCAGGCCGTGGCCCGCGGCTACCACTGGTCGGCGCTGCGCACCGGCGTCGCCAAGGCGCGGGTGCTGACCAACTGGACCCTCAACGCGGTCGCCGGCGACGACTTCGTGCGCACCGGCTTCCAGGCGCGCCGCCCGGCCAAGCTGAAGGACTTCGAGTACACCGACACGTATCTGACGCCGGAACAGGTGCGGGAGCGCGTGGAGGGGGCCCAGACGTCCGGGCAGTGAGGCGGTGCACCGTGTTCGCGCACGTCATGGCATGCTGAGGGCCGTAAGCCACGACCTTCTGAGCGGAGTGACACGGCGGCGTGAGTGCAGCGGGACGGACGGGCCGGACACGACTGAGGGACGCGCTCGCGGCGTCCGACCCGGGGCTGCTGCGGCTGGTCGCCGGCCTCAGGACGGCCGGCGCGATCGCCCTGACGCTGGCCGTGCTCGGCGTGCTCGGCGCCCCGGTCAAGCACCTGGTGGCCGGGGCCATCGCGGCGATGGTCGCGACGTTCGCCATCCGGGAGAAGCAGCGCACACAGCAGGCGGTGACGCTGGCGCTGGGGCTGCCCATGGCGCTGGTGTCGCTGTCGCTGGGGGCCGTGCTGACCTCGCTGAGAGTGGCCGGTGACATCTTCTTCGTCGTCCTCATCTTCTGCGCGGTCTACGCACGGCGGTTCGGGGACCGGGGCACCGCGCTCGGTCTGATCGCGTTCCAGGTGTACTTCCTGTCCCTGTTCGTGGGCGCCACCTCCGAGACCCTGCCCGAACTGTGCGGGGTGGTGGCGATCGCGTTCGCCGCGAGCGCGCTGATGCGGTTCGCGGTGGTGCCGACCGGGCCCACCTGGATCCTGGAACGGCTCCGGCAGGCGTTCCGGGCCCGCCTCGCCCAGCTGCTGGCGGCCCAGGTGGAACTGCTGGACGCCGGGCCCGAGGACATCGACAAGGCCCTGGAGGAGGTCCGCGAGGGCACGGGGCGGCTGCACGAGACGGCGATGATGATCCAGGGGCGCCTGGAGGAGGGCACCTCCGACGAGGCCGTGGCCCGGCTGGTGCAGCGGCGCATCGCGGACGCCGAGATCGCCGCCGAACGCCTCGGGCTGCTGTTGCTCACCGCGCGCAGCGCCGAGCGCGCCGACACCCTCACGCTCCACCTGCCGGGCGCCACGCTGCCCACCGGCGGGCATCTGCCGGTGCGGGACGAGGCGACCGGCGCGCTGCGCCGCGATCTGCAGGCGCTGCGGATGCTGGTGCTGCAGCCGGCCGCGGCGGCCCGCGGCACCGGGCTCGCGCAGGTGCGCAACCGGCTGCTCGGCTACCGCGACGAGGAGAACCTGCCGGAGGCGGCGACCGCCGTGCAGGACGTCTTCCGCGGCATCGGCGAGACGGCCCGCGCGGTGATGGGTCTGCGGGTCGCGCTGGACGGGCCGCAGGACGAGTCCGACGACTCCCCCGCCACCACCCGCTCCCGCGAGGAGCTGGACGCCGAGGATGCCGCGATCGGCAGCGCGGAGGAGGGCGAGCGGGAAGAGGAGGAGCAGCTCGCCGGGCTGAAGCGGCCCACCACCCGGGCGGCCGTGCAGGTCGCGGTCGGGTCGTCGCTCGCCATCGTCGGCGGGGAGTTCCTGTCCGCGCAGCGCTGGTACTGGGCGGTGCTCACCTGCTGGATCGTCTTCATCAACACCTCCTCCACCGGGGAGATCCTGGTCAAGGGCTACCGGCGGCTGGTGGGCACCGTGCTCGGCGTGGTGGCGGGCATCGCGCTGGCGGGGCTGGTCGGGCACCACACATGGACGGCGTTCGCGCTGGTGCTGCTGTTCGTGTTCGCGATGTTCTACACCGCGCCGCTGTCGTACACGCTGATGTCGTTCTTCGTGACGGCCGCGCTGGGGCTGCTCTACACGCTGCTGCACACCTACAGCGCCTCCGTGCTGGTGCTGCGCGTGGAGGAGACGGCGCTGGGCGCGGCCTGCGGGGTGATCGCGGCGGCGCTGGTGCTGCCGGTGCACACGGGCCGGCGTACGGACGAACTGCTGGGGACGGTGCTGGAGCGGCTGGCCGACGTCACCGAGCGGGCCGTGGACCAGCTCAGCGGCGGCCCCGCGGTGGAGCTGCTGGACCTCGCGCGCGACCTGGACCAGGCGCTGGCGGACCTCAGTGCGGCGACGCAGCCGCTGACCCACCCGGTCACGCCCCTGCGCTCACGGCGCGACACCGCGCGCTATGTGGTGGCGCTGCTGGAGACGTGCGCGTACCACGCGCGCTCGCTCGCGGCCATGGCGGAACTGCTCCCCACACATCCGGCCATCGCGGCGGACCCGCGGCTGCGCGGGGCGGGGCAGCGCATCCTGGACAACATCCGCACCATCGCGGCGCATGTCACCGACGGTGAGGCGGCCGGGAAGGTGCAGACGGGGCCGAGCCTCGCCGCGCTGCTCCAGCCCGGCGACCCCGGCACACCGCGCTACGGCCGCATCACCGACCGCGTGCTGCGGCACCTGCAACGCCTGGACGAGGCAGTCGTGGGCCTGGCCCGCCCACTGGGCGCCCCACGAGCGGAACCGGCGAAGTGAGGTAAGCGGGACGGGACGACGGCTCGGCGGCCTGTCGGCCTCGGTCCGTCCGGCTCGCCTGACGCCGCGCCGACGCGCGCGCGGCGGTCGAGCGTGGCTGAAGCAGCCGGGCAGGCACACGCCCGCCGACCTCAGGCTCCCCCCGGGCAGGCGTCAGCACCTGCTGCAAGGCCGACTGGCGGCAGCTGACGTCGGTCTGACGAGCGCGCGCGGGGCGCCCGCAGGCGGAGCCTGCGGGCGTGACGTGTGCCGGGCGGGACGACGGTTCGGCGGCCTTGTCTGCCTCACCCCGGCATCCGCCCGTCCGGCTCGCCTGACGTCGGGCCGACGCGCGCCCGGCGGTCGACCGTGGATGAACCGGCCGCACAGGCGCACGCCCGCCGGCCGCAGGCTCGGCCGGGGCGTCAGCGGCCACCGCAAGGCGGACCAGCGGCAGCAAGCGTCGGCCTGACAAGCGCGCCCAGGGCACCCGCGGGCGAACGCGGCCAGACAGGCGCACGCGCGCCGGCCACAGGTTCGGCCGGGCAGGCATCGGCGGCCGCCGCAAGCCGGCTGGCGGCAGCCTGCGTCGGCACGACGAGCGCGCGCAAGGTGCCCGCGGGCGGAAGCGTGCCAGGTGCAGGCCTCGGCCGCAGGCCCGGCCGGCCGGGCGCCTGCCGGCCCGCCGCGAGGCCGACCGGTGGCGCGCGGCAGCGGACCCGCTGGGGCCGGGGTCAGAAGTCGGTGGGCAGGCCGCTTGCCTCGGCGATGCCGCGGAGTTCCTGGTCGGTGTGGCGGCGTTCCTGGAGGTAGCCCGCGATCCGGTCGAGGCTGTTCGGGTCGGAGGCGGTGTCCGCGTCCGTGACGACGCGGACCGGGCCGGTGCCCTCCACGTCGATCTCGACGACCTGGTTGTCCAGGCGGCCGGTCACGGCGGTGGCGATGACGAGGGCCGCCTCGTCGCGGATGGTCTGCGGCAGGCCCTCGGCGCGCTCGCAGTCCACCACCAGCTCCATGCCTCCGAACCGCTGCTCCTCGATGGCCCGCAGCACGGGCTCCACCACGCTGAGCAGCAGCTGGAAGTCGTCGGTGTCCATCCTGAACCGCAGCAGGTCGAGGTAGACGTCCACGGGGCGCTCGTCCGGCGGGAGGTCTGAGTCGTCCATGTCCCCCGGGTTCCCCGGCCCGCGCCGCTCAGACGCGCCGCCAGCGGGCCAGTGCGAAGGAGAACACGCCGAACAGGACGAGACCGGCCGCCACCAGCGTGAGCAGCCAGGGTCCGAGCGGGGTCCCGGCGAAGGAGCGGAGCGTGTCGTCGAGCCCCTTGGCCCGCCCCGGGTCGGTGTCGACGGCCGCACGTACGGCGAAGGCACCGGCGGCGGTGAAGACCAGGCCGCGCGCGACGCCGCCTCCCACACCGGTGACGTCGGTGAGCCGGCGGCCCCACCGCGGCATGGCGGCCTGCCGCAGCTGCTTGCGGTAGGTGCGCCGGGCGGCCGCCACGCCGATCCACACGCCGGCGACGGCGATCCCGGCCCCGGCCACGCCGACCAGCCACTGGCCGGCCGGCAGATCGAGCACCCGGGCGGTGACGTCGCGGGACTGCCGGTCGCTGGACCCGCCGCCGCCCGACCCGGCCGCGAACGACAGCACGGAGTAGGCGACGCAGCAGTAGAACACGCAGCGGACCACCGCCAGGAGCCGCTTCTTGGCCGAGCGCCCGTCCGCGCCGGCCGATCCGAAGACCGCCTCGGACAGCCGCCACAGGGCCATCCCGGCGAGGCCGACGCCCAGCGCCCACAGCAGCACGGAACCGAGCGGCTGCCGTGACAGCTCGGCGAGGGCGCCTCCGCGGTCCGCCTGGTGGCCGCCGTCGCCGAAGGAGATCTGCAGCGCCAGCGCGCCGACCAGCAGGTAGATCACGCCCCGCGCGGCCAGTCCGGCACGCGCCGCGCTCTCGGTCACCGTCCCCCGGGCCATCCGTTCGGCCTCGGCACGGCCGCCCCGCCCCATGGCATATGTGTTCATGCTCGCCTCCCGGACTCCCGGATGCCCCGACTTCGCTCCGGCACACCGCCCCCGGGCGGCCGGCGCCGCGGGCGGTGTGCCGGCCGCCCGGACACGACGGCACGACGTCGTACGCCTCCCGGCCTCCGCTGGTGCGGTGCGGAGCCCGGAAGGCGTACGACGTCGTGGGGTGCCGGCGGTGTCTCAGCCGCGGCGCGGTGAGGAACCGGGACGGCGCGGCCGGCGGCCCATGGCCTCCTCGCGCACCCGGGCACAGCTGCGGCTGATCAAGCGGGAGACGTGCATCTGGGAGATGCCGAGCTGGTCGGCGATCCGGCTCTGTGTCATGTCCTCGAAGAATCGCATGTACAGGATGGCGCGTTCACGTTCCGGCAGATGGCGCAGGCCCTCCTTGGCGGACTCGCGGTCGATGACGATGTCGTAGGAGCCGTCCGGCGCGCCGAGCGTGTCGGCGAGGCTGTAGCCGTCGTCGTCGGCCGACACCTCCGCGTCCAGCGACAGCGTGCTGAAGCTGTCCAGCGCCTCGAGCCCGGCGTTGACCTCGTCCTCGGTCAGTCCGGTGTGCGCGGCGATATCCGCGACGGAGGGCTCCGGGGAGCCGGGGTTCTGGGTGAGGTCGCGGCGGGCGATCCGTACCTTGTTGCGCAGCTCCTGCACGCGCCGGGGGACGCGCAGGGCCCACATGCGGTCGCGGAAGTGCCGTTTGACCTCACCGGTGATGGTCGGCACGGCGTAACTCTCGAAGGCGCCGCGGCTAGGGTCGTAACGGTCGATGGCCTTCACCAGGCCCAGTGCGGCCACCTGGCGCAGGTCCTCCAGCGATTCGCCGCGGTCGCGGAAGCGGCCGGCGATGCGGTGGGCCATGGGCAGCCAGGCGGTGACGAGCTCGTCGCGCAGGGCCTCGCGCTCGGGGCCGTCCTCCAGCGCGGCGAGGCGGGCGAACGCCTCTGCGGTGTCGGGGGCGTCGTCGTGCGACCGCCCGGGGGACGAGGTGGGTCGGACGTCCGTGCCAGGTCGGCTTGTCGACATGTCGCTCAGCATGATGCGGATTTGCTCCTGAACAGGTGGTTTCAGGGACTTACCGCGGGAGGGTGAGGGTGCCGCCGGTTCGCCGTCAGGCCCCGGGCAGCTGTACCGCTCCCGCTGACGCGCCTCCGGTCCGAAGCACGAAATTGCGTGTGCCCCTCCCTCCCCGCAGCAAACACAGCGAATGAATTGAGCTGCGGAAACCGCTCGGAAGGGGGACGTCCGGAAGCGCGCGGAACAAGGGCAGGGAACACTTCGCCCAGCAGTCGGCGCTCGGCGAGGCGCTCGGAGTCAGTAGACGGGGACCTCGGCCGTGATCCGCTTCCCGCCCGCGGGCAGGTCCGTGACGTGCACGTCCCGCGACAGTCGGCACACGATCGGCCAGCCGCGGCCGCCGACCCTGCGCCGTCCCTCGGCGTCGCGCGGCGCCTCGGTCACGGGCAGCCGGCGACTGCGGTCGCTGACGGACACGCGCACCCCTCCGGCCACGAGGTCCACGGCGAAACCGGTGACCCCGCCGCCGTGCAGGATGGCGTTGGACGTCAGCTCCGAGGCGACGAGCAGCGCGTCGGACAGCGCCGCCTCGTCGAACCGCGCTCCGGTGTCCCGGCAGCGCCGGTCGACGGCGCTGCGGACGGCCGCGCGGACGTCGGCCGGACAGCAGGGACCGCACCGCTCGCACGGTGCGTCCCCGACGTCCAGGGGGGTGGCGTACTCCGCGCTCATCCTTTCGCTCCCTCACAATGCTCCCGCGCGTTCCGCGTCGTGATCTGCGTGGTCTTCGTGCTCTGCGTGGTCGTGGTGCTCTGCATGGTTTTCGTGATCTGCACGATCCCCGTGGTGGTCTGCACGATTTGCGTGGTGGTCCGGATCGTGCGCGCGGTCGGCTCGTGCGGCGGACCGGGCCGGGCCCGACGCCTCGTCGACGCGACCGCTGCCGACCATGTCCTGATGGCCCTGGGCCCCCGGCATCCCCCGGTGGCACCGGGACGTGTGAGGCCCTCGTAGTCCGGCTGACCTCTCCCGGCCGCGGCAAACCTGACGTTTCGGGCATGTTCCGGTCATTGACCCGTTCGGCGGGGGTAGTCGGACGGCATGACGGATGTCGTGGACTCAGATGAGCTGTTGCGCCGGATCCAGCGCGCCCGGGCCTATGCCGCGCAGGAGGCGCGTGCCGGGCGGGCCAGGGGCGGGACCGGAGAGCCGGAGACCGGTGCGGGCACGGACGACGCGGCCCCCGATGCGGCGGTGCGCACGGTGGCGTACGAGGTGGTGCTCCAGGTGCTGGACGAGATCCTCAGGCCCGGCAGCCATACCGAACAGCGCTGACCGCCCGGGACCGGGCGGACCGGTCACCCGGGTGGGCCTGGTTGCCGGAGGCGGGTGCGGGGAACCCGCACCCGCATGGCTGCTGATCACACCCGAGCACCGGTTCTCCAAGCCCTGGTCGACTACCGTCGCCGGGGCCGTTTGTCGTTCACCCCGCCCGGCCACAAGCAGGCACGCGGCGCCGACCCGGCCGTACGGGAGGTGCTGGGGGACGCCGTGTTCCTCGGTGACGTGCTGGCGACCGGCGGGCTGGACGACCGGCTGACGCGCGGGCAGGTGCTGCAGCGGGCCGAGGAGCTGATGGCCGACGCGGTACATGCCGAGCACACCTTCTTCACCACCTGCGGCAGCTCCCTGTCCGTGAAGGCGGCCATGCTCGCGGTGGCCGGTCCGCACGAGAAGCTGCTGATCGGGCGGGACGCGCACAAGGCGGTGGTGTCGGGGCTCGTGGTGTCCGGGATCGAGCCCGTGTGGGTGGAACCCCGCTGGGACGCCGAACGCCATCTGGCGCACCCGCCCGCGGCCGAGGACTTCGCGCGGGCGTTCGCCGCGCATCCGGACGCCAAGGGCGCGCTGGTCACCTCGCCGACCCCGTACGGGGCCTGCGCGGACCTGCGTGCCATCGCGGAGGTGTGCCACGGGCACGGGGTGCCGTTGATCGTGGACGAGGCCTGGGGCGCCCATCTGCCCTTCCATCCGGACCTGCCGTCGTGGGCCATGGACGCGGGCGCCGACATCTGCGTGACGAGCATCCACAAGATGGGCAGCGGGCTGGAGCAGGGCTCGGTCTTCCATGTGCAGGGCGACCTGGTGCCTCCGCAGCTGCTGAAGAACCGGTCCGACCTGCTCGGCACGACGAGCCCGTCGGTGCTGATCTACGCCGGCCTGGACGGCTGGCGGCGGCAGATGGCGCTGCACGGCCGCGAGATCATGGGCGGGGCGCTGGAGCTGGCCGCCGAGGTGCGCGGCGCGATCGAGGACATCGAGGGGCTGCACGTCAACGACCGGGACGACTTCTGCGGACCGGGCCTCGCCGACGACTTCGACCCGCTGCCCACGATCATCGACGTCTCCGGTCTCGGGATCACCGGCTACCGGGCGGCGGACTGGCTGCGCGAGCACCGCGAGGTGGAGATGCACCTGGTGGACCACCGGCGGATCGGGGCGCAGATCACCCACGGGGACGACCGGGAGACGACGGGCGTGCTGCTGGCCGCGCTGAAGGACCTGGCCGCCGCGGCGCCCGAGCTGCGGCCGGCGCCCGCGGTGGACGTGCCCTCGCCGCAGGAGCTGCGGCTGGAGCAGGTGCGGCTGCCGCGCGACGCGTTCTTCGGCCCGGCGGAGGACGTGCCGGTGGCCGAGGCCGCGGGGCGGATCGCGGCGGAGATGATCACGCCGTACCCGCCCGGCATCCCGGCGGTGCTGCCGGGCGAGCGGCTGACCGAGCCGGTGCTGCGCTATCTGCGGACGGGGCTGGCGGCGGGGATGTTCCTGCCCGACCCGGGCGACCCGGAGCTGGAGACCGTGCGGGTGGCGAAGTGAAACGGGTCACGTGACCGGCTTCCGGCTGGGATTTCGTCCCCCAGATGGTTTACGGTTCATCCATACGTGGTGACGGGGTCGACCGTCGAAGTCCTCCGTACGCCACCCTTTACGGCCCTGGCTGGTTTCCCCCGTCCAGCCAGGGCTTTTTCATGCCCTCGCCGGCCGGTGCCCGGGCCGCGCGGCGGAAACCCGCCGTCCGCCGAGGTGCCCGCAGGCCCGCCAGCGGCTGAAATGGGCGTAGGGAAAGCCCCGGAAGCATCGCCGGCGAGGAGCCCCGTGCCATGACCAAAGCGACGAAACTGCTGACCGCCCTGCCCCCGCCCCAGCGCCGACACCTCATGGAACTCGCCCACGAGGTGTCCTTCGCGGAGGACACCCAGATCTTCCATGCGGGCGGGCGGGCCGACCGCTTCTGGATCATCCGCTCCGGTTCGGTCTCCCTGACCCAGCAGGTCACGTCGATCCAGCGGGTCACCGTCGCCTCCCTCGGCGCGGGCGACCTCCTCGGCTGGTCCTGGCTCTTCCCGCCGTACGAGTGGGACTTCGGCGCCGAGGCGTTCAGCCCCGTGCGCGCCTACGAGTTCCACGCCCAGCCGGTACTGCGGCTGTGCGAAGAAGACCCGGCGCTGGGGCTGTCGCTCATGCGGATCGTCGCGGAGATCCTGGCACACCGGCTGGAGAGCACCCGCAACAAGCTGATGGAGCAGTACGCGATGCGCCGCACCCGCTAGCCGGCACCCCACGGCCCCTCCGGGAGCGCGGGGCCGACGCCTGCCCGCGCCCCGGGGGTCCGCCGCCCGCCCGGATCCGATCCGGTGGCCCCGTTCAGATCCGGTACCTCCGCAGCGCCGGCATCACCGTCGCCAGGAGCAGCATGACGGCGACGACGAGCAGGCCGCCGCCGGCCACCGCCGCGCGAGGGCCGAAGGCCGACCCGGCGGTGCCGTGCAGGACGTCGGCCAGACGCGGGCCGCCCGCCACCACGACGGTGAACACCCCCTGCATGCGTCCGCGCATCTCGTCGGTGGCCGCGGACAGCAGGATGGCCCCGCGGAAGACCATCGAGATCATGTCGGCGAGGCCGGCGGCCGCCAGGAACGCCACCGCGAGCCACAGGTTGCCGCTGAGCCCGAACCCGCTGATCGCCACGCCCCAGCCGACGACCGCGCCGATCACCATCCAGCCGTGCCGGCGCGCCCGCGAGAAGGTGCCGGAGAACAGGCCGCCGAGCACCGCGCCCACCGGGATCGCGGCGAACAGCAGGCCGAGGGCGAGCCCCTCGCCGTAGGGCGCGTAGGTCTGGGCGGCGAGCTGGGGGAACAGGGCGCGGGGCATGCCGAGGACCATCGCCACGATGTCGGCGAGGAAGGACAGCAGCAGCACCTTGTGCCCGGAGATGTAGCGGAAGCCCTCCGCTATCTGCCGTACGCCCGCGCGGCGGGCCGCGGCCTCGCCGAGGGGCGGCAGCGCCGGCAGCCGGAACACCGCCCACAGCGTGACGCACAAGGCGAGCGCGTCGATCAGGTACAGCTCCGGCAGCCCGATCACCGGGATCAGCGCGCCCGCGAGGAGCGGCCCGGCGACCAGCCCGGTCTGCATGACGGTGGAGCCGAGCGCATTGGCGGCGGGCAGTTCCCCGGTGGGGACCAGACGGGCGATGGAGGCGTTGCGGGCCGGCGAGTTCAGCCCGAAGAACGCCTGCTGGGCCGCGAGGAGGACCATCAGCACGGCGACGGAGTCCAGGCCGGTCGCGGCCTGCGCCCAGAACAGCACCGAGGTGACGGCGATGCCGGTGTTGGTGATCAGCAGCAGCCGGCGCCGGTCCATGGTGTCGGCGACCGCGCCGCCCCACAGCGCGAACACCACCATCGGCACCAGGCCGGCGAGACTGGCGTAGCCGACCCAGGCCGAGGAGCCGGTGATGTCGTAGATCTGCTTGGGCACGGCGACGGCGGTGAGCTGGCTGCCGACGGCCGTGACGATGGTCGAGGACCACAGCCGCCGGTACGCCGGGCGGCGCAGGGGCCGGGTGTCCATCGCCCAGCGGCGCCAGCCGGTGCGCGGGGCGGACGCCGGCCGGTCGGCCGCTTCCTCGTGGATGGCCCCCGGCCGCTCGTCTCCCGCCTCAGGGGCCGGTACCTGTGATGGGGCCGGTTCCTGTGATGCCCCGCCGGCTTCCGCCGACGGGTGCCGCTTCGCTTCGGTGCTGCTCTCGCTCGTGTCCACGACGTCCCTGGATGGTCGTTACATCTTTCGTGTCCGGGGTTCACTATCGCAGCACCGGCCGTGCGCCTCGCCGGGCACCGGCCGTGCGCCTCGCCGGGCACCGGCCGTGCGCCTCTCCCGGGCCGGCTCAGCTCCGGGCGATCAGGGACACGCCGAGCACGATCATGGTGGCGGCGACCAGGGCGTCCAGGACGCGCCAGGCGGCGGGGCGGGCGAGGAAGCGGCCGAGGAGGCGGGCTCCGAAGCCGAGTGCGGCGAACCAGCACACGCTGGCCAGGGCGGCGCCGAGGCCGAACGTCCAGCGCAGCGCGCCGTGGCCGGCGGCGACGGAGCCCAGCAGGAAGACGGTGTCGAGGTAGACGTGCGGGTTGAGCCAGGTCATCGCCAGGCAGGTGAGCACCGCCCGCCGGCGCGAGCCCGCCGCCTCCCCCGCGGCCTGCAGCGTCCCCGGCCGCAGTACCCGCCGGGCGGCGAGGGCGCCGTAGCAGAGCAGGAACGCCCCGCCGATCCAGCCGACCGCCGTCAGCGCTCCCGGCCAGGTCACCACCAGGGCGCCGACGCCGCCCACGCCGAGGGCGATGAGGACGGCGTCGGACAGGGCGCAGATGCCGACGACGGCGAGGACCGCGTCCCGGCGGATGCCCTGACGCAGGACGAAGGCGTTCTGGGCGCCGATGGCGACGATGAGCGACAGGCCGGTGCCGAAGCCTGCGGCAGCGGCGGCGAGAGAGCTGGACATGCCCCCGACGCTACGGAAGGAGACATTCCAGGTACAGCTAAAGATTCTTACGTATCATTAGCCGATGTGAAGGTGCGATGATCGGCGAACTCCCCCTCGACCAGGTGCGCACCCTGCTGGCGGTGGTCGACGAGGGCACGTTCGACGCCGCGGCCGCCGCGCTGCACGTGACGCCGTCGGCGGTCAGCCAGCGGGTGAAGGCGCTCGAGCAGCGCACCGGGCGGGTGCTGCTGCTGCGCACCAAGCCGGTGCGGCCCACCGAGTCCGGTCTGGTGCTGGTGCGGCTCGCCCGCCAGGTGGCCCGGCTGGAGCGGGACGCCCACGCGGAGCTGGGGCTCAGCGGCACCGGGGAGCCGGTACGGGTGACGATCGCGGTGAACGCGGACTCGCTGGCCACCTGGTTCCTGGACGTGCTCACCCGGGTCCCCGGGGAGCTGCGGCTCTGCTTCGAACTGCGCCGTGAGGACGAGGACCACACGGCGACGCTGCTGCGCGACGGCGCGGTGATGGCCGCGGTGACCTCCTCCCCCGACCCGGTGCCCGGCTGCTCGGTGCGGGCCCTCGGCCGGATGCGGTATCTGCCCGTGGCGGCACCGGAGTTCGCCGCACGGTATCTGACGGGTGCTCCGCTGCCCGACGTCCTCGCCGAGGCACCGGTGATCGTCTTCGACCGGCGCGACGACTTCCAGGACGCCTTCGTACGGCGGCTGCGCGACGGTGACGGCGGTGCGAGCGCGCTGCGGCACCACGTGCCCACGTCGGAGGGGTTCGCCGAGGCGGTGGCCGCCGGGCTGGGCTGGGGCATGGTGCCCGAGGCGCAGGCCAGGCCGCTGCTGCGGGCCGGGCGCCTGGTGGAACCGGCACCCGGGCAGGCGGTGGACGTCCCGCTGTACTGGCAGCAGTGGCGGCTGGACTCCCCCGCGCTGGCCGCCGTCGCCGACGCGGTCGCCGCGACCGCCGCACAGGCGCTGCGCGGCTGACTGCGGGGCACCGTTTACAGCCATCGCCTCAACAAGCCGGGAGAATGGGTTGTTTCACCTCCGCATCGACAGGTGACCCGTCAGCGAGTGATGCATCCGCAAGGCCACGCAAGACGTCGATGCACGATCGAAGGTGACTTTGATGGACAACTGGCGAGAGCACGCCGCGTGCCGCCACGAGGACCCCGACCTGTTCTTCCCGATCGGCACCACCGGCCCGTCGCTGGTTCAGACCGAGCAGGCGAAGGCGGTGTGCCGGGATTGCCCGGTGCAGGAGCCGTGCCTGCGGTTCGCGCTGGACACCGACCAGGCGATCGGCGTCTGGGGCGGCACCAGCGAGACCGAACGCCGCCGGATGCGCCGCCGCGCGGGCAGCCGCAAGAGCGGGTAGGCCCGCCGGCGACCTTCGGAGCCGGCTGAGCCCCCGCCGACGCGGGCCGTCCGCCCCGGGCACGGGCCCGGGGCGGACGGCCCGGTGGCTTCCCGGCCCGGTCGCTTCCCGGCCCGGTCGGTTCCCCGGACCGGTCGCTTCCCCGGACCGGTCGCTTCCCCGGACCGGCGGAGTGCCGTGCCGGTCAGGAGCCCCGGCCGCGGCCCGTGCGGTCCAGTGGTCCCCAGTCGTTGTGCTGGTTCTCCACCTCCGCGCGGGCCTCGTCGATCACGGACTGATCGATCCAGCGCAGCGGACGCACGTCGGCGACCAGGGGCTCGTTGTCCGGTCCGCGTCCCGTCTCGTGGCCCTGCAGCACCCAGGGCCGGATGCCGGGCCCCTTCTCGTGGGGCAGATGGGCGTAGTCGTACAGCCGGCGGGCCACCCAGAGCCGGAGCGGGCGGCCCTCCCACCAGCGCTCGACGTCGAGCGGGTTGGCGGACAGGCCGGGCATGGGGACGCCCGTCAGCTCGTCGGTGCTGGACACCTTGCCGAGATCGGTCCCCGGCCCCTTGGACCAGCGGACGTACAGCCGCCGGTTGTCGTCGACCAGGTCGGTGAGCTCGGCGAGCGTGCGCACCACCGGCAGGTCGTCCCCTTCGTGCATGGCAGGACCTCCCTGTTTCGCCGTTCAGGCCGACGGAGTACCCGTGGGACGCACGGGAAATCAGGGGGTCCGGTGCCGGCCGGGCGGTTCTAAGGCCGGACGGGTTTGCCCGGGGTGTACAGCCACGTGTGGAGCAGTCCGCGCAGGTCGCGGCCGGACAGGCGTTCGGCGAGGGCGATGAGGCCGGCGGTCGTCCCGTGGCCCTCGCGGTGCTCGGCCGCCCAGGTCCGCAGGATCCGCAGGAAGGTGCGGTCGCCGACGGCCCGGCGCAGGACGTGCAGGGCCATGGCGCCGCGCGCGTAGACGGGGGTGCCGAAGATGCGGGCGCCGCTGCCGGGGTCGGCGGGCGGATACGCCCACAGCGGGTCGCCCGCCGGGCGGGCGTACAGCGTGTCGAAGGCCTGCTGGGCGCTGCGGCCGCCGTGCTGCTCGCTGTAGAGCCACTCGGCGTAGGTGGCGAAGCCCTCGTTGAGCCAGATGTCCTTCCAGGTGGTGAGCGAGACGGAGTCGCCGAACCACTGGTGTGCCGTCTCGTGGACGAGGGTGTCCAGGTCGGGTGCGGAGTCGTACACGGGCCGGGTCTGGGTCTCCAGCGCGTAGCCGACGTCGGGCGCGCGGTCCACGATCGAGCCCGCGGCCCGGAAGGGGTAGGGCCCGAAGACGCCGCGTCCCCAGGCGAGCACCACCGGAAGCTGCCGCAGCACGGGCTCGGCCGTCTCCGCCTCCCTGGGGTCGACGGCGTCGTAGACCCGGATGCCGTCGCGGGTCGTGTACTGCCGCACCCGGAAGGCGCCGATGGTGGCGGTGGCCAGGTAGGCGGCCATGGGTTCGGCCTGGTGCCAGCGGAAGGTGGTGGTGCCGCCGGCGGTGCGGGTGCCGAGCAGGACACCGTTGGCGACGGCGGTGCGCCCCTTCGGCACGGTGAGGGTGAAGTCGTACGACGCCTTGTCGGTGGGGTGGTTGTTCGCCGGGAACCAGGTCATGGCGCCCTGCGGCTCCCCGGCGACGAACGCCCCGTCGTCGGTGGGGATCCAGCCGTCGAGGGAGCCGTCGGGGTCGGTGACCGGCTTCGGGGTGCCGTGGTAGGTGACGGTGACGCGGAACTCCTGGCCCTTGCGCAGCGCGTGGCGGGGCGTCACGACGAGTTCCTGGCCGTCGCGCCGGTGGGCGGCCTCGGCGTGGTCCACGGTGAGGCCGGTGACGGTCAGTCCGCTCAGGTCGAGGTCGAAGCGGGTCAGGCGCTGGGTGGCGCGGGCGGTCAGGACGGCCCGGCCGTCGAGGTGACGGGTGCGCGTGTCGTAACGCAGCGTCAGATCGTAGTGGCGGACGTGGTAGCCGCCGTTGCCGGCGAGCGCGAAGTAGGGATCGCCGGCGCCGGCGGCGCCCGTGGTGCCGGCCGCTGCGGGCGAGGCGGTGGCGAGGAGGGCGGCGAGGGCGACGGGGACGGTGGCGAGGACGCCCCTGCGACCGAGGGCGGGGCCGCCTCGGGTGCGGCCGCCGAGGAGGCGGCGTCTGGCGGGTCGCTGCGAGGATCGGCTCACGTGCGCTCCTTGGGGGATGCCGGGTGATCAACCGGCCCTCAGCGTAGGAGGTGCGGGCGGTCCGGGCGCCGCTCGTTCAGGCCACGCCGTACGGCGTCGCCCGCCCGGCCCGCATTACGCTCGCAGCGACCGCACCCCGCAGAAAGGGCCGCGCATGAGCGTCCGCGTCCGTCGTGTGTACGACCCCCCGGAGCCGGACGACGGTGTCCGGGTCCTCGTCGACCGGCTGTGGCCGCGCGGTCTGTCCAAGGACGCCGCGCACGTCGACGAGTGGCCGAAAGGGCTCACCCCGTCGACGGAGCTGCGGCGCTGGTACCACGCGGGCCAGGGCTCCTACGAGGAGTTCCGGCAGCGCTACGAGGCGGAGCTCGCGGAGCCGGAGGCGGCGGAACTCCTCGCTCATCTGCGCGCCTCGGCCCGCCGGGGCCGGGTCACCCTGCTGACCGCGTCCAAGGCGCCCGAGGAGTCCCACGCCGCCGTCCTGCTGGGCCTGCTGAAGCGGACGTAGGACCTGCCGAAGCGGGCTCGGGGCCTGCCGTCAGGCGGTCTGCGCGGCGGCCGCCCGTCCGGCCGCGCGGCCCGAGAAGAGGCAGCCGCCGAGGAAGGTGCCCTCCAGCGCGTTGTAGCCGTGGACCCCGCCGCCGCCGAAGCCGGCGACCTCGCCGGCCGCGTAGAGCCCGTCGATCGGTGTGCCGTCCAGGCCCAGGGCGCGGGAGTCGAGGTCGGTCTGGATGCCGCCGAGGGTCTTGCGGGTCAGGATGTGCAGCTTGACGCCGATGAGCGGGCCGGCCGCCGGGTCGAGGATGCGGTGCGGGGTGGCGACGCGGCCGAGGCGGTCGCCGATGTAGCGGCGGGCGTTGCGGATGCCCTGCACCTGGGCGTCCTTGCTGTAGGGGTTGGTGATCTGCAGGTCGCGGGCCTCGATCTGGCGGCGGACGGTTCCGGCCTCCAGCAGGGGTTTGTCGGTGAGGCCGTTCATCTTCTCCACCAGCTCCTCCAGGGTGTCGGCGACGACGAAGTCAGCGCCGTGCCGCAGGAAGTCGGCGACGGGCCCCGGCGCGCCCTTGCCGAGGAGGCGGTCGCGCAGCACGGCGCGCTTGTCCTTGGCGGTGATGTCGGGGTTCTGCTCGGACCCCGACAGGGCGAACTCCTTCTCGACGATCTTGCGGGTGAGGATGAACCAGGAGTGGTCGTACCCGGCGATGTCCTCGGTGGTGCGCAGGTGCTTCAGGGTGCCGAGGGTGTCGTAGCCCGGCAGGCAGGGGTCGGGCAGGCGGCGGCCGAGGGCGTCGAACCAGAGGGAGGACGGGCCGGGGAGGATGCGGATGCCGTGGCCGGGCCAGATCGGGCTCCAGTTCCGCAGGCCTTCGGTGTAGTGCCACATGCGGTCGCGGTTGACCAGCCGGACACCGGCCTCGGCGCTGATGTCGAGCATGCGGCCGTCGACGTAGGCGGGCACGCCGGTGACCATCTCGGCGGGCGGGGTGCCGAGCCGCTCGGGCCAGTGACGGCGGACGATGTCGTGGTTGGCGCCGATGCCGCCGGTGGTGACGATCACGGCCTGGGCGGTCAGCTCGAAGTCGCCCGTCTCCTCGCGGTTGGAGGCGACGCCGCGCGGCGAGGCGTCGTCGGCGAGCACCTTGCCGCGCACGCCGCGGGCCGTGCCGTCCTCGATGACGAGCTCGTCGACGCGGTGGCGGTGGTGGAAGGTGAGCAGACCGTCGCGTGCGGCCTGCTTGGCGTGGTCCGCGAACGGCTCGACGACACCGGTGCCGGTGCCCCAGGCGATGTGGAAGCGGGGCACGGAGTTGCCGTGGCCGTCGGCGCGCAGGTCGCCGCGCTCGGCCCAGCCGACGGTGGGCAGCAGCTCGATGCCGTGCCCGGTCAGCCAGGACCGCTTCTCCCCCGCCGCCCACTCGACATAGGCGCGCGCCCAGCGCACCGCCCAGGAGTCCTCGTCGGCGAGCCGGTCGAAGGCCGCGCTGCCCTGCCAGTCGTTCCAGGCGAGGTCGAAGGAGTCCTTGATGCCGAGGCGCCGCTGCTCCGGGGTGTCGACGAGGAACAGCCCGCCGAAGGACCAGAACGCCTGGCCGCCGAGGTTGGCGGCGTTCTCCTGGTCGACGAGGGCGACGCGCCGGCCCCTGCTGGTCAGTTCGTGCGCCGCGACCAGGCCGGCGAGTCCGGCTCCGACGACGATGACGTCCGCGTCCATGCGCGCGTCCCCTTTCAGGGTCGGGGGGTGTGGCTGCCGTCCGTCAGCAGCGCGGTGAGGAGCTGCTTGAGCCAGGCGCGAGCGTGCTCGACGTCCTTGTCCAGCAGCAGTTGGGTGGTGACGCCGTCGTAGGCGGCGACGACGGCGTGGGCGGCGCCGTCCGCGTCGCCGAGCACGGCGGGCAGCGGGCTGTGCGCGGTGGCGCGGGCCAGCCGGTCGGCGATGGCCCGGCGCAGCCGTGCGCGGTGCTCCAGCAGGGTGCGGGCGACCTCGGGGGCGCGGGCGGCGCGCACCAGGAAGTCCGTCTTGACCAGCAGCCAGTCCACGTCGAGCAGCAGCACCTCGGTGACCCGGTCGACGCAGGCCGCCACGTCGAGGTCGCCGCCGTCCTCGGCGAGCGCGTCGGCGACCTGCTCGGCGATCAGGCCGGCGCGCTGTTCGTACAGCGCGAAGAACAGCTCGTCGAGGCTCGCGAAGTTGGAGTAGAAGGCGCCGCGGCTGTAGCCGGCGGCGTCGCAGACCTCCTCGATGGAGACCCGTCCGAAGCCCTTGGCGGCGAACACGGCGAAGGCGGCGTCCAGCAGATTCGCCCGGGTGCGCACCCGCCGCCGGGTGACACGCGGGGCCGCCTGCTCCACGGGCACGGGACCACCTCCCTTTCGATGCACGAATGTATTCGATACATCGGTGTATCGAAAGAGGTCACGAGGTGAAAGCTCCCGACGGGGAGAATCCAAGATCCGGTTAGAACATAATTTCGATTAAGGAGTACTCTGAGGTCATGGCCACGCACCTCCAGGGCTCCCTGTTCGACCAGACCGACGAGCTGCGCCTCGGCTCCCTCGGCGGGATCCGCCGGACCGAGCTGGGCTCCGGCGCCTGGATCGACGTGCTGCCCGGCTGGCTGAGCGGGGCGGACGCCCTGTTCGAGCGGCTGGCGGCCGAGGTGCCCTGGCGCGCCGAGCGCCGGAAGATGTACGACCAGGTCGTCGACGTCCCCCGGCTGCTCTGCTTCTACGGCGCCGAGGACCCGCTGCCCCACCCGGTGCTCGCCGAGGCCCGCGACCAGCTGTCCGCGCACTACGCCGGGGAGCTGCGTGAGCCGTTCACCACCGCCGGGCTGTGCTACTACCGCGACGGCCGCGACAGCGTCGCCTGGCACGGCGACCGGATCGGCCGCGGGGCGCGGGAGGACACCATGGTCGCGATCCTGTCCGTGGGCGCCCCGCGCGACCTGCTGCTGCGCCCGGTGCGGGGCGGGGGCGGCACCGTCCGCCGGCCGCTGGGCCACGGCGACCTGATCGTGATGGGCGGCTCCTGCCAGCGCACCTGGGAACACTGCGTGCCCAAGACCACGCGGGCCACGGGACCGCGCATCAGCGTGCAGTTCCGCCCGCAGGGCGTGCGCTGAAGCGGGCCGGGCTCCCGGCCATCACCATGATCTGCTTTGCTGTTCGCCGACATGCAGGCATCTCACCGGCGGGGGGACGACGAATGCGGGCGGACGTACGGCAAGTCGCCGACGGCACCTACCTGGTCCACGGCAGCAACACCAACTGGGTGATCCTGAAAGAAGGGGACGCCCTCACGCTGATCGACACCGGGTATCCCGGGGACCGGCAGCTGGTGCTGGACTCCCTGGCCCAGGTGGGCGGTTCACCCGAGGCGGTCGCGGCGGTGCTGATCACCCACGCGCACAACGACCACATCGGCTCCGCGGAGTACTTGCGCAGCACCCACGGCACCCCGGTCTACCTCCACCCGGCCGAAGTGCCGCACGCCCGGCGGGACTTCCTGCAGCAGGCGAACGTGGGCGACGTGGTCCGCAACATCTGGCGGCCCGGCATCGTGCCGTGGACCGTGCACGTCCTGCGCGTCGGCGGCCTGCAGCACAACCCGGTCGCCCTGCCGCAGCCGTTCCCGGCCGACGGCCCCCTCGACCTGCCCGGCCGGCCCGTGCCCGTGCTCACCCCGGGCCACACCGACGGCCACTGCGTCTTCCACCTGCCCGAGGCGGGCATCGTGATCTCCGGTGACGCCCTGGCCACCGGCCACGCGACCTCCCGGCTCAAGGGCCCCCAGATGCTCCTGGACTTCTTCCACCACGAGCGCGAACAGGCCCTCGCCTCGCTGGAGCTGATCGGCGCCCTCGACGGCGACACCCTGCTGCCCGGCCACGGCCCCGTCCACCGCGGCTCCGTGCGCGCGGCCGCCGAACAGGCCCGGCAGCGGGCCGCCTAGCGTGACTTAGGGTTCGTGCCATGGCTCTGCAGATCAGCGCGACCAACCCGGAGCACCCCGCGCTCCTGCTCGAACTGCCCTGGCAGCTGCCCCTGGAGGAGTGGCCCGAGGAGTACCTCGTGCCGCTCCCCCGGGGCATCTCCCGGCACGTCGTGCGCTACGCCCGCGCCGGCGACGAGGTGATCGCCGTCAAGGAACTGGCCGAGCGTCCCGCGCTGCGCGAGTACGAGCTGCTGCGCGACCTGGACCGGCTGTCCATCCCGGCCGTGGACGCCCTCGGCGTGGTCACCGGGCGCACCGACGCCTCCGGCGCCCCGCTGGAGCCGGTGCTGATCACCCGCCATCTGCGCGGCTCGATGCCGTACCGGTCGATGTTCGAGACGACCATGCGCCCGGCGACCATGCACCGGCTGATGGACGCCCTCGCGGTGCTGCTGGTGCGGCTGCACCTGGCCGGGTTCGCCTGGGGCGACTGCTCGCTGTCCAACACGCTCTTCCGCCGCGACGCGGGCGCGTACGCCGCCTATCTGGTGGACGCCGAGACGGGCGAGCTGCATCCGCGGCTGAGCCCCGGTCAGCGCGACTACGACCTCGATCTGGCCCGGGTCAACATCAGCGGAGAGCTGCTGGACCTGGAGGCGTCCGGCGCGCTGCACCCGTCGGTGGACCCGGTCGACTTCGGCACCGAGATCTGCGCCCGCTACACGAGGCTGTGGGAGGAGCTGACCCGCACGTCGGTCTATCCGGCGGGCAAGTACCACTACATAGAGCGCCGGATACGCCGGCTCAACGACCTCGGGTTCGACGTGGCCGAGATGCAGATCGAGCACAACGCCCACGGCGACTCGGTCACCTTCGTCCCCAAGGTCGTCGACGCGGGCCACCACCAGCGCCAGCTGCTGCGGCTCACCGGCCTGGACGCCGAGGAGAACCAGGCGCGGCGGCTGCTGAACGACCTGGAGAGCTGGATGGCCACCCAGGACGACTACGCCCCGGGCGATCCCCTCGCGGCCCGCCCCGAGGTGCTCGCCCACCGCTGGGTGCGCGACGTGTTCCGGCCGACCGTGCGGGCTGTACCCGTCGAGCTGCGCGGGAGCATGGACCCGGCGGAGATCTACCACGAGCTGCTGGAGCACCGCTGGTACCTGTCCGAGCGGGCCCAGCACGACATCGGGCTGGACACGGCGGTCAAGGACTACATCGAGAGGATCCTGCCGAAGGCGCGGGCGACGCTGGAGCCGACCGTCCCGGAGTGACGCCCGGCGCCTTCGGCCGGCCGCCTCAGGCGTGCGGGACCACGGCCACCGGGCAGCCCGCGTGGTGCAGCACGCCGTAGGCGACGGAGCCGATGCGGGCACCGACCGCCGTGCGGTGGGCGCGCCGCCCGACCACCAGCAGCTGGGCGTCGTCCGCCGCGGCGAGCAGCACCTGCCCCGCGCTGCCGATCTCGACGTGCTCGACCACCGGCACGTCCGGGAACCGTTCCCGCCACGGCTGCAGCGCGGCCGTCAGCGCCTTCTGCTCGAACGGCTCCAGACCTCCGGCGTCGTCGAGCAGCTGGAGGGAGCCCGGGCTGTAGGCGAACACCGGCGGCAGCGTCCACGCCCGGACGGCCCGGACGGTGGCGCCGCGGGCGGCGGCCGTCTCGAAGGCGAAGCGCAGCACGTCGGCGCTGTCCTCCGGCTCCCCGTGCTGGCCGACGACGATCTCCCGCCCCCCGGCCTCGGCGCTCGCCTCGCTGCCGGCGCGCACCAGCACCACGGGCCGCGTGACCTCCGCGATCACCTGCTGACCGACCGAGCCCAGCAGGAAGCCGACCAGCCGGCCGTGCCCGCGCGAGCCCAGCACCAGCAGCTCCGACCCGGCCGCCGCGTCCAGCAGGGTCCGGACCGCCGGGCCCTCCTGGACGTCGGTGGTGACCTCCAGGTCCGGGTGCCGCTCGGTGACGGCGCGCACCGCGTCGCCGGCCGCGCGGACCGCCCACCCCTCCTGCGCCTCGCGGCCCGCCACGTCGGTGGGCGCCGTCGGCAGGAACTCCCAGGCGTGCACCACCCGCAGCGGCAGCGAGCGGCGCACGGCCTCCCGGGCCGCCCAGTCCAGCGCCGCGCGGCTCTCGTCCGTCCCGTCGACCCCTGCCGTGATCGGGCCCGTCATCCGGCCGCCTCCTCGTGTCGTCCCGCGTGTGTCCTTCTCCCCCAGTCTTCCTCACTAGGCTGCCCTCATGACCTTGGAGTGGGAACAGGTGATCGTCGACGCGGCCGACCCCGGGGCCCTGGGCCGCTGGTGGGCCGAGGCCCTCGGGTGGACGGTCGTCACTGACGATCCGGACGAGTTCGAGATCCGCCCGGCGCCCGACCGCCTGCCCGGGCTGCTGTTCGTGCCGGTCCCGGAGGCGAAGACGGTCAAGAACCGGCTGCACCTGGACTTCCGTCCCGTCGACCAGCGCGCGGAGGTGGAGCGCCTGCTGGCGCTCGGCGCCCGCCGCGCCGACGTCGGCCAGGGCGAGCAGCCGTGGGTGGTGCTGGCCGATCCGGAGGGCAACGAGTTCTGCGTCCTCGGCGAGCGCCGCGCCTGAAGGCCCCGGCAGGAATCCGAGCGCGAACCGGAGGGGAAGGCCCCGGCACCTGCACGAGCGGGCCGGACGCCGGGCCCTGGCGAATACCCGAGCGGGCCGGACGGATCGAACATACGATGGCCACGGGCCGGCGTGTCGCGAGGGCGCGCCGGGCCGGTATCCGACCTCGGGGTGGGAGTCGTATGGCACAGGCCGCCGACGCAGCGCGGACCGTCATCCTGACCGTGGACGACGACCCGGGGGTCTCCCGGGCCGTCGCCCGCGATCTGCGGCGGCGCTACGGCGAGTCGTACCGGATCGTGCGCGCCGAGTCCGGCGAGTCCGCGCTGGAGGCGCTGCGCGAGCTGAAGCTGCGCGGCGACCTGGTCGCGGTGATCCTGGCCGACTACCGCATGCCGCAGATGAACGGCATCGAGTTCCTCGAACAGGCCATGGACGTCTACCCGGGCGCCCGCCGGATCCTGCTGACCGCGTACGCCGACACCAACGCGGCGATCGACGCGATCAACGTCGTGGACCTCGACCACTACCTGCTCAAGCCGTGGGACCCGCCGGAGGAGAAGCTGTACCCGGTCCTGGACGATCTGCTCCAGGCGTGGAAGTGCAGCGACTTCAAGCCGGTGCCCAGCACCAAGGTCGTCGGGCACCGCTTCTCGGCGCGCTCCTCGGAGGTGCGGGAGTTCCTGGCCCGCAACCAGGTGCCCTACCGCTGGTACTCCTCCGACGAGCCCGAGGGCCGGCGACTGCTCGCGGCGGCGGGCCAGGACGGGCAGCGGCTGCCGCTCGTCGTCACCCCGGACGGGGAGCCGCTGGTCGAGCCGGACCCGCCCGAGCTGGCCGCCCGCGTGGGTCTCGCGACGACGCCCACGGCCGACTTCTACGACCTCGTCGTCATCGGCGGCGGCCCCGCCGGGCTCGGCGCGGCCGTCTACGGCGCGTCGGAGGGCCTGCGCACGGTGCTCGTGGAGCGGTCGGCGACCGGCGGACAGGCCGGGCAGAGCTCCCGCATCGAGAACTACCTGGGCTTCCCCGACGGGGTCTCCGGCGCCCAGCTCACCGACCGGGCCCGCCGGCAGGCCGCCAAGTTCGGCGCGGAGATCCTCACCGCGCGCGAGGTGACCGGGCTGGAGGCGAGCGGCGCCGCGCGGATCGTGCGGTTCGCGGACGGCTCGGCCGTCGCCTCGCACAGCGTGATCCTGGCGACCGGCGTGCAGTACCGGCAGCTGCCCGCGCCCGGCGCCGAGGACCTGACCGGCTGCGGCGTGTTCTACGGCTCGGCGCTCACCGAGGCGCCCGCCTGCCACGGCCAGGACGTGTACATCGTCGGCGGCGCCAACTCCGCGGGCCAGGCGGCGATGTACCTGGCGCGGGGCGCGAAGTCCGTGACGCTGCTGGTGCGCGGCCCGTCGCTGTCGGCGTCCATGTCGCACTACCTGATCCAGCAGATCGAGGAGGCGCCCAACATCGGGGTGCGCCCCCGCACCGTCGTCGAGGCCGCGCACGGCGAGGGCCGGCTGGAGCGGCTCACCCTGCGCGACGTCGACACCGGTGAGAGCGAGGAGGTCGACGCGGGCTGGCTGTTCGTGTTCATCGGCGCCGCCCCGCTGACCGACTGGCTCGACGGCACGGTCCTGCGCGACGAGCGCGGGTTCATCCTGGCCGGGCCCGACCTCACGCCGGACGGCACGCCCCCGGCGGGCTGGGAGCTGGACCGGCCGCCGTACCACCTGGAGACCAATGTGCCGGGCGTGTTCGTCGCGGGCGACGCGCGCGCCGAGTCCGCCAAGCGGGTCGCGTCCGCCGTCGGAGAGGGAGCCATGGCCGTGATGCTCGTCCACCGCTACCTGGAGCAGTCGTGAGCGGGCGGCCGATGCCGTGCAGCCCGGCGGAGATCGGCTCGCTGTTCCTGTTCGAGAAGCTCTCCCCGGACCAGCTGGGCCGGCTGTGCAGCGAGGGCCGGGTGGAGAAGTTCGAACCCGGCCCGGTCTACGCCGAGGGCGACCCCGCGACCTGCTTCTTCGTGATGATCGAGGGGACCGTGGTGCTGTCGCGCCGGGTGGGCGGCGAGGACGTGGAGGTGACCCGGACCTCGCAGCCCGGGGTGTACTCGGGCGCCATGCAGGCCTATCTCGGCGACCGGGTGCGGCAGGTCTACAACAACTCGATGCGCGTCACCGAGCCGACGCGGTTCTTCGTGCTGCCCGCCGAGACGTTCGCGAGCGTCATGCAGGACTGGTTCCCGATGGCGGTCCACCTGCTGGAGGGCCTGTTCTTCGGCTCGAAGAACACCCAGCGCACCATCGGGCAGCGCGAGCGGCTGCTGGCGCTCGGCTCGCTGTCCGCGGGGCTCACCCACGAGCTGAACAACCCGGCCGCGGCCGCCGTGCGGGCCACCGCGACGCTGCGCGAGCGGGTGGCCAAGATGCGGCACAAGCTAGCCGTGATCTCCTCGGGGCCGTATCCGCGCGAGGTCCTCGCGGGTCTGATCGAGATCCAGGAGCGCACCGCCGAACGTGTCGGCAAGGCGCCCGCGCTCAGCCCGCTGGAGGCCGCCGACCGGGAGGACGCGCTCAGCGACTGGCTCGACGACCACGACGTCCCCGACGGCTGGCGGCTCGCGCCCACCTTCGTGCAGGCCGGGCTGGACGTCGACTGGCTGGAGCAGGTCGCCGCCGCCGTGGACCCCGAGGTCCTGCCCGGCGCGGTCGGCTGGCTGAACTACACGGTCGAGACCGAGCTCCTGATGAGCGAGATCGAGGACTCCACCACCCGCATCTCGCACCTCGTGGACGCCGCCAAGCAGTACTCCCAGCTCGACCGGGCGCCCTACCAGGTCGCCGACGTGCACGAGCTGCTCGACAGCACGCTGCTGATGCTGTCCGGCAAGTTCGGCGAGGGCATCCGCGTCGTCAAGGACTACGACCGGACGCTGCCGCGGATCCCCGCCTACCCGGCGGAGCTGAACCAGGTGTGGACCAACCTCATCGACAACGCCGTCGCCGCGATCCGCGACACCGGCGGCGAGGGCACGCTGACCGTGCGGACGGCCCGGGAGCACGACCGGCTGCTGGTGGAGTTCCGCGACACCGGGCCCGGGGTGCCGGCCGAGATCCGGGACCGCATCTTCGACCCCTTCTTCACCACCAAGCCGGTCGGCGAGGGCACCGGGCTGGGCCTGGACATCTCCTGGCGGATCGTGGTGAACAAGCACCACGGCGGCATCGAGGTCGACTCCGAGCCCGGCGACACCCGCTTCCGGGTGCTGCTGCCGCTCACCGCGGCGGCGCCCGGCACATCCGAGGAGCCCGGCACACCCGGCGGGCCCGGCACACCCGAGGAGCCCGGCACCCCCCAGCGGGAGCCCGGCACGCCACCCGAGGAGGCGGCATGACCCAGGCCGACGGCATCGATCCCACCGCCGCGCCCAGCGGCACCGGCTGCGCGGAGTGCGAGGCGTCCGGCGGATGGTGGTTCCACCTGCGCCGGTGCGCCCAGTGCGGGCACGTCGGCTGCTGCGACTCCTCCCCCGCCCGGCACGCCACCGCGCACTTCCACGCGACCGGGCACCCGCTGGTGCAGAGCTACGAGCCGGGCGAGGAGTGGTTCTGGAACTTCGCCACCGACGAGCTGTTCGAGTCCGGGCCCGCCCTCGCTCCCCCGCACAGCCACCCCGAGGACCAGCCCGCCCCCGGACCGGCGGGCCGGGTCCCGGCGGACTGGGCGCGGACGCTGCGCTGAGCGCCCGCGACCGTCCCGCCGGCGTTGTCGGTGGCGCGTGCCAGGATTGACCCGTGTCGCAGACCGACTTCACCTCACCGCTCGTCGGCCGGGACCGGGAACTGACCCGGCTGCTCGGCGCCTTGGAGCATGCCCGCGCCGGTGAGGCACGGGCGGTACTGGTCGCCGGGGACGCCGGGGTGGGCAAGACCCGGCTCCTGGACGAGGTGGCCGAGCGGGCCGCCGGACGGGGCGTGCGCGTGCTCACCGGGCACTGCGTGGACCTCGGCGACGTCGGCCTGCCGTATCTGCCGTTCACCGAGATCCTCGGCCGGGTCGCCGCCGACGAGCACCTGGCCCCGCGCCTCGCCGATCACCCGGCGGTGGAGCGGCTGCGCGGCGGCGGGACCGACGCGCGCGGACCCGGGACGCCCGGGGGCGAGCCGCGCCGGGACGAGGTGCGCGGGGGGGACGCGGCGCGGGACGCGGACGCCCGGCTGCGGCTGTTCGAGGGCATGGCCGCCCTGCTGGCCGGCCTCGCCGAGGACGCCCCGCTGCTGCTCGTGCTGGAGGACCTGCACTGGGCCGACCAGTCCTCCCGTGACCTGCTGCGGTTCCTGCTGACCCGCGGGACGCTGGGCGCGCCCGGGCACCGGCTGGCGGTGCTCGCCTCCTACCGCTCCGACGACCTGCACCGCCGCCATCCGCTGCGCCCGCTGCTGGCCGAGCTGGTCCGGCTGCCCGCCGTGGAGCGGCTGGAGCTGCGGCCCATGCCGGACGCCGAGATGGCCCGGCTGCTGCGGGAGCTGCGCGGCGGCCCCCTCCCGGAGACGACGGTGCGCGGGATCGTGGACCGCGCCGAGGGCAACGCCTTCTACGCGCAGGAACTGCTCGCCGCCACCGACATGGCGGCGAGCGGAGTGCCGAGCGCCCTCGCGGACGTGCTGCTGATCCGGGTGGAACAGCTGCCGGAGACCGCGCAGCACGTGCTGCGCACCGCCGCCGTCGCCGGCCGGCGCGTCGAGCACGACCTGCTGCGCGAGGCGGTCGGGCTGCCCGAGGACGCGCTGGAGTCGGCGCTGCGCGAGGCCGTCGGCCGCCAGCTGCTGGTGCCGGGCGAAGGGGACACCTACGCCTTCCGGCACGCGCTGACCCGGGAGGCCGTCTACGCCGATCTGCTGCCCGGGGAGCGGGCCCGGCTGCACGGCACGTTCGCGCGGCTGCTCGCCGGACGCGGGGGCGCCGGCGAGAGCGCGGCGGAGCGCGCCCACCACTCCCGGGAGAGCCACGACCTGCCCGCGGCGCTCGCCGCCTCCCTCCAGGCCGCCGACCACGCCCGCCGGGTGGGCGCGCCCGCGGAGGAGCTGCGGCACCTGGAGGCGGCGCTGGACCTGTGGTCGGCGGTGGAGCCGGCCGCCCGCCCGACCGGCGAGGGCGCCGACCGGATCTCGCTGACGCTGCGCGCCTCGGCGGCGGCCGCGCACGCCGGGGAGGTGCACCGGGCGGTCGCGCTGACCCGGGCGGCGCTCGCCGGCATCGGGCAGGACGCGGACTCCGAGCTCGCGGCCCGGGTGCGCTACACCCTCGCCGGGAACCTGCTGACGGTGGACAACCTGACCGCCGCCTTCGCCTACAGCAGCGAGGCGCTGGCGCTGATCCCGGCGGAACCGCCGTCGCGTACGTGGGTGTGGGCGGCGGCCACCCATGTGATGGCGGCCCGTCAGGTCGGGGAGACGGGGACCGCGTTGCGGGTGGCGCGGCGGGCGCTGCGGGCGGCGGAGCAGCTGGGCGTGGCCGACGCGCAGGCCGACCTGCTGATCTCGCTGGTGGGCCTGGAGGGCGGCGCGCGGCGCACGGCCGAGGGCCGCGAGCGGCTGGTTCAGGCGCGGGAGCTGGCCCGGCGCGCGGGCAACGCCCCGGTGGAGATGCGGGCGCTGTTCCATCTCGCGGTCGGCTGCTTCGAGGCGGGCGCCTTCGAGGAGAGCCTGCCGTGGGCGGCGGAGGGGCTGGAGCGGGCCCGTGACGCGGGGCTGCTGTCCTCGCCGTACCCGCTGGAGATGCGGTATCTGCAGCAGTTGGTGCTGTACACGCTGGGCCGCTGGGAGGAGTGCCTGCGGGCGGCGGACGGGGCCGGGGCGGTGCCGGCGGTGGGCGGGTTCACGGCGGCCCCGGTGCTGTATGTGGCGCTGGCGCGCGGGGACGCGTGGGCCGCCGAGCGGGCGCGGGCGCTGCTGGACGGCCCGTTCGAGTGGATGGCGACGCTGGTCGCGGGCATCGCCCTGACGGACGCCGCGGCGATGCGGGGCGACGCCGAAGCCGCGGTGGAGCAGGCGCGCACGACGACGGCGGCACTCACCGACGAAGCGGGGACCGTCCCGGACGCGGCGGTGCGTCTCGCGGCGCTGGCGCTGTCCGCGGTCGCCGACCGGGCGGCCGCGCTGCGGCACGCCGGTGACGCGGCGGGGGCGGAACGGTGGGCCCGTGCGGCGGGCGAGCTGGTGGAGACGGCGCGGCGGGCGGCCGGGCACAGCGAGGCCGGGCCGCCGCAGGGTCCCGAGGGGCAGGCGTGGCTGGCCCGGGCCGAGGCGGAGTGGATCCGGGCCGTGTCGGGCCCGGACGCGGCGGCCTGGGAGAAGGCGGTCGCGGCCTTCGGCTACGGCGATGTGTACGAGCAGACGCGGTGCCGGCTGCGGTGGGCTGAGGCGCTGCTCACCGAGGACCGGCGCGCCGAGGCCGCCGAGCAGGCGGGCGCGGTGCGGGAGACGGCCGTGCGGCTCGGCGCCGCTCCGCTGCGGGAGCGGGTCGAGGAGCTGATCCGGCGCGGGCGCCTCGGCGAGGCGCCGCGGGCCGAAGACGCCGGGGCGGCCTCGCCGTTGACGGCTCGGGAGCAGGAGGTGCTGCGGCTGCTCGCCCGTGGCCGCAGCAACCGCCAGATCGGCGAGGAGCTGTTCATCACCGGCAAGACGGCGAGCGTGCACGTCTCCAACATCCTGGCCAAGCTGGGCGCGGCGAGCCGCACGGAGGCGGTGGCGATCGCCTACCGGGACGGGCTGCTCACGACGGAGCCGAGCACGTCGGCCTGAGCGGGCCCCGCTGCGCGCCGGCCGGCGCTGACACCTCCGGCACCGACGCCTGCCGCCCGGATTGTCGCTTTTCTTGATTTTCGTCGCGATACTGTGCGCGGCCACACCGTCCCGTTCCCGACGGGCAGTCAGGCGTGGCCGCACCGCAGTCATGTGACGGAACGAAAGGCCATGGATGATCCCCGCAGCACTGCGCACAGGCACGGCCCTGGGGGCCGTCGTGCTGTCCCTCCTGACGGTCCCGGCACACGCCACCCCCACGCACCCCGCGCACTCCGGGCGCTCCACGCCTGCCACGCAGTCCGCCGCCCCGGAGGCCGGCGCCGCGGGCCTGCCACGGCCCGACCTCGCCGGGCTGCGGGAGGTCCTGCGCACGGCGCAGCGCCGGGGCGCGCCCGGCGCGATGGCGCGCATCGACGACGGCGGCTCGGTGCTGCGCGCGTCCGTGGGCGTGGCCGACCGGGCGACCGGACGGGCCCTCGCGGACACCGACCGCTTCCGCGTCGGCAGCATCACCAAGACCTTCACCGCCGTGGTCCTGCTCCAGCTCGCCGACGAGGGCAAGCTGGACCTCGACGCGTCCGTGGACCGCTACCTGCCGGGCCTGCTGCCCGACCGGCGGATCACCGTACGGCACGTGCTCAGCCACCGCAGCGGGCTGTACGACTACACCGACGAGATGTTCGCGCGGACGGTGCCCGGTTTCGAGGCCGTACGCACCAAGGTGTTCACCTACCGGCAGCTGGTGGACCGCTCCCTGCGGCACGCACCGACCGGCAAGCCCGGCGGCGCCTACTCGTACTCCAACACCAACTTCGTGGTGGCCGGCATGCTCGTGGAGAAGCTGACCGGCCGGCCGGTGGCCACCGCCTACCAGGAGCGGATCTTCACGCCGCTGAAGCTGCGCGACACCTTCTACGTGCACCCCGACACCGCCCTGCCCGGCCGTCACGCCCATGGCTACCTCACCCCCGACACCCCGGGCGCCGCCCTGGTCGACGCCACCCGGCAGACCGCGTCGTGGGCACAGAGCGCGGGGGCGATCATCTCCACCACCCGGGACCTCAACACCTTCTACTCCGCCCTGCTGCGGGGCAAGCTGACGTCGGCGGCCCGGTTGCAGCAGATGCGGCGCTGGGTGCCGGCCGGGACAGCACAGGCGTACGGCCTGGGGCTGCGCCGCCGCGACCTGTCCTGCGGGGTGTCGGTGTACGGGCACACGGGCGCCGTCCAGGGCTACTACAGCTACGCGTTCACCACCGCCGACGGGCGGCGCAGCCTCGCCGCGCTCGCCGACACCTCCAACAACGGCGCCGTGCACACCACGATGCTGCGCACCCTGGAGTCGGCGTTCTGCGGCGCGCCGGCGACCTCCCGCCGCAGCGGCACGGTCATGGAGCGGCCCGAGGACGCCGCCGCGCCCGTCACCCGCCGCTGAAAGCCTCCCGGGCGGGAGGCAACCCCGCCCGCCGATCCGGCGTCTTGAGGGGCAGCACCAGACTCCGCCCCGGCCCACTCCCCCCTGGGTCGGGGCGGATCCCCGCGCCCCGCACCGCCTGTCCGCCGGCGCCCTTTTGAACGAAGGACAGGAATCCCCGCCCCGTTGAACGCACCTCGTCCCGGCCGCCGTACCTGAGGGAAAGAGGCGGACCGGGGGTTCAGCGAGGGATGGCCATGGTCGAGGCGCACGGCTCCACGCACGCGTTGGTCGCCGGACGGTACCGGCTCCTCGACGTGGTCCACGAGGAGACCAACCGCGTCTGCTGGTACGGCGAGGACGTGGCGGCCGGGCAGCCCCGCCTGCTCACCCGGACCGGACTGCCCGCCGCCGGGACGGACGAGGCCGAGCGGGTGCAGGCCCGCCGCGCCACCGGGCGCATCCTGCGCACCGCGGAGACACTCGGCCGGCTGTGCCCGGGCCGCGTCCCCGCCGTCGTCGACGCGGTGTGCGAGGAGGGCGCGCTGTGGACGGTCACGGAGTGGACCGAGGGCACCCCGCTCGGCGAACTCCTCACCCAGGAGGGCCCCCTGCACCCGGTGCGGGCGGCCCGTATCGCGCTGGACCTGCTGGACGTGCTGGACGCCGCGCACGAGCAGGGCATCACCCACGGTGAGCTGAGCCCCGGTCAGGTGCTGGTGCGCGACCGCGGCCCCGTCGCGGTCACGGGCTTCGGGCTGGCCGGCGCGACCCTCGCGCCGCGCGTCGCGGCACCGTCGTACGCCTCGCCCGAGCAGGCACGGGACGAGCGGATCGGTCCGGCCGCCGACCTGTGGGCGCTCGGGGCGCTGCTGTACACGATGGTCGAGGGCCGGCCGCCGTTCAGGGAGCGCGACCGGCCGGAGGCCACGCTGAAGGCCGTGGACCGGCTGCCGCTGCGGACCCCGGTGCGCTCCGGTCCGCTGACCCGGGTGGTGCAGGGGCTGCTGCGCAAGGACTCCCGGGAGCGGCTGCCCCGTCCTGTGGTGCGCGAGGTGCTGATGCGGGTGCTGCACGAGGACCCCGAGGCCGTCGTGCCCGCCGTGCCCGCGCCCCGGCTGCGCCGGGCGTACACCGCGGCCTGCCACGCGGCGCCCGTGTGGCGCGGGCGGTGGCCGCTGGTGGGCACCGCGCTGGCGGCCGCGGTCGTCGTGGCGGCGGTCGCTGCCGTCGCCCTGCGCCATGACGGGACCGTCCGCGACACCGCGCGGCCGCCTCTCCCCTCCCCCACGGCGACCGGTACGACCTCCCCACCGCGACCGTCGGGCACGCCCGCACCGCGACCGTCGGGGTCGCCCGCCCCGGGGCTGCCGTCCGGCTTCCGGCTGTACCGGGCGCCGGAGGGCTTCTCGGTGGCGCTGCCGGACGGCTGGGCGCGGCTGCGGACGTTCCCGGGGCAGGACGGGGCGTACCGGGTGCTCTTCGGCGCGGCGGACGATCCGCGCACGCTGGCGGTGACCTACAGCGAGCGCGTGGGCGCCGACCCGGTCGCGGTCTGGCGGGACGACGTGGAACCCCGGCTGCGGACGGTGACGGACGCCTACCGGCGGGTGGGCGGGATCCGGGCGACGACCTACCAGGGGCGGCCGGCCGCCGACATGGAGTGGCTGGCGACGACGGCCGACGGCACACGGCTCCGCACATTCGGACGCGGTGTCGTGCTGGGCGGCGGGAGAGGCTTCTCCCTGCGCTTCACCGCACCGGCAGCGGACTGGGCCACCCCCGCCCGAAGCCAGACCCAGGACGTCTTCCTGCGGACCTTCCGACCGGACTAGAGCGGGCGGCCGCCCTCCGGGCCGGGGACGGCCCGAGCCGGGGACGGCGGGCCCTGGGCGGCCCGGGCCGGGGACGGCAGTCCGGGGACGGCCCGGAGCCGAGTGCGGATGGCCCGGCACGGCCCGAACCGAGTGCGGAGGGCCCGGCACGGCCGGAACCGGCGGCGGACTGGAACACCCCCGCCCGGAGCCGGGCCCAGAACGTCTTCCTGCGGTCCTTCCGGCCGGATTAGAGCCGGCGGCCGCACTCCGGGCCGGGCACGGCCCGAGCCAGGGACAGCGGACCCGGCACGGCGCGAGCCGAGGACAGTGGGCCGGGAGCGGCGCGAGCCGGGGTCAGCGGGCCAGGCATGGCACGAGCCGAGGACGGCGAACCGGGGCAGCGAGCCGGGCACGGCCCGAGCCGGGGGCGGCGGGCTGGCGACGGTCCGAGCCGGAGGCGTTGGCCGCAGGGCCGGATGGGCCTGGACGGTTGCCGGGCCGGGGTCACACGCTCGGGGCCCGGAGCGCGCGCAGGGGTGCCGGCATCAAGGGGACCGTGTTCCAGTCGGCGGTGAACGTGCGGTCCGGGAGGGAGCAGGTCACGCGGAGCGAGTGCGGGGTCTCGAGGAAGGCGATGTCCACGGCGAGGGTGCCGGCGTCGGTCCAGCCGCCGCTGACGGCCGTCGGCAGCGGCTCCTCGGCGACGGCCCAGCCGCCCTCCCCGAGCCGGAGCGGCAGCGCGTGCCCGTCCTCGGTCAGCGTCAGCGTCCAGCCGTCCTCGCCGCCCGCCGCGGACACCGTGGTCAGTCCCGGTCGGCCGGCGCTGCTCCCGCCGGCCGGCGTGAACCGGGCGCCGTCCCAGGCGTCGGCCCGCTCCGGCGGCGCCGGTTTGCCGGCGGCCGGGGGGAGCGCCAGGCCGGCGAGGCGCTCGCGCAGGGCCGCGTCGGCTCGCTCGCGCCCCTCCAGCGGCGCGGGCCGGAACGCGGGCAGCAGATGCTCCCAGACCAGGTCGAGGACCGCCTGCATCCGCACGGTCTGCGAGGTCAGGGCGACCACCGCGTCCTGCTCCGGCAGCACCAGGCAGAACTGCCCGTAGGCGCCGTCGCCGCGGTAGCCGTGCCGGGACATCCAGAACTGCAGCCCGTAGCCGAGATCCCAGTCGCCGCCGGCCATGGCGCCCGCGGTCGGGACGTGCGCGCGGGTCGCCTCGGCGACCCACTCCGCGGGCAGCACCTGCCGGCCCTCCCAGCCCCCGCCGTCCAGATACAGCTGCCCGAGCCGGGCGATGGCGTCGGAGGTGGCGTGCAGCCCGCTGAAGCCCAGCTCCCGGCCGTGGCGGTCGCGCGCCCAGGCCACCTCGCCGATGCCGAGCGGGTCGAACAGGCGCGAGCGCAGATACGCCGTGAGCGTCCGGCCCGTCACCCGCTGCACGATCGCGCCGAGGGTGAAGGTGGCGGGCTGGTTGTAGGCGAACACCGTGCCCGGTTCGCGCTCGGGCGGCACGCGCAGGAATCCGTGCAGCAGGTCGTCCGGGTCCAGGGCGCGCGCCCGGTCCAGGGTCTCGGCGACATGCCCGCTGGCCATGGACGCCACATGCCGCACCCGCAGCGCGCGCACCCGTGGATCGGTGATCTCGTCGGCGAACTCCGGGAAGTGGGACAGCACCGGGTCGTCCAGCCGCAGCAGCCCCTCCCCCGCGGCGAGCCCGGCGGCCGTACCGGTGAAGCTCTTGCTGAGCGAGTACAGCAGCTGCCGGCGGTCCGGGGTGTACGGCGCCCACCACCCGGAGGCGACGAGGCGGCCGTGCCGCAGCACCAGCAGGCTGTGCGGCTCGATGCCGGGGGCGGCGTCCAGGGCGTCGAGGAAGGCCTCGATGCCGGCGGCGTCGACACCTTGGGCGGCGGGGGCCGAGGTGGGCAGGGGGCGTGCGCTCATGCACCGCATCCTGCCCGGTGCGGCGGCGCACGGGCGAGGGCGAGTTCCGGCCACCGGCGCCCCGCGCATGGTGGCCGGGCGGTGACGCGCAGTGCGCCGTTTTCACTTCCGGCCCCACGGGGACTCGGCACCCATGGTGCAAATCGGATACACGATGATGACCGAGCAGGCCGGCCCCCGTGAGCTGGTCGACCACGTGGTGCGCGCCGAGCAGGCGGGCTTCGACTTCTCCGTGACGTCCGACCACTACTTCCCGTGGCTGCGCTCGCAGGGTCACGCGCCGTACGCGTGGAGTGTGCTGGGCGCCGCCGCGCAGGCGACCGAGCGGATCCCGCTCATGACGTACGTGACGTGCCCGACCTTCCGCTACCACCCGGCGGTCGTGGCGCAGAAGGCGGCCACGCTGCAGTTGCTGTCCGAGGGCCGGTTCCGGCTGGGGCTCGGCTCCGGCGAGAACCTCAACGAGCATGTGGTGGGCGGCGGCTGGCCTTCCGTGGACGTCCGGCACGAAATGCTCGAGGAGGCCGTGGAGATCATCCGCGAGCTGTTCCAGGGTGGTCACGTCAACCACCGCGGTACGCACTTCGACGTGGAGTCGGCGCGGCTGTGGGACGTCCCCGAGCAGCCGCCGCCGATCGGCATCGCGGTGTCCGGCGAGCGCTCGTGCGCCCTGGCGGGCCGGCTGGCCGACCTGGTCATCGCGACGGAGCCCAAGGCGGGCCTGCTGGAGGCGTTCGACCGGCACGGCGGGCAGGGCAAGCCGCGGGTCGGGCAGCTGCCCGTCTGCTACGACACCGACCGGGACACCGCGATCAAGCGGGCGCACGCCCAGTTCCGCTGGTTCGGCAGCGGCTGGAAGGTGAACTCCGAGCTGCCGCACCCGGACTCCTTCGAGGCGGCGACCCAGTTCGTCACACCGGACGACGTCGCCGAGTCGATCCCGTGCGGCGACGACCCGGAGGCCTTTGTGGACGCCGTACGGCCGTACGCCGAGGCCGGGTTCACCGAGATCGCGCTGGTGCAGATCGGCGGAGACGCGCAGGCGCCCTTCCTGGACTGGTCGGAGAAGACGCTGCTGCCGGCGCTGCGCGACGCGTTCGCCTGAGCGCCGGCACCCACGCCGCCCGCGCCCGGCGCGTACGGCGGGCCGCGCGCCCGGGACGGCAGGGGCAGGTCCGTACAAGCGGGCCAATGAGGGATATAGGCTGCCGGTCTGCACAAACCGTCGGCCTTGCCCCCTTGGAGTGTCCCGGTGACCCACGCGATCGCCCCGTCCGAGCCGCCCGCCGCCCCCGAGCCCGCCCCCGCCCCGCTCCCCGGCTCGGCCTCCGCCCTCGACGACCTCGTCGCCCGTGACGCACGCGAGTTCGGGACGTACGCGAGGACCGGGGGCTGGGCGTTCGCGCTGATGGTGGCGCGCAGCGTGCGGCCCGGCGGGCAGAGCGCGCAGGAGACGCCGAAGGTGAGCGCGAAGGAGTTCGCCGAGCTGGCGGGGTGCTCGCCGGAGCGGGTGCTGCGCTACTACAAGGCGTGGGACCGGGCCGCCGACGACGGCCTCGTCCCGCACTTCGAGGCGCTGCGCCCCGGGCAGGAGGTGGACCTGCCGGACGCCGACGTCTGGCTGACGTACTACACCGCGCGCACCAGCGCCGCCTCCGAGCGGGGCACCGCCATCGTCGAGGCCGCCGCGGCGGAGGGCATCCGGCCGACCAAGGCGCTGGAGGTGGCCGAGAACCCCACCGCGCTGCGCGCCGCGATCCTCGCCGACCCCTCCACCGCCCGCGCCGCCCAGCAGGCGCTGCTGGACCGGGTGCGCGAGGACCCGGAGCTGCAGGCCGCGCTCGCCCGTGACGTGGTGCGCACCGACGACCTGAAGAAGGCGGTCGCGTCCGAGAGCCGTTCCGCCGACCGCATCGGCTATGTGCGGCAGATCGCCGAGTCCGGGCAGATCAGGACGCCCGCTGGGCAGACCGTGGAGGCGCCCGCCGAGGTGCGCCAGGAAGCGGAGCGGCACCTGTCCCTGCTCGACGAGCTGGACGAGGGCGAGGATGCCGCGGAGTGGGCGAGCGAGGCGTACGACACGATGAAGGGGCTCGTCGTCGAGACCGTGGAGGCCGACCCTGATCTGCGGGTGCGGGAGCGGCGGCAGAAGTTCTACAGCAGCCTGCAGCGGGCCACCCGGGTCTTCGAGGAGCTGACCTTCGACGACGCCGACGACCTCGAGGACTTCTACGAGGACGACATGCTGCGCCGACTGGAGGAACTGCAGCAGGCGATCGGCTCCTGCCTCACGGCCCTGCGCTCCGGCCGCGGAAATCACCCGGCCGGCTGAGCATCAACGGCGCAGGCGGGGTACCAGGGGTGAGCTCCCGTTCATTCTTTCGGAAGGCCTGTGCTGGTGGACTCCTTCGCGCACACGACCCTGGTGGTGGAACTGCAGGCGGGCGACACGGACCGTTTCGCCGTGCTCGCCCATCTGAGCTACGACACGGCCGATCCCTTCGTCGTCACAGCCGTGTTCAGCCACCGGGGCCGGGTGCTGGCCCGGTGGCAACTCGACCGCGAGATGCTCGGCGAGGGGCTGCGGCGGCCCGTCGGCATCGGGGACGTCCGGCTGCGCCCGGCCGACGCGGGGCTGTGGGACGAACTGCGCATGGAGTTCCTCGGTGACGCCCACCCGGACGGCGGGCGTCACCATGCCGTCGTCTACGCCTGGGCCCCCGCCGTCTCCGCGTTCCTGCGCAGAACCTGGCAGCTGGTGCCGCCGGGGCGCGAGGAGGTGCGTGTCGACGACTTCCTCGCCCAGCTCTCCGTGGGGCCGTGACCGCCCCGGCCCAGTGCGTGAGGCCCTGAGAGGGGCCCCTCTCCGTGCGTACGCAGAGGGGCCCCTTTCCGTGCCTGGGGCCGTGGCCCGCACGCCGGCTCAGCGTGAGGTGTACCGGCGGCGGGTCCACAGCGGCAGCACGAACCAGCACATCACGTACCAGGCGACCACCGCGGACACCAGGTAGGGGACGTAGCTGTCGTGGGTCGCCACCCGCAGGATCAGCAGCAGCGAGCACGTCATGGCGGCGAGCAGCAGGACCAGCCCGACGAAGGTCAGCCGGGACGCCCAGCGCACCGCCTGCGGTTTCACCCGGCGGCCGGCGACCAGGCGGTGCAGGGACACCGGCCCTATCAGCGCCCCGGTCGCGCACGCGCCCAGCACCACGGTCACGATGTAGATGGCCTGGTCGGCGCTCTGCAGCTGCTCGTACTTGGGTGTGAACACCACGGTCAGCAGGAAGCCGAAGAGGATCTGCACACCGGTCTGAGCGACCCGCACCTCCTGGATCAGCTCGACCCACATCCGGTCGGCCCGCTCCTCCTCGGTCTCGTTGCGCCCCCGGCGCCGGACAGGCCCCTCTTCGGCGACCGCCACCATTCCTCCCGCTGGAAACCTCTGAACGACGTTCCTTCAGCGAGTACCCCGTGAACGGCGGACTTGTCCGGACGGTACGGAACGGGGCGGACCGAGGCGGGGCCGGAGCGTGCCGGGGCCGGGGCGGCTGGGGTCGTGCGGCCTACCAGCGGTGTTCGACCTGCTCCCGGATGCGCCGGTCGTACAGGTCGCGGATCGCCGCGAGGGTCTCCTGCGACAGCTCGGGCAGCCGGGCCGCGGCCGCGTTGGCGCGGGCCTGCTCGGGCGACCGGGCGCCCGGGATCACCGTGGTGACGCCCGGCTGCTGGACGATCCAGCGCAGGGCGAGCTGGGCCGGGGTGTATCCCTCGGGGGCGAGGGCGGCGAACTCGGCGGCGGCCTCCACGCCGGTGGTGTAGTCCACGCCGGAGAAGGTCTCGCCCTGGTCGAAGGACTCGCCGTGCCGGTTGTAGGTGCGGTGGTCGTTCGCCGGGAAGACGGTGTCCTTGGTGTACTTGCCCGACAGCAGGCCGGACGCCAGCGGCACGCGCGCGATGATCCCGACGCCCGCCTCCCGGGCCGCCGGGAGCACCTCGCGCAGGGGCTTCATACGGAACGGGTTGAGGATGATCTGCACGCTGGCCACGTTCGGCCGGGCGATCGCCGTCAGCGCCTCGGCGCAGGTCTCCACGCTGACGCCGTAGGCGGCGATGCGCTCCTCCTCGACCAGGGTGTCGAGGGCGTCGAAGACCTCGTCGGAGGAGTAGACGGGGGTGGGCGGGCAGTGCAGCTGCACCAGGTCGATGCGGTCCACGCCGAGGTTGCGGCGGGAACGGTCGTTCCAGGCGCGGAAATTGTCGAGGACGTAGTTCTGGGGGATCTGCTCGACGCGGCGGCCCATCTTCGTGGCGACCTCGACGTGCAGGTCGGGGCGGCTGCTGAGGAACGTGGCGATGGTGGACTCGCTGCGTCCGTCGCCGTAGACGTCGGCGGTGTCGAAGAAGGTCACGCCGGACTCGGCGGCCGCCTCCAGCACCGTCAGGGCTTCCTTGTCGTCGACCTCGCCCCAGTCGGCACCCAGCTGCCAGGTGCCGAGACCGATGACGGACGCGTGCTGACCGGACCTGGGGAATTCGCGCTCTTCCATGGCGTCAGTGTGTCACCGGCCGGCGGGACACGGCGGAACGGGCTGCTCCTGACGTCTCGGAGGCGCCCGGGGCGGACAGCGCGGATCCGCCGGACGCCTCGAAGCCACCCGCACCGGCCTCGCCACCACCCTCACCAAAGCCGTCCGGGCGCTATGGCGTGAGCTGCGCCTGCACGGTCGGCCCGTACCGTTCGACGAGGTCGTCGACCGGCATCGCGCGCACCTCGTCGCCGCGGGCGATGCCGACCATCACTCCGAGACCGAGCACGGTGGCGACGGCGAGTTCGGCGCGCAGGGCCGCGTCGGGGCCGGTCAGGCGGGCGGCGAGCCGCGCGGTGACCTGGCCGCGGAAGTTGGCGCGCAGGACCTCGCCGTGCTCGCCGTGCAGGGGCGCGAAGACGATCCGCAGGATCGGGTCGGCGCCCTGCTCGCGCTGGCTGACCAGGACGTGCCGGACCATGTGCCGGCCGAGGTCGTCGAGCGGGGCGTCGAGCAGGGCCTCCGCGTCGCTCGCGAAGGACATCACCCGGGCGAAGAGGGCGTCCTTGTTGCCGAAGTACTTCAGCACCAGCGGCGCGCTCACCCCGGCCCGTTCGGCGACGGCCTTGAGGGTGATGTCGGCGTGCGGGTGCCGGGCCAGCAGGTACCGGGCGGCGCGGAGGATGTCCGCCCGGGTCGTCTCGGCGTCACGGCGGGCCGGGGCGGCGGCGCCCCGGTCCGCCCCGCCCGCCGTATCGGCCTCAGCAGCCGTGTCAGCCGGATCCGGCGGGCCCGCCGCCGTGTCCGTCGCGTCCGCCGCCGTGTCGTGGGATGACCTGTTCACTCCCTCATGTTCCCGCCGCCGCCTGGTCGCGGTCGGCCCGGGCCGGGTCCTCGGGCCGGCGTGCCCCGGCGGACGCCGCGTCGCCCGGGATGGACAGGGCCGCCGCGCAGGCGGCGAGGGCGACGGCGCCCGCCATCGCGAAGGCCAGCAGGTAGCCGTGCAGGGTCGGCACCGGCACTCCGGCGACCGGACTGCTGTGGTGGACGAGCACCGCGGCCACGGCGGCGCTGGAGACCGCCTGGCCGATGGTACGCATCAGGACGTTCACGCCGTTGGCCGAGGCGGTCTGCCCCGCCGGCACGGCCCGCAGGATCAGCGTGGGCAGCGCCGAGTAGGCGAGCGTGGTGCCGGTCGCCACCACCGTCGCGCCCAGGACGATCATCCACAGGTCACGGCTGTCGGCGATGCGGAGCGCGTAGCCGCAGGCGATCACGGCGGCGCCCAGCGCGAGGGTGATCCGCGGTCCGCGCGCGGCGGAGATGCGGGCCGAGACGGGCGACAGCAGCAGCATGGTCACGCCGCCGGGCAGCAGGCACAGACCGGTCGCGACGATCGACAGCTGCAGGCCGTACCCGGTGGCCTTCGGGGCCTGCACCAGCTGGGCGGTGACCAGGGAGTTGGCGTAGAACGCGAAGCCGGTGAGCACGGCGGCCAGATGGGACAGGCCGACGCGGGGGCGCACGGCGAGACGCAGGTCGACCAGGGGGCTCACGGCGCGCAGCTGGTGCCACCACCACAGCGCGAGCACGACGGCCGCCCCGGCGAACAGGCCGGTGATCCGCGGGCTCGTCCAGCCCCACTGCCCGCCCTGGGAGACCCCGAGCAGCAGGCAGACCAGGCCCGCGGCGAGGCCGAGCGCTCCGAGCGCGTCGAAGCGGCCCGGCTCGCGCACCGGCGACTCCTCGACCGCCCACCACACGGCCGTCACGCCCACCGCGCCCAGCGCGCTGGTCAGCCAGAACATGGTGTGCCAGTCGGCGTACTGCACGACGAGCGCGGCCAGCGGCAGGCCCAGCGCGGCGCCGATGCCCACGGTGGAGCTCATCAGGGCGACGGCGGAGCCGCGCCGCTCGGGCGGCAGTTCGTCGCGCAGGATGCTGATGGACAGCGGTACGACGGAGGCGGCGGCCCCCTGCAGGGCGCGCGCGGTGATGAGCACGCCGATGTCCGAGGAGAGCGCGCACATCACCGAGCCGACGGTCATCAGCGCGAGCGCCCCCGTGAGCACGCGCCGCTTGCCGTACATGTCGCCGGCCCGGCCGAGGACCGGTGTGAGGACGGCGCCCGACAGCAGGGTCGCGGTGACCGTCCAGGACACGGCGCCGGGCGAGGCGCCGGTGAGCCGGGGCAGGTCCGGCAGCAGGGGCACGACGACGGTCTGCATGACGGCCATGAGGATGCCGCCGAAGGCGAGCACGGGGATGGTGAGCCGGCCCCGTAGACCGTTCGGCCGGGATATCGGTACGGGCGACGCCATGGGCACTCCAGCGGCCGGACGGCCGGAACGGTCGAGAGCGGGGACAGGGTGAATTCCCATTCACCATAGCCGGTGAATGGGAATTCACCCTCCACTCTTTTCCGAGGCTTTTCTCAGTCCGGCCGGTTCGCCGCCGGCTCCCGCGCCGGTTTCGCCGCCGCCTCCCGCGCCGGTACGCCGCGGGCGAGCCTGGGGCCGAGCCAGCGCTTGAGGCGGCGCAGCGCCTCCACCCGGCCCGCCGCCCTGTCGAGCCGGTAGTACAGCTGGGGCGGGACGTACGGCAGCAGCGGCGAGTGGCGCTGGCCGAGCAGCGCGAACATCTGCTCCGGCGGCAGCTGCAGATAGCGCGGAAGGTTCTCGTACCAGCGGGCGCTGTGGCGGGCGGCGCTCTGCGCGGGCAGCAGGGCCTGCCTGCGGGTGCGTTCGTAGGCGGCGAGCGCCTGCGGGAGGTCCGCGTGCGCGTGCAGGGCGTCGGCGAGGGCGATGGCGTCCTCCAGGGCGAGGGTGGTACCGGCCCCGATGGAGTAATGGGTGGTGTGGGCGGCGTCGCCGAGCAGGACGAGGTTGCCGCGGTGCCAGGTGCGGTTGGTGAGGGTGCGGAAGGTCGCCCAGGGGCTGCCGCCGTCGCCCGCGGGCCGGCCGGCGAGCGGGTGGCCGTCCAGGACGTGCGCGAACAGCTTCTCCAGCAGGGCGAGGCGGTCGGGTTCGCCCTGACGGTCGAGGCCGAGACCGGTGAAGGTCTCGGGTGCGCACTCGATGACGCAGGTGCTGTGGCCGGCGTCGTAGGGGTAGCCGTAGCACCAGATCCAGCCGTGCCCGGTCTCCACGAAGGCGAAGGTGAACGAGTCGAAGACGCGGGTGGTGCCGAGCCAGACGTAGCGGTTGCGGCCCTCCGCGAGGTGGGAACCGAAGTGGCCGGCGTGCCGGGTGCGCAGTGCGCTGTGCACGCCGTCGGCCGCCACCACCAGGTCCGCCCCGGGCAGGTCGTCGGCGCGCACCTCGGATCCGAACTCCAGCCGTACGCCCAGCTCACGGGCGCGGCCGGCGAGGATCTCCAGCAGCCGGTGGCGGCCGATGCCGTGGCCCACGTCGCCGGGCTGCCGGGTGAGCCGGTCCCGCACATGGGCGACGCCCTCGCTCCAGCGCACGGAGCTCTCCTCGACGGCCCGCGCGGACTCGGGGTCCTGCGCGTGGAGCCGGTCGAGCAGTGCGCGCCAGTACGTGACGCCCCAGCCGTAGGTGGAGCCCTCCGCGTTGCGCTCGTGGACGGTGATGTCGTGGGTGGGGTCCTGCCGTGCGAGCAGGATCGACAGATAGAGCCCGGCGGGCCCGCCGCCGACGATGGCGACCTTCACGCGCACCTCTTGAGAAATGACCCATAGCGTTCGCTTGACAGCGCAGGGTAGCAGCCGCGACGGTCCGCTTTGCGTCGGATCCGGAGGGTGAGCCGCGCCACGCCCGCCCCGGGAGCCCGGGAAGTTACCTCGCGGAACAGCGGTCCCGGAAGAAGGAATTGCCCGTTCCGCACCCGCCGGGCCGTCGCGCACAGCAAGATCGACTTGATTCAACGCCGTACGACATGTGGGCACTTGTCCGGATCACGGCCAACTGTTCGTGCGTGCGCCCGGCGGCCCGATAGGCATGCGGAGTCCTTTTCGATCACCGCATTCCCGGAGGTCCGCATGCCGGAACTCAGCCGTCGTCGTGCGCTCGGCGGCGCCGCCGCCCTCGCCGCGACCGCCACGACCGCCACGGCCGTCGCCGCCCCGTCCGCCACCGCCGCCGGCCGGCCGCATCCGGACGGCGCTGCGCACGGCGACCGTCCGCACGGCTCGCCGGAGCCGTTCGACGAGGTGTACCGGGGCCGCCGGATACAGGGCGGGCCCGCCGCCGGGTCCGGGCACCACCACGGCGGCGGCTACGCCGTCTTCGTCGACGGGGTGGAACTGCACGTGATGCGCAACGCCGACGGCAGCTGGATCAGCGTCGTCGGCCACTACGCCCCGGTGCCGACCCCGCGCGACGCGGCCCGCGCCGCCGTGGACGAACTGCAGGGCGCCCGGCTGCTCCCCTTCCCGGCCGGCTGACCGGACCGGCCCACCCGCCCGGCGGCCGGCCGAAAAAGCCCGACCCGCCGAACCGGCCGAGCCGGCTGAACCCGTCGGCCCCGCCGGCCCTGTCGACCCCGCCGCCCCACCCTCCGCACCCGACCACCCCGGAGCCCTGAACCGATGACCGTCCGCAAGAACCAGGCCACCCTGACCGCCGAGGAGAAACGGCGGTTCGTCGCCGCCGTGCTGGAGCTGAAGCGCAGCGGCCGTTACGACGCGTTCGTGACCACGCACAACGCGTTCATCGTCGCCGACACCGACAACGGCGAGCGCACCGGCCACCGTTCGCCGTCCTTCCTGCCCTGGCACCGCAGATTCCTGCTGGAGTTCGAGCGGGCGCTGCAGTCGGTGGACGCGGGCGTGGCGCTGCCGTACTGGGACTGGACGACCGACCGCACGCCCCGGGCGGCGCTGTGGGCGCCGGACTTCCTCGGCGGCACCGGCCGCAGCCTGGACGGCCGGGTGACGGACGGGCCGTTCGCCGCGGCGGGCGGGAACTGGCCGATCACCGTCCGGGTGGACAGCCGCGCCTTTCTGCGGCGCGCCCTCGGGGCGGGCACGCGCGAGCTGCCGACGCGGGCGGAGGTGGAGTCGGTGCTGGCGATGCCGGTGTACGACCGGGCGCCGTGGAACAGCGGGTCGGACGGTTTCCGCAACCATCTGGAGGGCTGGCGCGGGGTGAACCTGCACAACCGGGTGCATGTGTGGGTCGGCGGCCACATGGCCACCGGGGTCTCCCCCAACGATCCGGTGTTCTGGCTGCACCACGCCTTCGTCGACAAGCTGTGGGCCGAGTGGCAGCGCCGGCACCCGGACGCCGGTTACCTGCCGGCGGGCGGGACGCCGGACGTGGTGGACCGCGACGAGCCGATGAAGCCGTGGAACGACACGACCCCCGCGGCGCTGCTCGACCACACGGCCCACTACGCCTTCGACACGGACTGACCGGAACGGTCGGGCCGGTGGGACCGGTGGGACCGGTGGGACCGGTCGGTCAGCCGGCCGCCGCGGTGCGGCACTCCGGGTGGCCCCAGCCCTGGGCGTTCTTGGCGATCTGCTCGCCGGCCGCGTAGGAGCGGCCGCACACGCAGCGGCCGGGGAACTTCGCCTTGATCGTGCGCGACGACGAGGTGCTCTTGCCGGCCCGCGCGGGCTTCCCGCCGCCGGTGCGGCGGCGCGGCCCGCCGGCGGACGGGGTGTCGGGCGCGGCCGGCGGCTCGGGCGAGCCGAGGTCGCTGCCCGCGGCCTGCTGGACGCTCGCCGCCTGGCTGGCGGCCCGGTCGGCGAAGTCGTTGAGCGGGTCGCCGTCGACCTGGTGGGCCGGCACGTAGCGGAACTCCACCTCGCGGCCGGTCAGCAGTTCGTCGATGCGCACGACCAGTTCCTGGTTGGCGACGGGCTTGCCCGCCGCGGTCTTCCAGCCGTTGCGCTTCCAGCCGGGCAGCCAGGTGGTGACCGCCTTCATCGCGTACTGGGAGTCCATGCGGACCTCCAGCGGCACACCGGGGTCGGTGGCCGCCAGCAGCCGCTCCAGGGCGGTCAGCTCGGCCACGTTGTTGGTCGCCCGGCCGAGCGGGCCGGCCTCCCAGCGGGCCGGAGCCTCCGCGTCGTCGGCCACCACCCAGGCCCAGGCCGCCGGTCCGGGGTTCCCTTTCGACGCCCCGTCGCAGGCCGCCACCACACGTTCACGCATGCGCCCGATCATGCCATGCGCCCGTCCTCGCCCCCCGCCCGGCCGGATCCCGGGGCACGCACGCCGGGCGGGGGGGCGGACGGCGGGGTCGGCAGGTCGGCAGGTCGGCAGGTCGGCAGGTCGGCAGGTCTAGGAGACGTCCCCGGTCTGCGGCATCTCGCCCGTGGTGGTGCTGATGTCGATCACCGAGAAGTTCGCGCCCTGCGGGTCGCTGAGCGCGGCGAACCGCCCGAAGGGGCTGTCCATGGGGCCGAAGCGCAGTACGCCGCCGCGCTTGGTGGCCTTCTCGACGGCCTCGTCGCAGTTGGCCACGTTGAAGTAGACGTTGACGTACGAGGGCACCTCCGGCGGGAACTCGTCGCCCATCTTCATCCGGCCGAGGACGGTGTCCTCGCCGACGTCGAACATGCGGTAGTCGACCGCGTCGTCCTTGAGCTCCTTGACCCGGTAGGGGAAGACGGCGCTGAGGAACGCGTCGGTCTTCTCCGGCTCGCGGGTGAACACCTCCGCCCAGCAGTACGCGCCGGGCTGCTGCGGCGACGCCTCGAATCCCTCATGGGTGCCGCCCTGCCACACGCCGAACACGGCCCCGCTGGGCTCGCGGGCGAGGACCATGGTGCCGAACTCGCCGACCTGCATCGGCTCCATCAGCACCTCGCCGCCGTTCTCGCGCACCTTCGCGGCGGTCGCGGCGGCGTCCGGGGAGGCGAGGTAGAGGCACCACGCGGACTGTCCCTCCTGCCCCGGCATGGGCGGCACGACCGCGGCGACCGCCTTGCCGTCCACGTAGGCCTGGGTGTAGTTGCCGTACTCCGACGACGCTTCGCCGAAGGTCCAGCCGAGGACGTCGCCGTAGAAGCTCTTGGCTGCCTCCACGTCGCCGAACATCGCGTCGGCCCAGCAGGGGGTTCCCTCAGGTGATACGGCCATGATCGCGGCCCTCTTCCGGTCCGGTGGGGTTCGTCACGGTTCCTCACGCTAGCCACCCCCGCGCTCCCCCGCGCGCCGAACGTGCGGCTGCGGGCACGGGAGCGGGCGGGTGCCTTCCCTCGCCGGGATCCGTCCGAGCGGCGTACCGCCGCCGCCCTGCGCGAGCGAGCCGTTCCTCGGGGCCGTACAGGTGGGCGGCACCGGTGGGCCGTGCAGGTGGACGATTTCGTTCGGCGTCGCCGTACTGGCGAACGATCTCTTCCGGGTGCCGTCGCACAGGCGCACCCCTTATCCGGAGCGCCGCCCTCCGGCGTGCGGCGGCGCGCTGCGTGCGCCCTAGGCCTCGACCCGATGTTTGCGCCTCTCCGGACGCAAACCGCCCCCCGCACGCCGTACCGGTGCGCCCGCCGCACCGGTTGGCTGGATCCGCGCAGGCCCGCCGGCCGCCGCCGACCGGCCGGCACACCGCAGTTCACCTCCCGGGAGGGGAAAGTGTCCGCACCGGAAAGCACCACCGGTCCCGCCACCGACGAACCCGTCGCCGAGCCCCGGGCCGACGGACAGCTCACGTCCCTCGGCACCGAGGCCGCACGGCAGCTCACCACCACCACCAAGACCCCACCCCAGATGCAGGCCATCAGCTCCCGGTGGCTGCTGCGGAGGTTGCCCTGGGTCGACGTCAAGGGCGGCGCCTACCGGGTCAACCGGCGGCTCCAGCTGCGCACCGGCCGGGGCCGGGTGCGGTTCGAGCAGAACGGCGCCGACGACGTCCGGGTCGTCCCCGCCACCCTCACCGAACTGCCCGTGCTGCGCGGCTACGCCGACCTCGACGTGCTGACGCAGATCGCCTCCCGCTTCCAGGTGCGCGAGGTGCGGGCCGGGCAGGTGCTGTTCGAGGCCGGCCAGCCGGTCACCGAGGCCTACCTGATCGCACACGGCCGCTTCACCCGGTTCGTGCCCGGCAAGTACGGCGAGGAGGAGGTCGTCGGGGTCGTCACCGACGGCGACGGGCTAGGCGACGAGGCCGTCGGGCGGGCCGACCCGCTGTGGCTGACCTCGGTGCGGGCGGAGACCTCCGGGACCGTGCTCGCGCTGCCCTGGGACGTGCTCACCGAGTTCCAGCGGCGGGCGCCCTCGCTCGCGGCCCATCTGGCCGCCTACGCCGAGCGGCAGAGCCGGCCGATGAACCGCAAGGGCGAGGCCGACGTGCCGGTGCAGGCCGGCCACACCGGTGAGCCGACCCTGTCGGCCGGCTTCGTCGACTACGAACTCTCCCCGCGCGAGTACGAGTTGTCGCTCACGCAAACCGTGCTGCGGGTGCACACCCGGGTCGCCGACCTCTACAACGACCCGATGGACCAGACCGAGCAGCAGCTGCGGCTCACCGTGGAGGAGATCCGCGAGCGGCAGGAGTGGGAACTGGTCAACAACCGGGAGTTCGGCCTGCTGCACAACATCGACTACAGCCAGCGCGTGAGCACCTTCACCGGCCCGCCGACCCCCGACGACATGGACGAGCTGCTGTCGATGCGGCGCAAGACCAAGCTCTTCCTCGCCCACCCCAAGGCGATCGCCGCGTTCTTCCGCCAGTGCAACCGGCGGGGCCTGGTGCCGGGCACGGCGAACGTGGACGGACACGAGATCCCGGCCTGGCGCGGGGTGCCCATCTTCCCCTGCAACAAGATCCCGGTCACCGAGCACCACACCAGCAGCATCATCGCGCTGCGCACCGGCGAGAAGGATCAAGGCGTGGTCGGCCTCTACCAGACGGGCATCCCGGAGGAGTACCAGCCCGGCCTGAACGTGCGGTTCATGGGCATCGACACCGCCGCGATCATCAGCTACCTCGTCACCGCCTACTACTCGATGGCCATCCTCGTCCCGGACGCGGCCGGAATCCTGGAGAACGTCCAGATCGGCCGGACGGCCGACTGACCGCGCGGAGGACCCGATGAGCACACCCCCCGACGCCGAGGACACGGACGCCGAGGCCACCTCCTTCGTCCCGCCGGGGCCGCCCAGCCTCGCCCGCTCCGTGCGCGCCCGGCGCGGCGGGCCGATCCCCGGCCTGAAACACCGGCCCGTCGCCCCCGCCGACCCGGCGAAGGTGGCCGAGGTGGACCGCCGGCTCGAGGAGTGGGCGCGCCGCCTGGAGCTGTTCCCGCCCGCCTGGAACGGGGACTTCGCCGGGTTCCAGTTCGGCCGCGCGGTGGTCCTGCAGCATCCGCGCGCCGCCGACCTGGAGCGCCTCACCGTCGCCGGGAAGCTGCTGCTGGCCGAGAACCTCGTCGACTCGTGCTACTGCGAGGAGGACGAGGGCCGGGGCGCCTCCCGCGGCCGCCTCGGCGGCCGGCTGGTCCTCGCCCAGTCGGCACTCGACCCCTTCCACGGCACCCCCACGACCCAGGCGCAGTGGCTGCGGGGCATGGAGGCCGACGGACCGCTGCGCTCCTACCACGAGGCGATGAAGGACTTCGCCGCCTTCGCCACCCCCAGCCAGACCGACCGGTTCGTGCACGACATCGCCCGGCTGCACCTGGGCTACCTGGCGGAGGCGTCCTGGGCGCACACCCGGCACCGCCCGCGCGTGTGGGAGTACCTGGTGATGCGGCAGTTCAACAACTTCCGTCCGTGTCTGTCGATCGTCGACGCGGTGGACGGCTACGAACTGCCCGAGCAGCTCTACGCCCGCCCCGAGGTGCAGCGGGTCACCGCGCTGGCCTGCAACGCCACCACCCTCGTCAACGACCTGTACTCCTTCACCAAGGAGCTGGCCGCCGACCCCACCCATCTCAACCTGCCGCAGGTGATCGCCGCGAACGAGCGGTGCGGGCTGAAGAACGCCTATCTGCGGGCCGTGGAGATCCACAACGAGATCATGACGGCGTTCGAGGAGGAGTCCGCCGTGCTGTCGGCCCTCAGCCCGCTCGTGGAGCGCTACGCCCAGGGCCTGGACGACTGGGTCGCCGGCAACCACGCCTGGCACGCCACCAACACCCACCGCTACTCCCTGCCGAACTACTGGTAACGCCCGCTCGCTGACCCCGTGTCAGACGCACCACTAGGAGTCATCGTTGGCCACCGCATCCGACACCGGCACCGCCTCGGTGCCGACCCAGTCGACGTACCAGAACCGCGTGGCGGAGTACTGGAACGCCGAGGAGAATCCGGTCAACCTCGAACTCGGACGGATCGACGACCTCTACCACCACCACTACGGCATCGGCGCGGCCGACTTCTCGGTGCTCGACGAGAGCGACCCGGACCTGCGCCAGGAACGGATCACCGCGGAACTGCACCGCCTGGAACACGCCCAGGCCGAGCTCCTCGCCTCCCACCTGGGTCCGCTCACCCCCGCCGACCGGGTCTTCGACGCCGGCTGCGGGCGCGGCGGCGGCAGTGTCACCGCGCACCTGCGCCACGGCTGCCACGCCGACGGGGTGACGATCTCCGCCAAGCAGGCCGAGTTCGCCAACGCGCAGGCCCGCAAGCGGGGCATCGACGGCAAGGTGCGCTACCACCACCGCAACATGCTCGACACGGGGCTGCCGACGGGGGCGTACGCGGCGTCCTGGAACAACGAGTCGACGATGTACGTCGAGCTGGACCTGCTGTTCGCCGAGCACGCGCGGCTGCTGCGCCGCGGCGGCCGGTACGTGGTCATCACCGGCTGCTACAACGACACCTACGGGCAGGCCTCCCGCGAGGTGTCCCTGATCAACGCCCACTACATCTGCGACATCCATCCGAGGTCGGAGTACTTCCGGGCGATGGCCCGCAACCGGCTGGTACCGGTGCACGTCGAGGACCTGACGCAGGCCACGATCCCGTACTGGGAGCTGCGCCGGCAGGCGGAGCACCTGGTGACGGGCATCGAGGACACGTTCCTCGACGCCTACCGCAACGGCAGCTTCCAGTACCTGCTGATCGCCGCCGACCGGGTGTGAGCCGGGGCGGCGGGGGGCGGCGGCTCGGCGAGCGGCGCCCCCGCCGCCTCACTCCTGGCCGGCGTAGGCCTTCTCCAGTGCGGCCTTGTCGAGCTTGCCCATGGCCATCATGGCCTTCATCGTGCGGGCCGCCTTCTCCTGGTCCGGGTCGCTGATCATGTCGATCAGCCCGTTCGGGATGACCTGCCAGGACACCCCGTACTTGTCCTTCAGCCAGCCGCAGGGCCCCGGCTCGCCGCCGTTGTCGGTGAGCTTGGTCCAGTAGTGGTCGACCTCCTCCTGGCTGTCGCAGAAGATCTGGAAGGAGATCGCCTCGCTGAAGGTGAACTGCGGTCCGCCGTTGAGGGCGACGAACTTCTGGCCGTTGGCCGTGAAGTCGACGGCGATCACCGAGCCGGCGGGGCCCGGCCCGGCCTCGGTGTAGCGGCCGATCCGGCCGATGCTGGAGTTCTTGAAGATCGACACGTAGTAGTGGGCGGCCTCCTCGGCCTGGCCGTCGAACCAGAGACACGTGGTGAATCCGTCGGTGGTCATGCGACACCTCCTGGGGCGAAAAAGCGGCGCGGAACGCGGTCATCAGTGTCGACCGGCCGGAACGGCGAAACTCATCGGCCACGCGTCACCTTCCCCCGTACGGCCTCCACGCCCGCCGCCACCGCGTGCCCCGCCCGTCTCCGCGCGCCCGGCCGCTCTCCCCGTACGCCACCCCTCTCCGCGTGCTCTGCCCGGGGCGAATCTGCCACGGGCAGACAAATGGCCTGCGCGGGCCGTCCCGCGACGAGAGTGAAGCCGACGGCCATCACCACGCGACGGGAGATCCCATGACTCCACTCACCGCCCTCGCCCCCCGCGCCGAGGAGGGCGACACCCCGCCGACCCGGTTCGACGACCACCTCGCCGCCCAGCTGCTCGGGCAACGGATCGTGCTGCTGGGCACCCAGGTCGACGAGGTCTCCGCCAACCGGGTCTGCGCGCAGCTGCTGATCCTGTCCGCGGAGGACCCCCGCACCGACATCGGCCTGTTCATCAACTCCCCCGGCGGCTCGGTGCACGCGGGCCTCGCCATCTACGACACCATGCGGCTGATCCCCAACGACGTCTCCACGCTGGCCATGGGCTTCGCGGCGAGCATGGGCCAGTTCCTGCTGAGCGTGGGGGCGCCCGGCAAGCGGTACGCGCTGCCGAACGCGCGGATCATGATGCACCAGCCGTCCGCGGGCATCGGCGGCACCACCGCGGACATCGAGATCCAGGCGGAGAACCTGGAGTTCACCAAGCGGACCATCGAGCGGATCACCGCCGAGCACACCGGTCAGAGCCCGGAGACCATCTCCCGGGACGGCGACCGCGACCGCTGGTTCACGGCCGAGGAGGCCAGGGAGTACGGCATGGTGGACCGGGTCGTGGAGTCCTTCGCGGACGTCCGCCCGGCCACCACCCGGCGACGGATGGGACTGTGAGCATGGGCACCTACACGATTCCGAACGTCATCGAGCGCACCCCGCAGGGCGAGCGGTCCTTCGACGTGTTCAGCCGGCTGCTGAACGAGCGGATCATCTTCCTCGGCACCGAGATCGACGACGGCGTCGCCAACGTCGTCATCGCCCAGCTGCTCCACCTGGAGTCGGCGGCCCCGGAGCACGAGATCGCGATCTACCTCAACTCCCCCGGCGGATCGTTCACTTCGCTGATGGCGATCTACGACACGATGACGTTCGTGCAGGCGCCCATCTCCACCTTCTGTGTGGGCCAGGCCGCCTCCACCGCGGCCGTGCTGCTGGCCGGCGGGGACCCGGGAAGGCGGTTCGTGCTGGAGCACGCGCGGGTGCTGCTCGGCCAGCCCGCCTCCGGCGGCCGGCAGGGCACGGTGTCCGATCTCGCCCTGCAGGCCAAGGAGATGGTCCGCATCCGCGCCCAGGTGGAGGAGGTGTTGTCCCGGCACACGCACCACGACGTCGCCACGCTGCGCGCGGACATGGACCGGGACAAGGTGTTCACCGCGCGGGAGGCGGTGGAGTACGGGCTGGCCGACGAGGTGCTCGGCAAGCGCCAGGTCCGGATCCCGTGAGCCGCCGCGCCCTCAGGCGGCCAGGCACAGGCCGTTGTACGGCGCCGCGGTGGACGTCGTCGTGCGGCCCCGGGGTGCGGTCCGGGAGGTGAGCCGGATCAGCTCGCCCTGGGCGCGCCCCAGCAGGTCGGCGAGGCTCAGGCCGAGCGCCTGGGCGGCGGCCGCGAGGACCTCCGAGGAGGCCTCCTTGCGGCCGCGCTCCACCTCCGACAGATACGGCATGGAGATCCGGGCGGCCTCGGCGACGTCCTTGAGGGTGCGCTCCTGCGCCTGGCGTTCGCGGCGCAGGACGTCACCGACCAGGTCGCGCCACAGGGGCTCCTTGACGGCGGGGCGTTGCGGCGGGCGGGCGGCCGCGGGGCGCAACGGGATGACTCGGGCTTCGTCGGCGGTCCGGGTGCCGGGCTGGTTCGGCGTCTGAGTGCTCACCCACCCAGCCTAGAAGCCGTGTTGGCGGGCGGAAGGCCTCGGCGTTCCGCCCTGGGTGAAGTGTCGTGCGTCCGGCGGTGGGAAAGGATTTCCGGCACTCTCGCGAACCGGGTGGCATGTCCCGCTCGACTCCGGGTAGGCGGAGGGGCAGCGCCAAAGCCGCACTGTTACTTCCGTGGGAGGGAAAGCCGATGTCCACCGCCGTGATCGGGTCTGAGGCACAGGTCGACGCGAAGGCCGCCGGGACCGGCACGGGCGAGGGTCCGCTGCCGGGAGTCGAGGACCCGCGGACGATCGCCCCGCGGGACGCACGGGCACTGTCCCGTCAGTTCTTCCGGCGTCTGGCGGAACTCGAGGAGGGCACGCACGAGTACCAGTACGCCCGCAACACCCTCATCGAGATGAACATGTCCCTGGTCCGCTTCGCCGCCGGCCGGTTCCGCGGCCGCGGGGACGACATGGAGGACATCGTCCAGACCGGCATGATCGGCCTCATCAAGGCCATCGACCGGTTCGAACTCTCGCGCGAGGTGGAGTTCACCTCCTTCGCGCTGCCGTACATCGTCGGTGAGATCAAGCGGTTCTTCCGCGACACGACGTGGGCGGTGCACGTGCCGCGGCGGCTGCAGGAGCTGCGGGTGGAGCTGGCCAAGGCCCGCGACGAGCTGGCGAGCCGGCTGGACCGGGAGCCGACGGTCGCGGAGCTGGCGACGCTGATGAACATCTCCGAGAAGGAGGTCGTCGAGGCGCAGATCGCCGCGAACGGGTACAACTCCTCCTCGCTGGACGCCGCGCTCACCGGCGACGGACCGGAGCACGGCGAGGCCGTCCTCGCCGACTTCATCGGCGTCGAGGAAGAGGGGCTGCGGCTGGTGGAGGACTTCCAGTCGCTGGCCCCGCTGATGGCCGAGCTGGACGAGCGCGACCGGCAGATCCTGCACATGCGGTTCGTGGAGGAGGCCACGCAGGCGGAGATCGGTGAGCGGCTCGGCTGCTCCCAGATGCACGTCTCGCGGCTGATCAAGCGGATCATCACGCGGCTGCGCCAGGGCATGCTGGGCGAGCTGGGCTGCGCCTGAGAAAGAACGACGGCGGGCGGTGCACCTGCCCCGGGAGGACGACCTGCCGGGAGGGTGTGCCGCCCGCTCAGTCCGTGTGCAGAGGGACGAGCGCGCGGACCCGCTTGCCGACGGGCACCCGCTCCGCGGTCACCTCCGCCGCCAGGGCGTGGACGATCTCCAGCCCGTGCCGGCCGACCCGCTCCGGGTCGCGCGGAAAGCGCATCGGGAGGGCGACGCTGCTGTCGTAGACGGACACCGTGACGGCGGTGTCGGTGCCCTCCAGCTCCAGGATGTACGGCCCGTTGCTGTGCCGTTCGGCGTTGGTGACCAGCTCGCTGGCGACGAGCAGCAGCGCCTCCTCGGCGCGCTCGCCGATCCGCGCGCACCACTCGACGCGCAGCTGCTCGACGAACTGCGCGGTGAAGCCGCGTGCTTCGGCGATGCTGCCGGGTTCCCCGGTGTAGTGGGTGGCCCGTCTCAGGGGCTCCACGGGCACGTCGAAACCCGTTGTTATCACTTCCTCGCCCAGGTGCTCGGTCATGCGTGTCTCTCTAGGAAGCCGGACTGGCCGGACGTCTGATGCATCTGTGCCCCTACCCCGAGACTCGCCGGGCACTCCCCGTGCCGGTCGCCTCGCCGAGCGGTGTCGGTCACAGCGCGCATCAGCTCGCGGGCGGCGCGCTGCTCGGCGGCGGGACGCTGAGCGGGGAGGGCGCGCTGGCCGGGGGCTGCACGCTCGACGGGGGTGGCGCGCTGGAGGGAGGCGGCGCGCTCGACGGGGGCTGCACGCTGGTCGGCGGCTCGCTCGTCGGCGGCGAGGAGGGGGTCGACGGCGAGGAGGGCGGTGTCGGGCCCGGAGTCGAGGAGCCGGAGGACGGCGGCGTGCTCGTGGGGGCCGACACACTTGCCGAGGGGGTGGGGGACGCCGGCGGGTGCGTGTTCTTGTCGTGCGCTCCGGTGTCCCCGCGGTCCCGGGCGACCCAGGCGCGGTGGTCGGGGTCGTACAGCACGAAGACCTCCACGATCCGCGTGCTCGGCTCGACCGCGACGACGTTCGACGAGCGGTACGACGGCCAGGCGTCGCCGACGCGGCGGACGCTGCCCTGCTGGGCGACCGGCGGGGTGAGCGGGTTGCCGCAGGCGCAGCGCACGCCGGGCATGCCGTGGGCGTCGACCAGGACGGCCGTGCCCGCCTGGAGGACGGCCTGGTAGCTGGTGGCGGCGCCGTCGCGGTAGCCGTGGTTGGTGACCCGGGTGTCCATGCGCAGCTGCACGGGGGTGAGGGAGCGCAGGTAGGAGGGCACCTGGTCGGCGCGTACGCCCGCCACGGCGGCGAAGGCGCGGTTCTTCTCCGGGTCCGCCTGCAGATAGCGGATCTGCCGTTCGACGTCGCAGCTGGACACCTTGCGGGTTCCGCCGTACAGGCCGGGCGCCGCGCCGTCGACGGCGCGGACCGCGTTCGCGGGCGCCGACTCGGTGGCCGGGGAGGGGGAGGCGGGCGGGGCGGAGCTGTCGACGGCGGTGGACGGCGTGAACGGGTCGGGCCCGGTCGCGGCGGCGGGCTGCAGGAACACCTCGCCACCGCTGCGGTCGCTGCCGGCGCTGTTGCCCGAGCCGCCGCCGGGGCGGCTGAGGACGACGGCGACGACCACCGCGGCCACGATCACCGCGGCGAGCGCGGCGACCCGGGGCACGGATTTCCACCAGGGGCGGCGTGGCTCGGGGGCCTGGGGCCCGCCACCGGACGGCTGCGCGGGCGGTCCGGAGGGCGGCTGGGCGGAGCCGCCGCCGGAGAGGGGACCGGACGGCGGTCCGGTCGGGCGGCCCGAGGAGGGGGGTTGGACGCTCACGAGCTCCTCTTCCCGCGTGGGTTCTGCGCGGCCTCTCAGTCCCGTCGGCCACCACAATCCACACCAACCTCATTGTGGACACGCCGGGGCCCGGCTCGCGAGCGCACGCGAGGCGCTCCACGGCGACCAGGGAGAACGGGGCGGGCCGACGCGGACGGCTCTCCCGGCGCGCGGGCGGGCCGGGGCCTGCTTAGCGTGGCGATGTGAGCCAGCGAACCACGTCCGCCCCGGTGGTGGCCCGGCACGGCTGGGGTCAGGCCCTGGTCACGGTCGTGGCCGGACTCGTCGTGATGGGGGTGACGGCGGCGCTCGGGCTGTGGGCGGCGGGCGCGGCGGATCTGCCGGACGGCGGCTTCTGGCGTGTGGTGGCCGCGACCCTCGTCACGGCCGTCGGCGGTTCGGTCGAGGTGACCGGCAGCGCCGGGTCGCTCGCCGACACGGGCGCCGGGGTGACGGTGATGCCGCTGTCGGTGACGCTGGTCGGCGCGCTGGTGGTGGCGTGGGGTTTCCTGCGGCCGCTGCGGCACCGGGCCGTGACGGGGGGTGCCGAGCTGGCGGGGTGGGCCGGGCGGATCGCGCTGCTGTGGCTGCCGGCCCTGCTCGGCCTGGCCTTCGCCGCCCGCCACACGTTCGCGATCCCGATCGGCAACGAGACCTTGAGCGATCTCGGCGAGATCTTCGGCATCCGGCCCGAGGTGGGCTTCACCACGGACGTGCCGCTGACGGTGCTGTTCGGTCTGCTGTGGCTGGCCGGGGTGCTGGCGCTGGCGCTGCTGGTCGCCCGCGGGGCGCCGCTGCCGCCGCGCGCGGTGCGGTTCGCGGACTCGGTGCGCCCGGCGGCGTACGCGATGGTGGCGCTGCTGCTCGCGTCGGTCGCCCTGGGCGCGGTGGCCGGCCTGGTCGTCGCGGCGACCCGCGGCCACGCGGCGGAGACGTTCGCGGTGATCTTGCTGGGGCTGCCGAACGTGGTCTGGCTGGCGTTCACCCTGGGTCTCGGTGCGACCTGGCACGGCCGGGTCGACGGGCCGTTCGGGCTGCCGATGCCGCATGTGCTGGACGAGGTGCTGCGCACCCCGGACGTCTCCACGCTGAACCTGCGCACGCTCGCCGAGCACGACAGCAGGGTGTGGTGGCTGGTGGTCGTGGTGGCGGTGCTGCTGCTCGGGGCGGCGTTCGTGATGGCCGTGCGCTCGCCGGCCCGGGTCCGGCCGTGGCAGCACGCGGTGCACCTGGCGATCGCGCTCGCCCTGACCGTGCTGATGATCTGTCTGGTCGGGCGGATCTCCGCGCACTACGGCCTGTCCCTGCTGGGCGTCGGCGACCTGGGGGGCGGGCTGTCCGGACAGCTGTTCCTGCGGCCGGACATCTGGTCGGCGATGGGCTGGGCGCTGCTGTGGGGCCTGGTGGCCGGCTTCCTCGGCTCCCTGGCGGCGGTGCGGGTGGGCCGCAGGGGCCCCCGCGCCCCGGCCCCGTCGGATCCGGCGTCGGTCTAGCCCCCCCTAGGGGCCGGGTTCGAACACCGGCCGTGCCCAGCCCGGTGGTGCCTTCGGTTGCTGCGCCGCGCGGGGTACGGCGCCGAGGTCCACCTTCGTCGGCGGGTGGCCGCCGGCCGGGCCGCCCGCCGCCGCTGCGCGCAGGTCGGCGACGAAGACGAGGCAGGTCGGGTGACGTTCCTCGGGGCTCTTGGCGAGGGCGCGGGCGAACACCGCGTCGACGGCCGGGTCCAGGTCGGGGCGGGCCTCGGTGAGCGGGGGCGGGTCGTCGTACTGGTGGGCCCACAGCAGGGCCATGTCGTCCTCGCGGCGGAACGGCGGACGGCCGGCGAGGGACTCGTAGACGACGCAGGCGAAGCCGTAGACGTCGCAGCGGCCGTCGACGGGGCGGCCGGAGATCTGCTCGGGGGCGACGTAGTCGAGGGTGCCGACGAACTGGCCGACGGTGGTGAAGCCGGTCAGGGACAGCGACTTCTTCGTCAGGCCGAAGTCGGTGAGGTACACGTGCTCGGGGTGGTCGCTGTCGGTGCCGCGGGAGACGAGGATGTTGCCGGGCTTGACGTCCCGGTGGACCAGGCCGTGCTCGTGGGCGGCGTCGAGCGCGGAGGCGACCTGCGCGGCGATGCGCACGGCGGTGCCGAGCGGCAGCGGGCCGCGCCGGTCCAGCAGGTGGCGCAGGTCGCTGCCGGCGACGTAGCGCATGGCGATGTAGAGGATGCCGTCGGTCTCGCCGGCCTCGAAGACGGGCACGATGTGCGGGTGGTCGATGGCGGCGGCCACCCGTGACTCGTGCACGAAACGCCCCCGGAAGGTGTCGTTGCGGGCGAGTTCCGGCGCGAGGAGCTTGAGCGCGACCGTGCGGTCCAGACGCAGGTCGTGGGCGCGGTAGACGACGGCCATGCCGCCGCGTCCGATCTCGTCCTCGATGCGGTAGCCGGCGACCTGGCGGCCGATGAGGTCGGAGGGGCGGCCGGAGAACAGGCTGGTGTCACGGCTCATCGGGTCTCACCACGCGGGTGGCGGCGTGGGTGTCCGGCGGGTCGGCGCCGGGCGCGTCACCGGCGGCACGGCCGGCCGGACGGGCGTCCGCGCGGGGTGCGCCGCCGGCCGGGCGGGCGTCCGCGCGGGGGGCGCCGTCGGCCGCGTAGGGGGTCAGCCGGGTCCCGTCCGCATACACCCACCGTTCGTGCGCGGCGTCGAACAGCCACACGTCCTCCCCGTCGACGACGACACCGATACGGGTGCCGTGGGTGCGCCGGCGGAAGGTCTCGCCGTCCAGGGCGCCGGCCGCGAGGTCCTCGACGGCGCTGCGGTAGCGGGCGAGGGCCGCTTCCGCGCCGGAGAGCAGCGGACGCGGGTCGGCCGTCGCGGCGAGGGGTCCGCCGGAGCGCGGCGGGTCCTGGGGCACGGCGACGAGGAGACGGCCGTCGACCCAGGCGGACCAGCCGTTGGCGCACACGACGTGGCCCCAGTCGCCGCGCCGCTCCACCAGCCGCACGGGCAGCAGCGGGTCGAGGGCGACCGTGGGGCGGGCCGGGTCGGGCTCCTCCCAGGCGGGCAGGCCGGCCCGGGGGACGACGTGGGTGGGCGCGAAGCCGGGTGCCGGCGTGCTCATCGCGGCCCTACTTCCGCATCACGACGGGTTCGTGGCGGCGCAGCAGCCGGGCCACCACCCAGCCGAACAGCGCGGACAGCACGAGCAGCATCCCGATGTCGAGCAGCCACACCCCGGCCGAATGCCTGAACAGCGGGTCGGAGGTCAGGGTGCCGGGCACGATCCGCGCGAGCCCGACGGTGCCGGCCATCGCGCCGAGCGCCCAGCGCGAGGGAACCAGCCAGGCCAGCTGTTCCAGTCCGGGCACGCCGTGGAGTTTGAGCAGGGCCCCGCAGAAGACCACCTGGACGATGGCGAGGAGCACCAGCAGCGGCATGGTGACCTCTTCCTTGCGCACCAGGGCGGACACCAGCAGGCCGAGCATCATCGCGGTGAACGCCAGCAGCGCGACCGCCACCGTGATCTCCACCAGCGGCGGCATCAGCACGCCCTTGCCGCCGGGCGCGTTCAGGTCGACGCCGGCCAGCGCGACCAGGGTCAGCACGACCGCCTGGAGGATCGTGATCGTGCCGAGGACGACGACCTTGGACATCAGGTACGCCGATCTGGACAGGCCGACGGCTCTCTCCCGCTGGTAGATCACCCGTTCCTTGACCAGTTCGCGCACGGCGTTGGCCGCGCCGGTCAGGACGCCGCCGACGCACAGGATGAGCAGCGCGTTCATCGCGGAGTCGCGGGTGAGGTGGCTGCCTGCGAGCGCGCGGGCCATGGCGCCCATCACGAACGGCAGCGCGATCATGATGGCGAGGAAGGTGCGGTCGGCGGCGAGCGCGGCGGTGTAGCGGCGGATCAGGGTGCCGAGCTGGGCGCTCCAGCTGCGCGGCGGGGACGGCGGCTCCATGATCACCGGGCCCTCGCGGGGCACGCGCGGCTGCGCTCCGGCGTCGGCGTAGCGGCGGCGCTGCGGCGAGGTGCGGTACTGGCCGGCCCAGTCGCGGTCCTGGTCGCGTTCGAAGGCCTCGAAGGCCTCGGGCCACTGGTCGAAGCCGAAGAAGGGCAGTGCCTCGTCGGGCGGCCCGTAGTAGGCGACGCGTCCGCCGGGGGCGAGGACGAGCAGCCGGTCGCACACGTCGAGGCTGAGGACGCTGTGGGTGACGACGATGACGGTGCGGCCGTCGTCGGCGAGGCCGCGCAGCATGTGCATCACCGAGCGGTCCATGCCGGGGTCGAGTCCGGAGGTCGGCTCGTCGAGGAAGAGCAGCGACGGCTTGGTGAGCAGCTCCAGGGCCACGCTGACCCGTTTGCGCTGGCCGCCGGAGAGGCTGTGCACGGGCTGTCCGGCGCGCTGTTCGAGGCCGAGTTCGCGGATGACCTCCTCGACGCGGGCGCGCCGTTCTGCCTTCACGGTGTCCTGCGGGAAGCGCAGCTCGGCGGCGTAGGAGAGCGCGGCGCGGACGGTCAGCTGGGGGTGCAGGATGTCGTCCTGCGGGACGAGTCCGATGCGCTGGCGCAGCTCGGCGTAGTCCCGGTAGAGGTCGCGGCCGTCGTAGAGGACGGTGCCGTGGTCGGCGGGGCGCTGCCCGGTGAGGGCGCCGAGCAGGGTGGACTTGCCGGCGCCGCTCGGGCCGACGACGGCGAGCAGGCACTTCTGGCCGACCGGGAAGGAGACGTGGTCCAGCAGCGTCTTGCGGCCCCGGTCGACGGCGACCGTGAGGTCCTGGACGTCGAGGGAGACCTCGCCGGTGTCGACGTACTCCTGCAGCTGGTCGCCGACGAGGCTGAACGCGAAGTGGCCGATGCCGACGATGTCGCCCTGCCCGATCGTGGCGACCTCGATGGGCCGTCCGTTGAGGAACGTGCCGTTGTGGCTGCCGAGGTCGGCGATCTCGTAGGTGCCGTCGGGCAGGTGGCGCAGTTCGGCGTGGCGGCGGGAGACGACGAGGTCGTCGAGGACGAGGTCGTTGTCGGAGGCGCGGCCGATGCGGACGGTCCGGGTGGGCAGCGGGCGCACCGTGGTGGGCCGGGCGAAGGTGCCGGTGAGGGCCGGCATCGACACGCCGGAGGGCCGCTCGGGCGCGGGCGCGGGTGTGGGCGCGCCGACCAGGACGACGCAGGGGCCGTCGGCGGGGTTGCCGAACCGGATGACGGTGCCGGGGCCGACGCTCCACTCGTGCACGCGCCGCCCGTCGGCCCAGGTGCCGTTGGTGCTGTGGTCGTCGTGGAGGGTCCAGTGTCCGGCGTCCGGGTGGAGCACCGCGTGGTGCCAGGAGACCCGGGCGTCGTCGAGGACGATGTCGCACAGGGGGTCGCGGCCGACGTGGTAGTCACGGCCGGGGGTCATCACCGTGGTACCCGAGTCGGTCTCCAGCACGAGCTCGGGCGCGGTCGACGCGACAGGGCGCTCCGCCATGCCAGGATTCTACCGATTCGGCCCCTTCTCCGCCGTTCGAGTGACGAAGGGCGTCGCGCGGGCCGGGGACGGCGGGTCAGGCGACCGGCGCCACCAGCACCGGGGCGGCCCGCTGCATGCGCAGCGCGTCGACGGACTCGGCGAGCAGTTCGTACTCGGTGGTGTCGTCGCGGGCGGCGACCCGGATCAGCCGCCCGGCGGCCAGCGCGTCGGCGACCTGCTCCTGCCCCGCCAGGTCCGCGCACCAGGCGCGCAGCACGGCGGGCACGTCCGGAACGGTGTCGGCGACCGGCACCAGGGCGCTCGGCGGATAGGCGGCGCTCTGCGGGCTCGGGTCCAGCCGTTCGGCGATCCAGGAGGCCCGGTCGCGCAGCCACCACAGGGCGAGCGCCAGCGTGGGCGCCCGGTAGGTGCCGAGCGGTACGCCGATGCGCCGGCCGTCGCAGACCCCGTACGCCGTGACATGGCACAGGAATTCGTCGTGCACCGTCCCACTCCCCCGTCGGTCGCTCGCGCGCCGGGCCTCGCTTTCGGTGCGGCTCGTGTGCGGTGGACTACCGCACGTGTCCGAGTATGTTCACGGCTGAAACACTGTCACCATGACTTTCCGGCCAGTCTCCTGGCATATTCCGGGCCCTTACTGGCCGAAACGCAGCGGACGGTCCGGCCGGGCCTCCTTACCTCCGGGGTAATCGACCCCACCGGCCCGCTCGGGCACCGTGGAGTCACCGGATCGCACCGAGCCCCGGTCCGGGTTCCGACCAGGACGTACGACCTCGTGGAGGGTGATTCCCCATGTCCGTGACCACCGACCGCTACGACTCCGCCGTCGCCCGCTACTTCGAGGCCTGGAACGCCGACGGCGCCGAGGCCCGCGCCAAGGCGGTGGCCGCCGCCTGGACCGCCGACGGCTCCTACACCGACCCGCTCGCCTTCGTGCGCGGCCACGACGGCGTCGCCGCCCTGATCGCCGGCGTCCGCGAGCAGTTCCCGGGGTTCGTCTTCCGGCTGACCGGCGCGGTGGACGGGCACCACGACACGGCCCGCTTCTCGTGGGAGCTGGTGAGCGAGGCGGACGGCTCGGCGCCGGTGGCCGGCTCCGACGTGATCACCCTGGACGGCGAGGGCCGCATCCGTGCCGTTCTCGGCTTCCTGGACCGGGTGCCGGCCGGGGCCTGACCGGGCGGACCGATGAGTTCTCCGGCGGCCGGGGGTCCGCACTCGCAGGACCACCGACCGCCGGAGGACATCATGACCACGCACACCGCGCTGGACGCCGCCTTCACCGCCGTCCTGCGCAAGAGCCCGAGCAAGGGCGGCTGGACCTATCTGCTCTGGCCCGAATCGGTCGCCTTCTTCGGCACCCGCGGACTGGTGAAGGTGCGCGGGACCGTCGACGGCCACCCCTTCGAGAGCTCCTTCATGGCGCTCGGCGACGGCACCCACAAGCTCCCCGTCAAGGCCGACGTCCGCCGGGCCATCGGCAAGGAGGCGGGCGACACGGTGACCGTCCGGCTCACCGAGCGCCTCGGCCGCTGATCAGCCGCCGCAGCCGCCCGCGCGGCGCCCGGACGCGCGGTTCAGCCTTTGATCGCCGCGTCGATCCGGGCCAGCTCCTCGTCGTCGAAGGCGAGGTTGGCCGTGGCCGCGACGCTGTCCCGCAGCTGCTGCGGGCTGCTCGCGCCGACCAGCGCGGAGGTGACCCGGCCGCCGCGCAGCACCCACGCCAGCGCCATCTGGGCCAGCGACTGACCGCGGGAGGAGGCGATCTCGTTCAGCTCGCGCAGGCTCGCGACCAGGTCCGCGGTGACCGCGTCCCGCTGCAGGAACGGGCTGTCGCTCGCCGCCCGGGAGTCCTCCGGGATGCCGTCCAGGTAGCGGGCGGTGAGCAGGCCCTGCTCCAGCGGCGAGTAGGCGATCGAGCCGACCTGGAGCTCGTCGAGGGCGTCGAGCAGGCCGCTCTCCTCCGGGCGCCGGTCGAGCATCGAGTACCGCGGCTGGTGGATCAGCAGCGGAGTGCCGAGGTCGGCCAGGATGCGGGCGGCCTCACGGGTCTGCTCGGCCGAGTAGTTGGAGACGCCGACGTACAGCGCCTTGCCCTGCTGCACCGCCGAGTGCAGCGCGCCCATCGTCTCCTCCAGAGGAGTGTCCGGGTCGGGGCGGTGCGAGTAGAAGACGTCGACGTAGTCCAGGCCCATCCGCTTCAGGCTCTGGTCGAGGGAGGACAGCAGGTACTTGCGCGAGCCCCACTCGCCGTACGGCCCGGGCCACATCAGGTAGCCGGCCTTGGTGGAGATCACCAGCTCGTCCCGGTAGGCGGCGAAGTCCGCCTTCAGCGCCTCGCCGAGGGCCTCCTCGGCGGCGCCGGGCGGCGGGCCGTAGTTGTTGGCCAGGTCGAAATGGGTGACACCGAGGTCGAAGGCGGTGCGCAGGATGGCCCGCTGGGTCTCGGCCGGGCGGTCCGGGCCGAAGTTGTGCCACAATCCGAGCGACAGCGCCGGCAGTTTCAGGCCGCTGCGTCCGGTGCGCCGGTAGGGCATGTCCGCGTAACGGTCGGGATGTGCGGTGTACAACGCGACTCCATGAGGGGTAAGGCACGGTTTCCGGTGCGGGGAACCGGTACCCACTCTGGCCTGACCTGGGGGCAGTGGTCCAACAGAAGAATCCGATGGGATTCAGCGGTTAGGCTGCTCAATCATGGAACTGCGCCATCTCCAGCACTTCGTGGCCGTCGCCGAGGACCAGCACTTCACCCGGGCGGCCGAACGGCTGATGGTGTCCCAGTCCGGCCTGTCGGCGTCGATCCGCGCACTGGAGCGGGAGTTGCAGACCCCGCTGTTCGTGCGCACCACCCGCCGGGTCACCCTCACCGAGGCCGGGCGCGCCCTGCTGCGCGAGGCCGAGCGGATCCTGGCCGGGGTACGGGCCGCGCACGAGGCGGTCGCCGCGGTCCAGGGCGTACTGCGCGGCACGCTGGCCCTGGGCACCGAGCAGTGCATCGCCGGGGTGAACGTGGCCGGGCTGCTCGCGGCCTTCCGGCGGCGGCATCCGGACGTCGAGATCCGGCTGCGGCAGACCGGCTCGGGCGCGCTCGCCGAGGAGGTCGCGGCCGGGCGCCTGGACTGCGCGTTCGCCTACCGCACCCAGGCCGACAGCGACCAGCTGCGCTCGGTGGCGCTGGCCGGCGAGCCGATGACGGTGCTGTGCCATCCCACGCACCGGCTGGCCGTCACCGGCGCCCCGGTCACGCTCGACGACCTCGGCGGCGAGGTCTTCGTCGACTTCCACCCCGACTGGGGCCCGCGCCGCGCCACCGACGCCGCCTTCACCGCGGACGGGGTGCGGCGCACGGTCGCGCTGGAGGTCAACGACGTGCACAGCCTGCTGGACCTGGTCGACGAGAACCTCGGGATCGCCGTCGTGCCGCGCCACTTCCGCCACAAGCGCCCGTCCCTGACCGCCCTCCCGGTCAAGGGCGCGGACCGCCCCGCCTACGAGACGGTGGCCCTGCTGCCGCCCGCCCAGTCCACCAGCCCGGCGGCCAGGGCCCTGATGGCGCTGCGGGAGACGTACGGCGCGTGATCCCGAGGGACGCACACGGGCGACCGCCTACCCGGCCTGCCCGGCGCACGGTGATCCGCGAACAGGGGGCGCCGCGGCTCCGGCTGCGCGATGGTGGTCGTATGCATGCGAAGGACATCCTCATCGACGGCATCGGCCGCATCCGGGAAGAAGTCCATGCCGTGGTCGAGGGGCTGGGCCCGGACGAGCTCAACGCCCGCCCCTCCGCCGACGCCAATTCCATCGCCTGGCTGGTGTGGCACCTCACCCGCGTCCAGGACGACCACATCGCGGACGCCTTCGACCTCGACCAGGTGTGGCTGACCCAGGACTGGGAGAAGCGGTTCGGCCTCGGCCTGCCGCGCCGGGACACCGGGTACGGTCACACCTCCGCGAAGGTCGGCAAGGTCCGCGTCGACTCCCCCGACCTGCTCACCGGCTACTACGACGCCGTGCACGAGCAGACCCTGTCCGCCTTGCGCTCCCTCGCCGCCAAGGACCTGGAGCGCATCGTGGACGAGCGCTGGGACCCGCCGGTCACCCTCGGGGTGCGCCTGGTGAGCGTCCTGTCCGACGATCTGCAGCACGTCGGACAGGCCGCCTACGTCCGCGGGCTGCTTCAGAGCGCGTAGCCCGGCAGGACGACGTCCTCGATGAGGGCCTTGCGCTCGTCGAACGGGATGAACGCGCTCTTGAGGGCGTTGACCGTGACGGTGCGCAGGTCCGCGAGCGTCCAGCCGGCCTGCTCGACCAGCAGGGACATCTCGCGGGTCATCGTGGTGCCCGACACCAGCCGGTTGTCGGTGTTCAGGGTGACCCGGAAGCCGAGGTCCTTCAGCGCGGTGATCGGGTGCTCGGCTATGGAGGTGGCGCAGCCGGTCTGCAGGTTGGACGTCGGGCACATCTCCAGCGCGATCCGCCGGTCGCGGATCCAGGAGGCGAGGCGGCCCAGCTTGCCGTCGACGATGTCCTCGGTGATCCGCACGCCGTGCCCGATGCGCTGCGCGCCGCAGACCTGGAGGGCCTGGTGGATGCTGGGCAGGCCATGCGCCTCGCCGGCGTGGATGGTGAACGGCACGCTCTCGCGGCGCAGGTGCTCGAAGGCGGCGAGGTGGTCGGCGGGCGGGAAGCCGTCCTCGGCGCCGGCGATGTCGAAGCCGACGACACCGGCGTCGCGGTAGGCGACGGCCAGGTCCGCGGCCTCGCCCACCCGGTCGAACATCCGCATGCCGCACAGCAGGGTGCCGACCCGCACGGGCGTGCCGGCGGCGGCCGCCTTGGCCATACCGGCGGCGAGACCCTCCTGGACGGTCTCCACGACCTCGCTCATGGCCAGCCCGCCCCGCGTGTTCAGCTCGGGGGCGTAGCGCACCTCGGCGTAGACGATGCCGTCGGCGGCGAGGTCGAGGACGTATTCCTCGGCGGTGCGCAGCAGGCCCTCGCGGGTCTGCATCACGGCGAGGGTGTGCTCGAAGGTGGCGATGTAGCGGACCAGGTCACCGGAGTTGGCGGCGTCGTAGTACCAGGCGGCCAGTTCCTCGGGGTCGGTGGTGGGCAGGGTGTGCCCGACCTCGGCGGCCAGCTCCACGACGGTGGCGGGGCGCAGGCCGCCGTCGAGGTGGTCGTGCAGGACGGCCTTCGGGAGGCGGCGGATCACATCGGCGTCTACGCGCGTAGCGTTCATGGTGTGTCTTTCGTCGAGCGGGGTGGTTCGGGGGTGGCGGCGCGGGGTCAGCCAGCGGGCTGGAGGAGGTCCCAGCGGTTGCCGTAGAGGTCCTGGAAGACGGCGACCGTGCCGTAGGGCTCGTGCCGCGGCTGCTCCAGGAAGGTCACGCCGGCGGCCGTCATCCGGGCGTGGTCGCGGGCGAAGTCGTCGGTGTGCAGGAAGAAGCCGACGCGCCCGCCGGCCTGGTCGCCGACGCGGGCCGCCTGGTCCTCGCCCTTGGCCCGGGCCAGCAGCAGCCCGGTCCCCGAGGTGCCGGCGCCGGGCTCGACGACGACCCAGCGGGAGCCGTCGGGGCGCGGGGCGTCCTCGGCGAGACGGAACCCGAGGGCCTCGGTGTAGAAGCGGACCGCCTCGTCGTAGTCGTCGACGACGAGGGTGACCAGGGCGATGCGTCTCATCGGAACCTTCCGTGCGGGGGGTTAGCGGGAGAGGTTATACGTAAAACGTGTGGGACGCCAGTCCTGGGCTGGAGGCCTGTTCGCCGGCGTCTCGGACGTACGACGAAGGCCGCATCCCGGCCGGGACCGGGCCGAGGCGGCGCTCCCGGCCGGGGGCCGGCGTCGCCGGCATGAAGATCACGGACGAGCCGCGGGACGCGGCCCGGCGCAAGGGGGACGTGCTGGCGCGGCTGGGGCGCGAACGGGACGTGTGGGTGGCGTCGGCGGACGCCGACGGGATCCCGTGCCTGGTGGCGCTCTGGTTCGCCCGGGACGGCGAATCCTTCTGGCTGTCGACCCGGGCGGCCAACCCCACCGGCCGCGATCTGCACCACGGCCGGCGTGCCCGGCCGGCGCTCGGCGACACGCAGGACGTCGTGCTCGTCGACGGGGACGTGGAGACGTACCGCAAGCTGTTCGTCGAGGCGCTCGGCCTCCCCCTGGAGGGTGCAGGCGACTGCTACTGGTCCGGCGTGCGGGCACGAGCTGCTGCACGAGGCCCGCACCCACTCATGGGGCCAGACAGTGGCCCGACCCTCACAGCGGACGGCTTGATCGTCGGAACCTCCTGAAGCGAATGCCCGGGCTGATCGCCGCCCGGAGGCCATCCTCCGCCCTCCCAGGGGTTACCCGGCGGTAATTCCCGGTGGTTTGATGTGCCGCGCCACTCAACGCCCCTCACCCACAGGGAGATCCAGTGACGCCACCCGCACCGCGCCGCACCCTGGGCGCAGCCGTGCTCGCCCTCGCCCTCCCCGCCGCCGCACTGGCCGGCGCGGCGCCCGCGGCCGCGGCCGACCCCGCGCCGAAGCTGAGGGTGCTGACGTACAACACGTTCCTCATGAGCCGGAACCTGTACCCGAATTGGGGTCAGGACCACCGCGCCGCCGCGATCGCGAAGGCGTCCTTCTTCCAGGGCAACGACGTCGTGGTGCTGCAGGAGGCGTTCGACAACTCGGCCTCGGACGCGCTGAAGAGCGCCGCCGCCGGCGCGTACCCCTACCAGACGCCCGTGGTGGGGCGGGGCAAGGACGGCTGGGACGCGACCGGCGGCGCGTACAGCGCGACGACGCCGGAGGACGGCGGGGTCACCGTGCTCAGCAAGTGGCCTGTCCTGCGCAAGGAGCAGTACGTCTACCGGGACGCCTGCGGGGCGGACTGGTGGTCGAACAAGGGCTTCGCGTACGTGGTGCTGAACGTGAACGGCACCAAGGTGCACGTCGTCGGCACGCACGCGCAGTCGACCGACCCGGGCTGCGACCCGGGCGAGGCGGCGGCCCTGCGCAGCCGGCAGTTCAAGGCGATCGACGCCTTCCTCGACGCCAAGAACATCCCGGCGAACGAGGAGGTGCTGGTCGCCGGGGACATGAACGTGGACTCGCGCAGCGCCGAGTACGGCTCGATGCTCGGCGACGCGGGGCTCGTCGGGGCGGACGCGCGCACCGGGCACCCGTACTCCTTCGACACCCAGGAGAACTCCGTCGCCCGCTACCGCTACCCGGACGATCCGCGCGAGGACCTGGACTTCGTCCTGTTCCGCGCGGGTCACGTCCGCCCCGCGGTGTGGAAGAACGAGGTGGTCAAGGAGGAGTCGGCGCCCTGGACGGTGTCGAGCTGGGGCACCGACTACACGTACACGAACCTCTCCGACCACTACCCGGTGACGGCCTACGCGGGCTGAACGGCCTCAGCGGGCACGCTCGTTGCCCAGCCGTGCGAGCTCGTCGTCCGTGAGGCGCAGGGCGCCCGCCGCCACGTTCTCGGCGAGGTGGGCGGGGTTGCCGGTGCCGGGGATGGCGAGCACGTGCGGGCCCTGGTGCAGGGTCCAGGCGAGCCGGATCTGCGCCGGGCTCGCGCCGTGGGCGCGGGCGATGTCGAGCACCGCGTCGTCGTGCGCGGTGGTCGCGCCCTGTTCGGCGGCCTCGCCGGCGACGGCGTAGAACGGGACGAAGGCGATGCCCTGTTCGCCGCACAGGCGCAGGAGTTCCTCGCTCGCGGGGGTGCGGTGGTCGATCCCGTAGCGGTTCTGCACGGCCACCACGGGGGCGATGGCCTGCGCCTCGGCGAGATGGCGCGGCTCGACGTTGGACAGGCCCAGGTGGCGGATCAGGCCGGCGTCGCGCAGCGCGGCGAGGGCGCCGAAGTGCTCGCCGACGGACTCCTGGCTCATCCTGCGCAGGTAGACCAGGTCGAGGTGGTCGCGGCCGAGCTGGCGCAGGTTCTCCTCGACGTGCCCGCGCAGCTCCTCGGGCCGGGCGGAGGTGCCCCACTCCCCCGTGTAGGTGCGGAACGGGCCGACCTTGGCGGCGATCACCAGGTCGTCCGGGTACGGCGCGAGGGCGCTGTTGATCAGTTCGTTCGCCGAGCGCAGGGAGGAGAAGTAGAACGCGGCCGTGTCGATGTGGTCGACGCCGAGCTCCCTCGCCCGGCGCAGCACCGCGATCGCCCGGTCGCGGTCGCTGGGGGTGCCGTGGTGGAAGGCGGCACTGCCCGTCAGCCGCATCGCGCCGAGGCCGACGCGGCTGACGGTGAGGTCGCCGAGAGTCCAGGTGCCCGCGTGCTCGGCGGTGATCGTTTCCGTGGTCATCGGCGGATCCTATCCGTGCGGTGGGGCGGTGCTCAGGCGAGCGGCTTGTCCAGGACGGCCTTGCGGTGGCTGAAGGTCTCCAGGGACCAGCGGCCGTGGTAGTTGCCCATGCCGCTCTCGCCGACGCCGCCGAACGGCAGGTCGGGGACGGTGAGATGGGCGAGCGGCAGACCGTAGCCGAGTCCTCCGGAGGAGGTCTCGGCGGCGAAGCGGCGCCGGGTGTCGTCGGACGCGGAGAAGACGTAGAGGGCGAGGGGCTTGTCGCGGTCGGTCACGAAGGCGATCGCCTCGTCGAGGCCGTCGACGGTCACGATCGGCAGGATCGGCCCGAAGATCTCCTCCTGCATGACGGGCGCCTTCGGATCGACGTCGGCGAGGACGGTCGGCGCGATGTACTTCGCGGCCCGGTCGCTGCCGCCACCGGTGACCACGCGGCCGGAGTCGAGCAGGGCGGTGAGCCGGTCGAAGTGGCGCTCGTTGACAATGCGGCTGTAGTGCGGGGCGGTGCGCGGGTCGGGTCCGTAGACCTTCTCCACGGCGGCGGCGAGGGCCGGTTCGAGGGCGGCGGCCGTGGCGGGGTCGGTCAGGACGTAGTCGGGGGCGACGCAGGTCTGCCCGGCGTTGAGGAACTTGCCGCGCACCAGCCGGTCGGCCACGACGTCGAGGTCGGTGCCGGCGTCGACGAACGCCGGTGACTTGCCGCCGAGTTCGAGGGTGACCGGGGTGAGGTGCTCGGCGGCGGCGCGCATGACGATCCGGCCGACGGTGCCGTTGCCGGTGTAGAAGATGTGGTCGAACCGCTCGGCGAGCAGGGCCGTGGTCTCGGGGACCCCGCCCTCGACGACGGCGACGGCCTCGGTGTCGAGGTGGGCGGGCAGCAGCCGGGCCAGCGCGGCCGAGGTGGCGGGGGCCAGTTCGCTGGGCTTGACGACGACGGCGTTGCCGGCGGCGAGGGCGCCGACGAGCGGGGCGAGCAGAAGCTGCGCGGGGTAGTTCCAGGGCGCGATGACGAGGACGACGCCGAGGGGGTCGGCCTGCGTCCAGGCGGTGGCGTCGGCACCGAGGTGGGCCGGGACGGGGGCGGGCTCGGGGCGCAGCCAGGCGTCGAGGTGGTCGAGGGTGTGGTCGATCTCCCGGACCGTGAAGTCGATCTCCGTGCGGTAGGCCTCGGGCTCGCTCTTGCCGAGGTCGGCGTGGAGGGCGGCGGCCAGTTCGGCGCCCTGCTCGGTGAGCATCGCGCGCAGGGCGTGCAGCTGGGCGGTGCGCCAGGCGACGGGCCGGGTGCGGCCGGTGCGGAAGGTCGCGCGCAGCCGGGCGACGGTGGCGGCGATCTGCTCGGGGTTCTGGTTCACGGTTCCTCCTGAAGGTTGATGCAAATGCCAACCTTTCAGGTTCTGCAATGAATTCCCGGGGCGTGCGAGGGTGATCCACCTCACCCGGCCAGCGCTCGCCGGCGGCGCTCCAGATGACCGCGCTCGGCCGGGCCCGGGTCGAGCGCGAGCGCCCGGTCGTAGGCCTCGACGGCCTCCGCGGTGCGCCCCAGCCGGCGCAGCAGTTCGGCACGTACGGCGTGCAGGACGTAATAACCGTCCAGGTCCAGCGCGTCGACCAGGACCAGGGCCGGCCCGGGGCCCTCCGTCTCGGCCACCGCGACCGCGCGGTTGAGGGCGACGACCGGGCTCGGCGTGAGGGCCATGAGGTGGTCGTACAGCTGGAGGATCTGGTCCCAGTCGGTGTCCTGCGCGGTCGGCGCGTCGCTGTGCACGGCGTTGATCGCGGCCTGGATCTGGTACGGCCCGGGCCGGCCCCGGCGCAGGCAGCGACGGACCAGTTCCTGCCCCTCCACGACCAGCGCGCGGTCCCAGCGGGAGCGGTCCTGCTCCGGCAGCGGGATCAGGGCGCCGGAGGCGTCGGTGCGGGCCGGGCGGCGCGACTCGGTGAGCAGCATCAGCGCGAGCAGGCCGAGGACCTCGGGTTCGTCCGGCATCAGGTCGGCCAGGAGCCGGCCGAGCCGTACGGCCTCGGCGCACAGTTCGGGGTCGCCCGTGAGGCCCTCGTTGTAGATCAGGTACACCACGGCCAGCACCCCGCGCAGCCGTTCCGGCAGGTCCGCGTCCCGGGGTACGCGGTAGGGGATGCGGGCGTCGCGGATCTTGGCCTTGGCGCGGACGAGACGCTGGGCCATGGTCGGTTCGGGCACGAGGAAGGCGCGGGCGATCCGGTCGGTGCCGAGCCCGCCGAGCAGCCGCAGGGTGAGGGCGACCTGGGCCGGGGTGGCGAGCGCGGGGTGGCAGCAGGTGAAGATCAGGCGGAGCCGGTCGTCGCGCACGGGTCCCTCCTCGGCGGGCGGGTCGGGGGCGTACAGCCGGGCCGCCTCGGCGTGCCGGGCGTCGCGGCCGGCCTCGCGGCGCAGCCGGTCGATGGCGCGCCGGCGGGCGGTGGTGATGATCCATCCGGCGGGGCTCGGCGGCACGCCCCGCTCCGGCCAGGTCCGCAGGGCGGTGGTGAAGGCGTCCTGGACCGCTTCCTCGGCGAGGTCGATGTCGCCGAGGAAGCGGACGAGGACGGCGACCGCGCGACCGTACTCGGCGCGGAAGACGGCCTCGACGTCGGCGGTCATCCGTCCGCTTCGCCCATGAAGGGGCGCACCTCGATCGGCAGGGTCGTGGCCAGGGCGGCCTTGCGGCCCCATGCCAGGGCCGCGTCCAGGTCGGGCGCCTTGATCAGGCAGATCCCGCCGAGGTGCTCCTTGCCCTCGGCGTACGGCCCGTCGGTGATCAGCACGTCGCCGGCCTTCGGCCGCAGGACGGTCGCGGACTCCGGCCCGTGCAGTCCCCCGGCGAACACCCAGGCCCCGGCCTCGCGCAGTTCCCGGTGGAAGACCTCCAGGTTGCGGCCGATCCCGGCCAGCACCTCGGGCGCGGGCGGCTCGCCGGCCGGCTGCATCACGCTGAGCAGGTAGTACTTCATGACGGCCTCCTCGGCCTCGTCGGGTTCTTCCACCTCCTACACGAACGGCACCCGCCCGGATCGACACCCGGCCGACCGGAGCGCAGAAAAATCCCGCGCACGACTCCGGCCGCGCGCGGGACCGCTCAGTGCACCGAACCGCCGGCTCCGGGGGCGGCCCGGCCGTCGGGGGCCTCCTCGAGGTCGTCGTCCGGGGCGGCGCCGGTCCGCGCGCCGGACGGTGCGGCGGTGGGGTGGCCCACCTCGGACAGCGTCATCTGGGCGCGGTCGTCGACCAGCCGGGTCACCACCTGCTGGGCGGCGCCGAAGACCGCGGCCCAGGCGAGGACCTGCGCCCGGCTGTCGAGGTCGCTGAGCCCGGGGACGAACGCGCCCCGGATCAGCAGCACGCCGAGGAAGCCGGACAGCGCGCCGGTGGGGAACTTCAGCACGGTCGAGGCGAGCGGCAGCATGTACGGGGCGCTGGTGCCCCGGATGCGCCGCAGGGAGGCGATCACCGTGAGGGCGGCGCCGGCCAGTCCGGCGATCTCCACGCAGAGGATGTCCTGCGGCTGGGCCAAGTCGCTGGGCACCACGCTCGGGCTGCGGCCCTTGTAGTCCGCGCTGGGGCAGACGATGTCGATCGTGTCGCTGCCGACGGGGCCGTTGCGGGGCGCGAAGCACAGGCTGAGCGACTGGGGGAAGACCCAGCCGTAGATCGCGAGGCAGGCCACACCGATCAGCACGGCGAAGGTGGCGGCCCACAGGATGTTGCGCAGGCTGCGGACGCGGGCGAGTTCGGCGTCCAGCGCCTTGTAGGAGCTGTCGAGCGTCCCGGCCATCAGCTCGCGGTCGCTCGGGGTCATCTCCCCGGCCAGGATGGGCCGCAGGCGCTTGGCGAGCCTGGCCCGCCGCGGGTCGCGGCGGTCCAGGTGGCGTTCGGCCATCGCCATGACCTCGTCGACCCGGCCCACGGCCTCGTCGTCGGAGACCAGCCGCAGGAGCAGCACCTCGGCGGTGCGCAGGTTGGACCAGACACCTTCGCGGGCCGTGGAGCCGGACCAGGGCCGCCGCCAGCCGAAGGTCTCGTGGGCGGCCGCGCCGGCGGCCCGCAGATGGGCGCGGGTGCCTTCGATGAGGACCCGTCGGTCCTCGGAAGGGGGCTTCGCCTCCTCACGGGCGAGCTGGACGTCGAGGTGGGCGAGCTGGGTCAGGGCCCGTGCGCGCCAGGGGGATCGGGGCGGCCGCGGGTGCGCCGCGGCGGCCAGCCGCCGGCGGGTACGGGCCCAGGGGTTGTCCCCGGCCGCCGCGGAGGTGACCATGGCGGCTCCTCGCCGGGCGGGCGACGGGCTAGTCGTTCACGGGCAGGGCGGGCACGTGCAGCTTCTCCCAACTGGTGCGGCCGGGGGTGCCGTCCGCGTCGGAGCCGCTGAAGCCGAGCTTGCGCTGCCACATCGCGTACGACTTCCGGTCCGCCTCGCTCCACTGGAAGTCGGGTCCGTCCGCGTACGCCGAGCAGCCCTCGTCGATCAGACGCCAGCCCATGACCTCGATGATGGGGCTGCTCACGGACGGCTGGAAGAAGTCCTTTCCGGGGAAGGGCTCGTCGTCGAACACGGGATTCGGGGTGGGCGCGGACACCCGGATCCGCTGCCTCGGGTGGATGATGTCGGGATTCGTGATCTGGGGATTCCAGTTCAGGATCTGGGCCAGGCTCACATGGAACCGGGCCGCGATGGCGGAGAGCGTGTCGCCCTCCCTTACCACGTAGAACTCCGGTGTCTGGGTCATACCGTCATCCTAGTGACAAACCGGTCATCTCTCGACTCAAGTCCCGTGGCGCGACGGCAAGTTGAACGTTCCTCGATTGACCGTTCACCGAAATTCAGCTCGCGAACGGCACCTGCGCCGCGGCCGCCGGCTCCGGGTGCAGCGGATGCCGCCACACTCCCTCGGCCGCCAGCCGGGGCAGCACCCCCTCCCCGAACCAGTACGCCTCCTCCAGATGCGGATAGCCGGACAGCACGAACTCCTCGATGCCCAGGGCCGCGTACTCCTGGATGCGCGCGGCGACCTCGTCGTGGCTGCCGACGAGGGCGGTGCCCGCGCCGCCGCGCACCAGACCGACGCCGGCCCACAGATTGGGGTGGATCTCCAGCCCGTCCCGGCCGCCGCCGTGCAGGGCGAGCATGCGCCGCTGCCCCTCCGACTCGCTGCGGGCCAGCCCGGCCTGCACCGCCCGCACCGTCTCCGGGTCGAAGCCCGCGAGCAGCCGGTCCGCCTCGGCCCAGGCCTGCGCGGAGGTGTCGCGGGTGATGACGTGCAGCCGGATGCCGAACCGCAGGGTGCGGCCGTGCCGGGCGGCGAGCTCGCGCACCCGGGCGATCTTCTCGGCGACCTGCGCGGGCGGCTCGCCCCAGGTGAGGTAGACGTCGACGTGCCGGGCGGCGACCTCCAGCGCGGCGGGTGAGGAGCCGCCGAAGTACACCTGAGGCACCGGGTCGGGCAGCCGGGCGAGCGTCGCGTCCTCGACGCGCAGGTGGGCACCGTCGTGATCGACGCTCTTGCCCTCCCACAGTCCCCGCACGATCTCCAGGAACTCGCCGGTACGGCGGTAGCGGGCGTCCTTGTCGAGGAAGTCGCCGTAGGCGCGCTGCTCGTGGCTCTCGCCGCCGGTGACGACATTGAGCAGCAGCCGACCGCCGGTGTGCCGCTGGAAGGTGGACGCCATCTGCGCGGCGAGCGTCGGGGAGAGGAAGCCCGGGCGGAAGGCGACGAGGAACTTCAGCCGCTCGGTGTGCCGGCTGACCATGGCGGTGGTCAGCCAGGCGTCCTCGCACCACGCCCCGGTCGGGGTGAGCGCGCCCTCGAAGCCGAGGTCCTCGGCGGCGCGGGCGATCTGGCTCAGATAGCCGACCGTGGGCGGCCGGTCCCGGCCGGAGGCGGTGGCCGGCGTGCCGTGCCCACCGCCGACGACGTCACGGCTGTCGCCGTTGGTGGGCAGGAACCAGTGGAAGGTGAGGGACACGGGGGGGGCTCCGTTCACGAGGGTCGGGGAGGAGCAACGGGGGGGCGGCGGACCAGCGCACCGACGGACCGGCAGACCGGCAGACCGGCGGACGACGGACCGCGGACGGCGTTCTCGGGGCCCGCCGGGCGGGGCGGCCGGGGTGCCGGGAGGCGCGGGACCGTACGGCGGGTCGCGCGCCTCGGTCAGCCGGCCGCGGTCAGCTCGCCGCGGCCAGGACCGGGCTGCGCCCCAGGGCCGCGGCGAACTGGTCGACGATCTGCTCCAGGGCCTCGGCGGTGGCCGGCGCGACGGTCACCGAGCCGTCCTCGCGGACGGTGATGTCCCGGTCGAGGGTGAACCAGCCGGGGACGATGTGCGCGGCGCCCATGGAGTTGAGCACCGGGCGCAGCGCGTAGTCGAGGGCCAGCACATGGGCGGTGCTGCCGCCGGTGGCCAGCGGCAGCACGGTCTTGCCGGTGAGCGCGTACTGCGGGAGCAGGTCCAGCAGCGCCTTGAGCACGCCGGAGTACGCCGCCTTGTAGACGGGCGTGCCGACGACGACCCCGTCGGCCCGGGCGAACAGCTCGGTGGCCTCGACGATCGCGGGGTGCCGGAAGTCGGCGCCGAGCAGGGCCTCGGCGGGGATGGTGCGTACGTCGAGCGGGACGACCTCGTGGCCCTGCGCGGTCAGCCGCTGGTCGAGGTGGCGCACGAGGCGCGCGGTGCGGGAGGTGGCGGAGGGGCTGCCGGAGACGGACAGGACGGTGGCCATGGGTCCTCTTTCTTACGGAACTCCGCGGGGCGGAGCGGCGGGTGTGCGCGGGCAGGAGGCTGCGCGCACGGGCAGCGCGTGGGGGCGTGAGAGAAGGTGGCGCGGGGACAAGGGTGCGAGCGCGCGGGCACGCGGCACAGGTGACTGGCGCCGGAACGGGAAGGCGGGCAGGCCGATCACCGCGGGCGGCAAGGTGCCCGGCGGGCGGCATACGGCGGGACGCCGGGTTCACGTCGGGCAGCAGCAGGGTCGCACGGCGGGCCGCGGACGGCGGAGCGCCCGACTCAGGCGGCGGTGGGGTGAAGAGACGCGGCGCGGAGTCAGGCCGCGGGGCGACAGGAGGCGCTGGAGACGCGCGCGAGGTCGACGTGGCGTCGCCGCGTGAGGTCCAGTCGCATGGTCATGCCATGGATCGTGGCAGTCGCGCACGAGGACCGTCAAGGACAACCCGGCCGGTTCTCGTATCGCGGACCCCCGCGAGGGCGCGCCCGCTCACCGGCCAACCCCCCTGCGACCTCTACACATAAGGGTCATATAAGCGCAGAATGGACCCAGCCAGTCGAAGGAGACGAGCCATGGCCAACCTCTCGCACAGCCGGGGTGACATCACCACTCACCCTGATGTCTCCGAGATGCGGGCACGCTACGCCCGCATGCTCGGCGGTCGTGATGTGGCGCTCGTGGACGGACCGGTGTTCCTGCTCGGCCTGTACTGCGCCGTGTCGCCGTGGGTGGTCCACTACACGACCAGCCAGCCCCCGCTCGTGACGCACAACCTGATCATCGGCATCGCGATCGGCCTTCTGGCCCTCGGCTTCACCCGTGCCCCCGAGCGCATGTACGGCCTGAGCTGGGCCATGTGCGCACTGGGCATCTGGATGATCATCGCTCCGTGGGTCGTCGGCAGCAGCCCGGACGCGGGCGTGGTGGTGAACAACATCATCATCGGCGCCCTGGCGCTGGTCCTGGGCATGCTGTGCGCCGGCACGGCGGCGAGGAGCGCGCCCAGGCCATGACACCCCGCAAGGGTCACGGAAGAGGTGACGGAAGAGGAAGGTGACGGAACAGGGCCTGCCCGCACGATGCGGGCAGGCCCCTCGCGTGCCGGCGTACGTACCTCCCTCGGGGTGTCCGTACGACTCCCGGGCGATCAGGCGACGTTGAGTGCCGTGTCGTCGATGACGAAGGACGTCTCCAGGGTGGACCCCTCGGTGCCGGTGAACTTGATCGTGACCGTCTGGCCCGCGTAGCCCGCGAGGCTGAAGCTGCGCTGGGTCCAGCCGCTCGCCGCGTTCAGGTTCGAGTAGGTCGCGAGCGTGGACAGCACCGTGCCGCTGCTGTCGAGGACCTGCGCCTTGAGCGTGTCGTACGCCGTCGTCGTGGTCGTCTCGGCGGTGTCGACGTGGAGGTAGAAGCTGAGGGTGGCGCTGGTGCAGCCGGCGGGTATGGTCACCGACTGGGCGAGCGTATCGGTGTGGGCCGCGCCGTAGCCGTTCAGCCAGGCCTTGTAGGAGCCGGTGCGGGCGGCCTCGCCGGTGTCGTTGCTGATGACGCCGCTGGAGGCGGTCCAGGCGGTGGCGCCGGACTCGAAGCCGGGGTTGGCCAGCAGCTGGGCGGCCGTGCAGGTGCCGCCGCCCCCGGTCCCGCCGCCGGTGGAGCCGCTCGCGCCGGCGAGCCACGCGGTGGCGTTCAGGGCGAGCGCGGCGTTGGTGGCGCTGGTGTCGTTCCAGCCGTCGTAGAGGGTGTTGCCGGACTGGCCCGTGCCGTCGTCGACGGGCGAGCTGTCGCCCCAGAAGGCGACCCGGCCGCTGCCGAAGGTCGACGTGGCGAAGAAGGCGCCGGTGGTACCGGAGTAACCGGTGCGGTACAGCAGGCCCTTGACGTTCGGGTTGTCGGCGGGCTTGAGCGTCGCGGTGGTCCCGCTGGCGATGAGGCTCTTGGTGACGGTGCCGAAGGAGCCGTGCAGCACGGGGTCGCCGGCGTCGCCGATCGCGGCCGGGTGGTCCGAGCTGATGCTCAGCGCGTCGATGGAGAAGCCGAACGGGTCGGTGGAGTCGACGCTGTTGTTGGTCATCAGGTCGTTGAGGATCTCGACCGCGTCCTCGCCGTCGTTGTTGCGGTCGGCCCCCGTGTGGTCGGAGATCATGAACAGTCCGCCGCCGTTCTTGACGAAGTTCATGATCGCCGTCTTCTCGGCGCTGGTGAAGAGGGTGTTGGGCTCGGGCAGCACCAGCGTGTCGAAGTTCTTCAGGTCGGTGGCCGAGGTGCCGCCGTAACTCAGGCCGGAGCCCGACGGCAGCGTCTTCAGGCTGTAGTCGCCGGTCTTCTGCAGGGCGACGCCCCAGGAGGACAGGGCGCCGGTCCAGTCCGTCTCGGCGGACGGGGTGGAGTCCTGCCCGAGCGGGTCGGGCTGACTGGTGGAGATGATCCAGTCCGCGTTGCCGGCCGTCTCGGCGTGGGCGTTGTCGAACAGGACGCGGTGGGGGGTGGCCGCGTGCGCCGGGGTGGCGGTGGCCCCGGTCTGGAGCGCGGCTCCGGTGAGACACAGACCGAGAGCGGCGAGGACGGTGGTGACCGTGCGGCGGGGTCTGGTGGATCCAGGCATCCGGCGAACCTCCGGGTGAGGGGGGAGAGAAGGCGGTGCGGGCGCCGATTCTGCGCGCGTAGAGAACGGGTCGAGCGGGAGTGTTCTACACGCGTGGAGACGGTTGAAAGGTACATGGCATGACGCCGAGGTGAACAGACCGGGCGCTCCCCCGATCGCCCCGGCCGGCCACGCGCCGGGCCCCGGGAACGCTCTCTAGGCTGGGCCGCGGTCGGTCACGTCGTCGGGAAGGTCGTACGCCATGGTCAGGGAAACCGAGTTGCCGTATCTGCGTCGCTGCGTGGAACTGGCCCGGACGGCGCTGGAGGAGGGCGACGAGCCCTTCGGTTCCGTCCTGGTCGGCGCGGACGGGAAGGTGCTCGCCGAGGACCGCAACCGGGTCGCGGGCGGCGACCGCACCCGGCACCCCGAGTTCGAGCTGGCCCGGTGGGCCGCGGACCACATGACGCCGCAGGAGCGGGCGGACGCCACGGTGTACACCTCCGGCGAACACTGCCCCATGTGCGCCGCCGCGCACGGCTGGGTCGGGCTCGGCCGGATCGTGTACGCCGTCTCGTCGGCGCAGTTGGGCGGCTGGCTTAAGGAGTTGCGGGTGCCGGCGCCGCCGGTGCGCATGCTGTCCGTGCGGGAGGTCGCGCCGGGCGTGACGGTCGAGGGACCGGTGCCGGAACTGGCGGAGGAGGTCCGGGCGCTGCACGTCCGGTTCCACCAGGGGTGACGGTCCGTCGGGAGCGGCACCGCCGTTCACCTGCCGGCGGCCGGGCGGGCCGGTGCGGTGGTCCGCCCACCGCGGCCGAGTCGGGCGGGCCGCCTACCCCGGCCGAGTCGGGTGGTCCGCCTACCCCGGCCGAATCGGGCCGTCCGCCTACCCCGGCCGAGTCGGGCGGCCCGCCCCCCGCGGCCGGAGCCTGGTGGGGCACCCGGCCGCGGTGGGGTCACCGCCCCGGTCAGTGTTCCGTCTGCGGGCGGAAGCGCCGGTAGAGGGCGGCACCGCCGAGGATCAGGGCCGCGCTGCCGACGGCGGCGGGCAGGTCCAGGTCCGCGCCCGTGTGCGCGAGGGACATGACGGTCTGCTGCCGCGGGGTGTGCGGGGCGGGGTGGTGCTGCGGGGGCGTGACCGGCCGGGGGGTGGGCCGCTCGGCGCCGGGGGCCGGGTGGTCGCCGGAGTGGTTCACGGACGTGTTGCCGGTGGCCGGATTGCCGACGCCGACGACGTCGACGCTGTTGCCGCTGACGTTCACCGGCAGGTCGACGGGGAGCTGGAGGCCGTCGCCGGAGAGGACCCCGGGGGACCCGGCCGTCTCACCGGCGGCCGTCGCCCCGCCGGACGTCACGGAGCCGGAGCCGTGACCGGAGCGCGCGGCGGCCGGGCCCGCGGAGCCGGACCGGGCCGCCGTGGAGGCGCCCGCCGCCGAGGTGTCGCCGGAGGTGTTCGCGCAGTGGTTGCCCGCCGCCGGGTTGAGGACGCCGGCCACGCTCATCGTGTTGCCGCACACGTTCACCGGCACGTGCACCGGGAGCTGGAGGGTGTTGCCGGAGAGCACCCCGGGCGAGCCGGCCGCGCCGGCGTCCGCTCCGGAGTAGGCGTACGCCGCCCCCGTCACCGCCATCGCGCCGGAAGCGGCGGCGACGGCGATCAGACCGTTTCGGGTCACCCGTTTCATGGGGTCCCTGCCTTCCAGACATGGTCGCGGGCACGCGCCCGCACCGACTGACACGCAAGTCAACGACCCGGGCGAGGGCGTATGGGACGTTCATGGTTTCTTCACCCCATCGAGCGGCATGGTTGTCGAACAAGCGGTAAAGCCGCCCGGACGCGACATCCCGGTCAGGGAGCCGCCGACCGGGACGCGGAGCGGAGGGGCCGCAGGGGCATGGCGACGGGGGGAAGGGCGTCGCGAAGGCGAGAGTGCGTGGCCGAAGCGGGCGGGCGGGGCCGAAACGGGGCGCATGCCGGAAGCGGGGCGCCGGGGGCGTACGGCTCCTCCCGCCGGCAGGGCAGCGCAAGGCACCTCCCGCCTGCCCGCGACCGGCAGCGCAAGGCACCTCCCGCCTGCCCGCGACCCGCAGCGTAAGGCACCTCCCGCCCATCCGCAGCGCGCGCCTCCCGGCGGCCTCCTGGCGAACGGGCGGGTGCCGCGAGGGCCGCTTATGGTGAGCGAGGGCGCCGATTCCGGTCCGCGACGGGGCGCCCTGGGAGGCATGGATGCTGTCCGAGCGGTCAACGCGGTCCGCGGCGATACGCCGCTGCGCGCTCTCCGGAGCCCTCGGGCTCGCCCTGCTGGGCGCCGGGGTGCCGGCGGCGCGTGCCGGGACCCAGCCCGACCTGAGCCGGTTCTACCAGCAGAAGATCACCTGGGGCCGCTGCCAGGGCGACGGGATGCCCCGGGACCTGCAGTGCGGGAAGATCACCGTCCCGCTCGACTACGCCCACCCCACGGCCGGCACCCTCGATCTGGCCCTGGCCCGCTACCGGGCGACCGGCGACAAGCGCGGCTCGGTGGTGCTGAACTTCGGCGGTCCGGGCGGCCCGGGCGTCCCCCAGCTCGCCGAGGGCGGCAAGGACTTCATGGGGCTCACCAACGGCTATGACGTGGTGACGTTCGATCCGCGCGGTGTCGGCCGCTCCTCCCCCGTGAGCTGCGGCGAGGGCGAGGACGACGCGCTGGCGGCGACCGCGGGCGAGGACGGGCTGGCCGATCCGCGGGCCGCGCTGGAGCAGCTGCGCCGGGCGGCCGCGGCCTGCGTCCGGCACTCGGGTCCGGTGCTGCGGCACATCGGCACGGTGAACGCGGCGCGGGACCTGGACGTGATGCGCGCGGCCCTCGGCGACAAGAAGCTCAACTACCTCGGCTTCTCCTACGGCACCCGGCTGGGCGCGGTGTACGCGGCGGAGTTCCCCCACAAGGTGGGCCGGATGGCGCTGGACGGCGTGGACACGCTCACCGAGCCGCTGACCGAGCAGGGCATCGCCGGGGCGCAGGGGCAGCAGGTGGCCCTGGAGGACTTCGTCGACTGGTGTGTGCAGGACATCGCGTGCCCGCTCGGCCGGGACGCGCGCTCGGGCCGCGAGCAGGTCGTGAAGCTGATCCGCTCGATGGACGAGGACCCGGTGCCGAGCGACTTCGGCAAGCCCTTCACCGGCCAGGATCTGGTGACCGCGATCGCGCAGGCGCTGTACAGCACGAAGCTGTGGCCCTCGCTGGAGCGGGCGCTGGCCGAGCTGGTCGAGGACGGCGACCCCAGCGGTGTCCTGGGCTTCACGTCCGGCGGCTTCGCCCCGCCCGTGCGGCGCACCGCGGGGGATCACCCCGGCGGCGGCCAGGGCAACAGCGGTCTCACGGACGCCGAGGACGTGCCGCTGGACAACCTCCCGGCGGCGCTGATGGCGATCAACTGCGCCGACGACCCCGACCGTCCGTCCGCCGAGCGGATCACGGCGGACCTGGACCGGCTGCGCGCCGCCTACGAGCAGGCCTCCCCCGTCTTCGGCCGGTTCCGGCTGACGCAGGTGCTGATGTGCTACGGCCGGCCCAAGGGCACCGACTTCGTCCGCGAGCGGGTGAAGGACCTCGGCTCGGCGCGGATGCTGCTCGTCGGCACGCGGGGCGACCCGGCGACGCCGTACCGCTGGACGGTGGAGACCGCCGCCCGGCTCGGCTCGTCGGCCGTGGTGCTGGACAACCGGGGCGACGGCCACACCGGGTACGCGTCGTCCAAGTGCGTGCACCGCAAGGTCGACGACTTCCTGCTGTACGGCACGCTCCCGCCGAGCGGCAGTTCCTGCGGGGAGGACGAGGAGGACTGACGTCCCCCTGTCCGTGCCGTACGGGAGCGGCGTCCGGTGCGGTCCGCCCCCTCAGGCCGCCGCGAGGAACCGGTCGATCGCCCGGGTCACCTCCCGTGGCTTCTCCAGGGGCAGTTCGTGCCCGGCGTCGATGAGGCGGACCACGGCGTCCGGGTAGGCCGTGGCCATGCGCAGCATCTGCGCGACGGGCAGCTGCACGTCGTGGGTGCCGTGCACGATCAGGGTGGGCGTACGGATCTCGCCGACGCGGTCGAGGACGTCGAAGGCGCGCATGGCGCCGTAGAGGGTCATGACGACCTCGCGCGGGGTGGCGGCGGAGGCCGCGATGTGCCGGCGGATCTCCTCGCGCGGATGGCCGGGGGCGAAGGCCCGCTGGATGTTGGCGGCGACGAAGAGGCGGTACGGCACGAGCGTGGAGGCCGCCATCAGCAGGCCGCGGGCCCGGCTGTAGGTCATGCGGCTGATGGAGCCGACGAGCACCAGCCGCTCGACCCGCGCGGGGTGGGCCAGGGCGATGGTCTGCGCGATCATGCCGCCCATGGAGTGGCCGACGAGGACGCAGCGCTCCACCGCGAGATGGTCGAGCAGCGCGAGGACGTCGTCGGCGAGCGCGGCGATGGTGGGGACGCCCGCTCCGTCGCTGTCGCCGTGTCCGCGCAGGTCGAGCCGGATCACCCGGCGCCGCTCGGCGAAGTGCGCGAACGGATGGTCCCAGCGGTGCCGGTCGGCGGTCCAGCCGTGCACGAACACCAGCGGCACCAGGTCGCCGTCGCGGGGACCCTCGTCGTCGTACGTCAGTGTCGCGCCGTCGACTGCGAGCTGCGGCATGGGCGTCTCCTGGGAGCGGTGCGGTTACTGGCGGGTAGCGTAGCCGTCCGCGAGGCGCGCGTCACCGCCGTACCGACGGAGGATCTCCCGCCCGCGTCACCACCATTACCCCAAATGCCCGATACGTGAATCGGCCCTATGGTGCTGTCATGGAGCACGCACTCAGCCCAGCAACTCTCGCCGAACTGCGCCGACCGCGCCCGTATCCGGCGGTGTCCGTGCTGACGCCGACGCACCGCCGCGAACCCGACAACACCCAGGACCGGGTCCGGCTGCGCAATGTCGTGGCCGAGGCCAAGCGCCGGCTGGAGACCGATCCGGCGGTCAGCCGGGAGCGGCGCGCCGAGGTCGCGCGCGAGCTCGACCGGGCCCTGGCCGAAGTGGACCTCACCCACTCCGAGGACGGGCTGGTGATCTTCGCCGCTCCCGGTGAGCACCAGGTGTGGTCGCTCGCCCGCCCGGTGCCCGAACGCGTGGTGCTCTCGGACACCTTCCTCACCCGCAACCTGGTCTCGGCACAGGCCGCCGACCGGCCGTTCTGGGTGCTGTCGGTCTCCGCCGACCGCGTCACGCTGTGGAGCGGCGGCCACGACCGGGTGGCCGAGGAGCACGTCGGCGGCTTCCCGCGCGTGCGCAGCCGGGAGAACTTCGACTCCGAGCGCCAGGAACGCATCGGCGACCTGCCCAGCACGTTCCGCGACGAGGGCACCCGCCAATTCCTGCGCGAGGCGGACACGGCGATGACCGAGGTGCTGCGCGACGCTCCCCGGCCGGTGTACGTCACCGGCGAGCAGGCGGCGCTGTCCCTGTTCGACGACGTCGGCACGGTCGCCAAGTGCGCGGTGCACATCCGGCACGGCGGCCTCGCGCACGCCTCCCCGGAGGCGGTGTGGCAGGCCGTGCGGCCGGTCGTGGCCGAGCAGGAGCGGCAGACGGCCGACTCCGTCGCCCGGGAACTCGAAGCGGCCCGCGGGCGGCGGGCGTTCGCGGCGGGCCTGGACGAGATCTGGCGCAGCGCCCGCGAGGCCCGGGTGCGGCTGCTCGCCGTCGAGGAGAACTACCAGGTCACGGTCCGCGACGTCGGCGACCATCTGGAACCCGCGGCGGGCGACGAGCTCGACGCGCGGGAGGACATCGTCGACGAGATCGTCGAGCAGTGCCTGGAGACCGGCGCCGACGTGCGGTTCGTCCCCGACGGCTCGCTGGGCGACTCGGACGGCATCGCGGGCGTCCTGCGGTTCTGAGCGGCCCCTCCGCTCCCCCGGGCGGCCTTGACGGCCGTGACACCCTGGGTCGCGTGCGCCGCCGGGCGTGCGCACGCGACCGGGGAAGGAGCCGAGGAGCCGTGGCAGAACCGCTGGGTGTCGCCGTGCTGGGCGCCGGACACATGGGTGCCGACCACATACGCCGTCTGGACCGGGTGGTGAGCGGGGCGCGGGTCGCCGCCGTGGCCGACCCGGACACCGGGCGTGCGAAGGAGGCGGCCGCCGGGATCGACGGGGTGAGCGTGCACGCGGACGCCGAGGCGGCGCTGGACGCACCGGGTGTGGCCGCGGTGCTGATCGCCTCCCCGGGGCCGGCCCACGAGGAGGCGCTGCTCGCGGCGTTCGCGCGCGGGCTGCCGGTGCTGTGCGAGAAGCCGATGGTGCCGGACTCGGCGGGCGCGCTGCGGGTGGTCGAGGCGGAGGCCCGGCTCGGCCGGCGCCTCGCGCAGATCGGCTTCATGCGCCGCTACGACGCCGAGTACCAGCGGCTGAAGTCGCTGCTGGACGGCGGGACGCTGGGCCGGCCGCTGATGCTGCACTGCGTGCACCGCAACGTCTCCTCCCCGCCCGGCTTCACCAGCGCCATGCTGGTCAACAGCTCCGTCTCGCACGAGATCGACGCCGCGCGCTGGCTGCTCGGACAGGAGCTGACCGCGGTGACCGTGCTGCGCCCCCGCCCCTCGGCGGGCGCCCCGCAGGGCCTGGCCGACCCGCAGTTCGTGCTGTTCGAGACCGAGCGGGGCGCGCTGGTGGACGTCGAGGTCTTCGTCAACTGCGGCTTCGGCTACCAGGTGCGGTGCGAGGCCGTGTGCGAGGCGGGCAGCGCGCGGATCGGCGAGGAGCGCGGCACGGTGGTCACCACCGGCGGCACCGCGGGAGTCGAGGTGCCGCAGGACTACCTGGTGCGGTTCGCGGACGCCTACGACCGCGAGGTCCAGGCCTGGGTCGACGCCACCCGCGCGGGCCGGGTCGCCGGCCCCGGCGCCTGGGACGGCTACGCGGCCTCGGTGGTCGCCGAGGCCGGGGTGCGCTCACTGGAGGACGGCGGGCGGGTGGCCGTCGGCCTCGCCCCGCGCCCGGCGCTGTACGACACGGTCAGCCGCTGACGCCGGGCGCGCCGCTCTCCACGTGACCGGTGAGCCGGCCCTGCCCCGCCGGAACACCGCGCGCAACGGGACCCGTCGGACGGCTTCCGCCCAGGGGCGAACACGAGGCGAACACATGCCCGTCGAACACGCGCTTGAACGTCTGCGCGAGGCGTCCGACGGTCCGTCAAGTCACGTACGTGCACTACGATTTGCCGGTGCCGGCGGCCTACGTCAACGGTACCGCGACACCGCTCCGGGAAGACGGTGGCATATGCCAGAAGCACCACCGTATCGTGTGGCGCCAAATCCCTTACACGGCATCGCGGGCTGTGCAACAGTCGTAACCGGTCCCACCCACCACCCGGCCCTACCGTCCCCGCATCGGAGTGCGTCATGCCGTCCCATGTCTCCGCGGACCGCCCCTCCGCCCAGCCGCCCTCCCGCGGCTCGGTGGACGCGCTGATAACGCAGACGCGGCGGCTCAAGGGCGACGTGGACGCCGTACGGCGCGGCACGCAGGGCGATGCGGGCGACCCACAGGAGCGCTGGCAGCGGGCCCTGTACGACCTCGCCCTGCACCAGCTCAACGACCTCGACGAGCACCTGGCGCAACTCCGCGACGGCCCTCTTCCGGCCGGACCCGCACCGAAGGAGCCGTCCGCCGCGCCCGCGGGCGCGCCGAGTGCCGCGGACCCGCCGAGCGGTTCGCTGCTCAGCCGGGTGGGCAGCGCGGAGTGGAACCTGCTGACCGACGAGGCCACCTGGTCCGGTGAGCTGTACCGCATCCTCGGCCGCGACCCGGCGAGCCCCGCGCTCACCCTGGACGAACTGCCCTCCCTGGTCCTGGAGGAGGACCGCCCGAAGCTGACGGCGATGGTCACGGACTGCCTGATCGACGCCAAGCCGATCGACGGCGAGTTCCGCGTCGTGCGCCCGGACCGCGAGGTCCGCACGGTGCACATGATGGGCGAACCGGTGCTCGACACCGACGGCAGCACCGCCTCCATGTGGGCGGTGCTGCGCGACGTCAGTGAACTGCGCCGCAGCGAGCGGGCGGTGAGCGAGACCCGTGACTCGCTCCAGCGCCGCCGGCAGCGGGCGCAGACCGAGCACCGGGTCGCGGTCGAACTGCAGGAAGCCGTGCTCCCCCCGTGGCACGGCTCCCTGCGGCTCCCGCGCCGCGGCACGGGCTCCCTCGACATCGCCGCCCACTATCTGCCCGCCCCGGCGAGCGAGCTGATCGGCGGCGACTGGTACGACGCCCTCGAACTGCCCGCCGGCGAGAGCCTGCTCGGCGTCGGCGACCTCACCGGCCGCGGACCGGTCGTGACGTCCACCATGGCGATGCTGCTGGGCGCCGTGCGCGGCATGGCGATGGCGGGCGCGCAGCCCGGCCGGCTGATGGCCCTGCTGAACCAGTTGCTCGACACCACCGCCCGCCCGGCCCTCGGCAGCGCCCTGTGCTGCCGCTACCGGCCGGCCGACCGCACCCTGGTGTGGGCCCAGGCCGGTCACCCCGCTCCCGTGCTCTACCGCGCCGGGTCGGGGCGCCGGCTGACACCCCCGGACGGCGTGCTGCTCGGCGCCACCCCGACCGCCTCCTACGGGCAGGCCGAGGAGACCCTCCACGTCGGCGACCTGCTCCTGCTGCACACCGACGGCCTGGTGCCCGGACGGACCGGGACGGACGGCTCCGACGCCCTGCTCGACCTCGCCCCGCGCCTCGCCGAAGCCGCCGACGCACGGGACTGCGTGCGCGCGGTCGTCGAGGAGTTCGGTGCCGCCCAGGAGCGTCAGGACGACGCGTGCGTCCTGGTGGCCCGCGTGGAGTCGTGACCGCGGCGGAGTTCTGACCGCGCCGGTGCGCGGGGCCGCACGCACGCCCGCTACGCCGGTGCGCCGCCTCCCGAGCTGCCGCCCTTGGTCTTGGGCAGAGCCTGCATGATCTCCTCGCGCAGCTCCTGGATCCTCGGGTAGCCGGCGTACTCGGCGGTGAGCCGGTACATCTGGCGCAGGCGGTCCCAGGTGCGGCGCGAGGAGTTGGAGCCCATCGACATCAGCGCCAGCCGGGCGTAGCGGTCGGCCTGTTCGGGGTCGTCGGCGATGAAGCAGGCCGACGCCATCGACAGATGGTCGAAGATCTTGGACCGCTCCCGGCCGTCGATCCGCAGCTCCAAAGCCTTCTGCGCGTAGTACTGGGCGTGCACGGCGGCGCCCGGGTCGAACTCCGCCAGGGTCCGGTAGGCGAGCGCCTGCATGCCGTACAGATCCTCGTCCTTGAAGGTCTGCATCCAGTCCGGCGTCTCGTCGTTGCCCTTGTCGGAGACGAACAGGTCCTCCGCCCGGCCGAGGGTGCGGCGCATCGCCTGGCCCTTGCCCATGGACGCCTGCGCCCAGGCCTCGATGGTGTGGAACATCGCCTTGGTGCGCGGCAGCAGCCGGTCACCGGAGCCGGACTGGGCGAGTTTCATCAGGTCCAGCGCGTCGTCGGGCCGGCCCAGGTGCACCATCTGCCGGGCCGCCCGGGACAGGGCCTCCCCGGCGCGCGGCCGGTCGCCCCCCTCACGGGCCGCGTGCGCGGCGATGACGAAGTACTTCTGCGCGGTGGGCTCCAGGCCCACGTCGTGGGACATCCAGCCCGCGAGGACGGCGAGGTTGGCGGCCACGCCCCACAGGCGGCGCTGGATGTTCGGGGAGTGGTGGTAGGAGAGGATGCCCCCCACCTCGTTGAGCTGCCCCACGACGGCCTTGCGCTGGAGCCCGCCGCCGCGGGCCGCGTCCCAGGCGCGGAAGACCTCGACCGAGCGTTCGAGTTCCTCGACCTCCTGCGTCCCGATGGGGGCGGCCTCGTAGCGGTCGAACCCAGCGGGGTCGGCGTGCAGGGGGCGGTCGGTGTGGGGGGCGTCGGCGGAGAGGGTCGGGTCGGTGTGCAGCCAGTCGTGCATGGCTCCGCTGAGTGCGGATCCCGCGGCGAGCGCGGCACCCGCGCCCACCAAGCCGCGTCGGTTGAGCATGAGGTCCATTCCCGTGAATTCGGTGAGGACCGCCGCGGTCCGCTCGGGCGCCCACGGCACACCGTCGGGATGCTCCACGCTCCCGTCGCCCTGCCGTTTCCCCGTGCGCCCGTGCCGGACCAGACCGAGGTCCTCGATGGTCACGACACGGCCGAGACGCTCGGTGAACAGCGCCGCCAGCACCCTCGGCACCGGATCGCGCGGGATCTCTCCCGTCTCGATCCACCGCCGCACCCGTGAGGTGTCGGTCGACAGCTGGGGGTGGCCCATGGCCGCCGCCTGCTTGTTGACCAGCCTCGCGAGTTCTCCCTTGGACCAGCCGGCCAGGCCGAACAGGTCCGCGAGACGGGTGTTGGGTTGTCCGCTCACTCAAGCCCCCAGGTTCTCGGCTGAGTTGACACTAGCCCGGTGAAAGGTGCCGGGCGACTATTCGCCAGGGTTCGCCAGGGTCCGCCAGATGGTGTGCCAGTGGCCATCGGGTGTCAGGTAGGAATGCGCCACCCCGACCCGGTCGCCACCCGGTCGTACGGCCCGGCACGTGCCTGTGCCGCGGACGTACGGCCGGCGCATTCCCCAGGGTGCACCACGGCGGCCGGGCCGGACGGCGCTTTGACGTCGCAGGCACACGAAGGGATCTGTTTCGCCCATGTACGCAGCATCGTCCTCCGTGTCCGCACCGCCCCGGCCGCTGATCCCCCGCCCCGCGGCGGGCGGCACCGGCCCCTACCTGGCCCCCGCGCGGCCGGCCGCCCCCGTGCTCGGCGCGGGCCGCGGGCGGCGCGGCCCGGGGTCCGGGACGCAACCGCTCAGCGGGAGACTCGACTTGTCCGGCCCCCAGGGCGCGCAGCTGCGCACGGCGCTCGCTTCGGTGCACCGGATCTGCCCGGAGTTCGCCCCGGTGCAGGTGCTGCGCCGCAGCGGACGCTCCGTGCTCCTGGTCGGTACGACCGGTCGCAGCACGGCCGTCGCCAAGTGTTTACTGGACCACTCCCCCGAGTGGTCCGAGCGGTACCGGCACGAGATAGCCGCATACCGCACGTTCGTCCGGCACCGCCCCCCGGTGCGGGTGCCGAGACTGATCGCGGCGGATCCGGACAACGGCACGCTGATCGTCGAGCGGATGCCGGGACGGGTGGCGGCACTTCAGCGGCACCCGGTGGAGACACCCCCGCTGACGGACGTACGGGCGGCGCTGGCCGCGATCTGCCGGGTCAACGCCTGGCGGCCGCCGGCCGGCACGTTCGACGCGCCGCTGGACTACGCGGCCCGGATCAACCGGTACCACGAACTGGGCCTGCTCACCGACCGCGACCTGGGCGACCTGCAGAAGCTGCTGCACGGCATCGCGCACGCGGCGGGCCGGGGCGGCATGGGCCAGTTCTGCCACGGCGACGCCCTGCTGTCCAACCTCCTGCTGTCACCGGCCGGTCCAGTGCTGGTGGACTGGGAGCACGCGGGCTGGTACCTGCCGGGCTACGACCTGGCGACGCTGTGGTCGGTGATCGGCGACGCGCCGGTGGCCCGGCGGCAGATCAGCCAGCTCGCGCAGCAGGCGGGACCGGCGGCCCGGGACGCGTTCCTGGTCAATCTGATGCTGGTGCTCACCCGGGAGATCCGTACCTACGAGACGGCCGTGCAGCGTTCGATGCACGAGGCCGCCCCGGCGGCACCGGGAGCGGCGCACCCGGGCGCCGTGCCCTCCGGGGAGGAACTGCGGCTGCTGCTGCGCCGGCTGCACGACGACTGCCAGCTGGTCCGCCGGGCCGTCCGCGCGGCGGTCGGCACTCGCTGACGGCCACGCGGGCGCGGAGCCGCCTGCCGTACCCCCACCGGCAGGCGCGCCGCCCTCCTCCCCGGCGGCCCGCCCCGGCCCGCCTGCCCGTGGTGGGCAAGGCACCCGGTACACCGGTCGTCGAGCGCCGGCACCCTCCCCTCGCCGGTCGGTGCTCGTCGGCCGGGACAGCGCCCCGCGGTACGCCGGGGACGGCGACGTGCCGCGGTCGCGGGCCGTCGCCCGGCCCGCGACCACTGGTATGGGCCACTGACGCCGTGCAGGCGGGTGAACCACCCGCCCCGAAACCCGCCTCACCCACCGCGTGACGTGGGAAATCACCTCCAGGCTTGCATGATTGACGGATCGTCGGCCAGCCGGTACCACTGACCGGGTTCGGCCCCGCACGCCCCGTCATGACCGCACGTCTCTGGAGGCAGCTTTGCGCGGTTCCGCCACCGACCCCCACCACTCCCCCGGTCACAGACGTCTCGCCCGCAGGGGCGCCGTCGCCGTGGCCTCCGGCGCGCTGCTGCTGCCGCTGCTCGGCGCCGTCCCGTCCCACGCCGACGACTCGGCGGGCGCGCTCCAGCGGGCCTTCGCCGCCGCCGCGGCCGAGTACCACGTGCCGCAGAGCGTGCTGCTCTCCGTCTCCTATCTGCAGTCGCGCTGGGACACGCACGCCGGCGCGCCGAGCGTCACCGGCGGCTACGGCCCCATGCACCTCACCGACGCGCGCACCGCCCTGGCCACCACCCCGCACCACAGCGACGGCACGGAGGACGCGCGCGGCGACGAGGCCCGCCCGGCGCTGCGCCCCGAGCCGAAGGTCCCGGATGAGTCCGCGCTGCCCGCGCGGCTGAAGACCCTCCCGCGCGCCGCCGAACTCAGCGGCCTGACGCAGGAGGAGCTGCGCTCGGACCCGGCCGCGAACATCGAGGGCGGCGCCGCGCTGCTGGCCGCCGCGCAGAAGGAGCTGGGCGAGCCGCTGAGCGCCGACCCGGCCGAGTGGTACGGCGCCGTCGCCCGCTTCTCCGGCGCCGACGACACCGCCACCGCGGCGGCGTACGCGAACGACGTGTACGACGTGATCCACACCGGGCAGGAACGTTTCACGGACTCCGGGCAGCTGGTGGCCCTCGCGGCGCAGCCCGGCGTGGCCCCCGACACCGGGCAGCTGGAGCGCACGGGGCTGCGCAGGGCGAAGCGCGCCGGCACCGAGTGCCCGCCGTCGGTGTCCTGCGAGTGGGTGCCGGCGCCGTACGAGGAGTTCGGCGACCACGACTACGGCAACCACGACCTCGGCGACCGGCCGGCCTCGCAGCGCATCCGGTACATCGTCGTCCATGACACCGAGGGCCGCTGGGAGGGCGTCCTCAACCTGATCAAGGACCCGACGTACGTGTCGTGGAACTACACGCTGCGCTCCACCGACGGGCACATCGCCCAGCACGTGAAGGCCAAGGACGTGGCCTGGCACGCGGGCAACTGGTACATCAACGGCGCGTCGGTCGGTCTGGAGCACGAGGGCTTCCTGGCGAACCCGGACGCCTGGTACACGGAGGCGATGTACCGTTCCTCCGCCCGGCTGGTGAAGTACCTGGCGAACCGGTACGGCATCCCGCTGGACCGGCAGCACATCCTGGGCCACGACACGGTGCCCGGCCCCACCACCGGGACGATCCCGGGCATGCACACCGACCCCGGCCCGTACTGGGACTGGCGCCACTACTTCGAGCTGCTGGGCCACCCGGTCAAGCGGACCGCGCGCAACGGCGGCGGCCTGGTCACGATCCGGCCGGACTACGCCGCGAACCAGCCGGTGTACACGGGCTGCACCAAGGCCGGGCAGCCGTGCCCGGCGCACGGCTCCAGCGAGGTGCGGCTGTACACGCAGCCGGACGAGAACTCCCCGCTGATCAAGGACATCGGTCTGGGGACGACCCCGACGACCGGCGTGAACGACCTGTCCTCGCGGGTCTCCACCGGCCAGCAGTTCGCGGTGGCCGGGCGGGAAGGGGACTGGACGGCGATCTGGTACCTGGGTCAGAAGGCCTGGTTCAAGAACCCCGAGGGCGCACCGGCGGCGGTCCCGGCGGCGGGCCTGGTCGTGACGCCGAAGGACGGCGCCGCGAGCATCCCGGTGTACGGCCGGGCCTACCCGGAGGCCTCCGCCTATCCGGCGGGCGTGCCGGCCCAGTCGGTGTCGCCGCTGCCGTACAAGGTGCTGCAGGGGCAGCGCTACGTCGTCGGGGACAAGGTGCCGGGTGAGTACTACTACGCGGTGACCTTCGACGAGGCCTCGCACCGGGTCGTGGTCGGCAAGGACCTGTACTACGAGATCCAGTACGGCCACCGCGTGGCGTTCGTGCGGGCGGCCGACGTGCGGGTGACGCAGTCGGCCGGCTAGCCGCGGCGGGCCTCAGCCCTGCTGGAACAGCTCCGCGGGGAGCGGCTTCAGCAGGGCGTACAGGTCGTCGGTGATGGGCCGGTCCCAGGCGGCGATGGTGACCAGGACGTTGTCGCTGCGGTCGAACTGGACGCAGGAGATCCGGGACTCCGACAGCTTCAGGCGGCGCACGATGAGGAGGTTGTCGCCCTGCAGGACGGGCACGTCCTCGGTGCCGACGACGGTCACCTCCTCGTCGTTCTCCAGGGCCAGCAGCAGCTGGGCCACCTCGAAGGGGACCTCGCCCTCGCCGACCTCACGGGCCGGGGAGCCCTCGGGGAGATTGCCGATGATCATGGCGGGGCCACGGCCGCCGAAGAGGTCGTAGCGCAGGTAGACGCCCTGGCAGGTGCCGTCGGGGGCGGGCAGCAGGCCGGCGCCCAGGTTGCCGGGCCAGTCGCCCGGGTCCATGGCGAGCACGTCGAAGTCGGGCCCGGCGGGGGTGGCGCTGCGGCGACGGAGGAACGACATGCCGCAATGGTACGTGCCCGCGGCCGGTCGGCGCCGTGCGGGCCGCCACCCAGGTGATCTTGCGGGAGCACGCGCCCCGGCCCCGGTCGCGCGGGCGCGCTCCGACTCCGTCGCGGCACGACCGGTGCGTGCCGCGTCCGGCCGCCGGCGGGGGCGTGCGGGCGGGGGCGTGCGGGCGGGGGGCCGGCGTCACTCCTGCGGCGGCTGCGGCGGTACGACGGCGATCGGGCACACCGCGTGCAGCAGCACCGCGTGGGTGACGGAGCCCAGCAGGCGGGTGGGCGCGAGCAGCCTGCGGCGGTGACGGCCGACGACGACCAGTTCGGCGCCGCGGGAGGCCGCGACGAGGTGGCCCGCCGCGTCGCCGGGCAGGAGCGTCTGATCGGCCTCCACGTCGGGGTGGCGTTCGCGGTGCGGTGCGAGGAAGCCGTCGACGAGGGCGCGGGTCTCGGCCTCGACGGCCGCCTGGTCGACGGCCTCCGGCAGGAACTCGCCGGGCGCGGTCCAGGACTGCGCGGGCCAGGGGTAGGCGGCGATCACTTGGAGGCGGGCGCCGCGCAGCGCGGCCTCCGTGAAGGCGAAGTCGAGGGTGGCGTCGTCGGGGCCGTCCGCGTTCAGCCCCACCACGACGCGCGGGCCCGGTTCGACAGGTCCGGTGTCCTCCACCGTGCGATCGGGCCGGGGCACGATCACCACGGGGCACTCGGCGTCACGCGCGGCGGTCATGCCGTTGGAGCCGAGCAGCAGGGCGGTGAAGCCTCCGCGGCCGCGTGAGCCGAGCACGAGCAGCTGGGCGTCCGCGGCCAGCTCCGGCAGGGCCGCGCCCGGCGCGCCGTCGATGCCGACGTACTCCGTGACCGCCGGGCCGGAACGGTCCGCGAGGTGGGCACGGACCTCGGCGAGAACCGGGTCCTCCTCCGGTGGCGGCGGGACGACCACGGGCGCGCCGGGCTGCGCCCAGGCGACGTACTGGCGCACGTGGATCACGCGCAGCGTCGCCGTGCGCCCGCGGGCCGCCTCGGCGGCCCAGTCCAGTGCGCGCAGACTGCCCTCGGAGCCGTCGACCGCCGCGATGACCGGCAGCGTGCTCATGCGTCCCTCACCTCCGCCAGGTACGACCTTCCTCATCCTGGGCCCAGCCGGGCGCGGGCGCAGTCCGTGGGGGTTCTTCCGTGGTCGTCCGTCCGCACAGGGGCGTTGCCGGGAGCCGGGGTGCGCGGGCCTCGGGAGGACGGCGCGCGGTTCAGGGAAGCCGAAGGGTGCGGCGTCCCGGGGGGCGCGGATCCGGCCCGGCGCGCGCCGGGGCATCCGCGCCCGGCGTCGCGGCCCGTGGAGTACGGGCGCGCGGCTCCGGTCAGGTGCGGGTCAGGAGGTCAGGTTCAGGTCAGGTCAGGTTCAGGTCAGGTCAGGTCGAACTCGCCCTCCCGTGCGCCGGAGACGAACGCGCCCCACTCCGCCGGGGTGAAGATCAGCGAGGAGCTCTCCGGACGGCGGCTGTTGCGCATCGCGATGAACCCCTCGACAAAGGCGATCTGGACATCCCCCAGGCCGCGGCTCGTCGACTGCCACTGGGCGCTGCTGAGGTCCAGCTCCGGCTTGTCCCAGCCCGCGAGCGGCTGCTGCTGGATGGTGCTCTCGGCCACGTCCGTGCTCCTCCCGACTCGTCGTCCGCGCCAGCCTAGCGACCGACCGGGGACCCCAACAGGCCACGTGAAGGGGACCTTTCACCGACCGGCGGGTTTCGTCTACGCCGACGGGTGGGCGAGGTCGATGTCGTGCTCGCCCACTCCCCCGCCGGCGACGGTGACGCCGGTCGCCCTCGGCGGGTAGCCGGTAGCGATCACCGTGTACGCGCCACTGTCGAGGTCGGAGAAGGCGTACGCCCCGTCGGCGCCGGTCGTGGTGGTGCCGACGACGTTGCCGGCCGCGTCCACCAGCGTGACCCGGGCGTCGCCGAGCGGCGCCCCGGCACCGCGTACGGTGCCCCGCACGTACGCACCAGAGGTGAGTTCGACGTCGACGCGGGTGACGCCGGAGCCGGATATCGCGGTGGCCAGCGCCAGCGGGCGGTACTTGGGCGCGTTGACGGCGAGGGTGACCGGGCCGGGCACGAGGTCGGTGACGGTGAACTCGCCGAGGGCGTCGGTGCGTCCGGTGGCCAGGACGTCGCCGCGCACGTCCGTCACGATGACGACCGCGTCGGCGACCGGCGCGCCGCCCTCGGCGGCCCGCACGACGCCGGTCAGCCCGCCGGAGCCGTCGAGCAGCACGTCGTGGGAAACCTCGCGTGCGGTGACGACCAGCGTGGTGGCCTGCGGCCGGCAGCCGTCCGCGGCGGCGATCAGCACGTAGGTACCCGGTCCGGGTGCCGTGAGCGTGTAGGAGCCGTCGTCGGCGGCGACGGCACGGCCCAGCTGCCGTCCCTCCAGGGAGATCAGAGTCAGCGCGGCCCCCGGCACCGGCGCGGACTCGGCGCCGCGCACCTCGCCCCGCACCAGGGCGCCGACGGGTGCCGGTGCCTCGCCGGCCAGACCGGGGACGGCGGCCACCAGCTCGGCGACGGCCTGGGCGAGCGGTACGGCGACCGCCGCGCCGACGGCCTGCTCGCCGACGGTCCGCGGGCCGGCGGCGTCCTCGCCGTCGGTGTTCTCGCCGGAGTCACTGGCCGTCTGCGGGCCGTCGGCCCGGCCGGCCGGCTCGCCGGGTGCCGTCTCCTCAGCGGCTGCGGGTGTCGCGGCCGGGCGGCGGCCCGGGATGAACGCGGCGACCAGCAGGGCGAGGAGGGCCGCGCCGGAGCCGGTGGCCATGACGACCTTGAAACCGTTCTCGCTGGGCAGCACCACGGAGGCGAAGTCCGTCGTCAGATGGGCGAGGAGGACGCCGGACACCGCGCTCGCCACGGAGGTCCCGATGGACCGCATCAGGGTGTTGAGGCTGTTCGCGGCGGCCGTCTCGGACGGCTCGACCGCGCCCATGATCAGGGCGGGCATCGCCCCGTAGGCGAGGCCGACGCCCGCGCCGATCACGCACGACACCAGCACGAGCTGCCAGACGGCGTCCATCAGCCAGATGTTCAGCCCGTAGCCGGCCGCGACGATCACCGCGCCGAGCATGAGGGTCACCTTGGGGCCCCGGGCGCGGGAGAGCGCGGCGGACAGCGGGGCCGTCGCCATCATCACCAGGCCCGTGGGCGCCAGGACGAGGCCGGCGTCGAGCATGGACTTGCCGAGGCCGTAGCCGGTCGCCTCGGGCAGCTGCAGCAGCTGCGGCAGCACCAGGGACATCGCGAACATGGAGAAACCGAACGCGATCGAGGCGAGGTTGGTCACCAGCACCTGACGGCGGGCCGTGGTGCGCAGGTCCACCAGCGGCTCCGTCGTGCGCAGTTCGTACACGCCCCACAACAGCAGGACGATCACGGCCGCGGCGAACAGGCCCAGCGTGGTGCCGCTGCTCCAGCCCCAGTCCGCGCCCTTGGAGATGCCGAGCAGCAGACAGATCAGGCCCCCGGCCATCCCGAGCGCGCCCAGGACGTCGAAGCGGCCGCCGGTGCGTACCGCCGACTCCGGGACCAGCGTCACCACCAGCAGGAACGCCACCGCGCCGAGTGCCGCGGAGGTCCAGAACAGCACGTGCCAGTCGAAGTGGTCCGCGATCAAGGCGGCGGCGGGCAGGCCGAGGGCGCCGCCGACGCCGAGGGAGGCGCTCATCAGGGCGGTCGCCGAGCCCAGGCGCTCGGCGGGCAGTTCGTCGCGCATGATGCTGATGCCGAGCGGGATCACCCCGGAGGCCAGGCCCTGCAGCGCACGCCCCACGATCATCGGCGTCAGGCTGTCGCTGAGCGCCGCGGTGACCGAACCGGCGATCAGCAGCACCACGCTGGCCAGCAGCAGCCGCCGCTTGCCGTACATGTCGCCGAGGCGGCCCATCACGGGCGTGGCCACGGCGGCCGCGAGCAGCGTCGCGGTGACCGCCCAGGCCGCGTCGGAGGCCGAGGCGCCGAGCAGCTTCGGCAGCTCCGGGACGACCGGGATCACCAGGGTCTGCATCAGCGAGACGACGATCCCGCCGAAGGCCAGCACCGCCACCACGAGGTTGGCCCGCCCGGGGGCGGACACCTCCTCGGCGGGCCGGGGGTGTGCGTGGGACATGACGGTGGGGCCTCCGTGAGGGCAGCGCGCATCGATACGGCCCACGAAGGTAGGACAATTGATTGACTTAGGCAAGGAGATGAGGGAAGTGTGATCTTCCCGTGAGGATTCGGGTGGTGAGAACGGTCAACTCGCCCACGCCACAAGCCGTTCGCCCGTTTCCTGCTCCCGCAGCAGCGCCAGCGACTGCTTCTCCAGCTGCCGCACCCGCTCCCGGGTCAGGCCGACGTGGCGGGCCACCTCGTCGAGCGTGCGCGGCCGGCCGTCGTGCAGGCCGTAGCGCAGACTGAGGATCATCGCCTCGCGGGGGGCCAGGGTGCCGACGGCGTCGCGCAACTCCTCCGCGAGCGCCTGGTACTCGGCGACCTCGGGGGCCTGCAGGACGTCGGTGTCCGGGATGAGGTCGCCGACGACCGTCTCGCCGGTGTCGTCGACGGGGGTGTCCAGGCTGACGGCCTGCCGCCCCACCCGGCGCAGCCAGACCACCTTGTCCTGGGCCAGCTCGCCCTCGCGGGCCACCTCCTCAGGCGTCGGCTCGCGGCCGAGGTCCAGGTGCAGGCGCCGCTCGACCTTGGCGAGCTTCTGCAGCTGCTCGACGACGTGCATCGGCAGCCGTACCGTGCGGGCGTGGTTGGCCAGGCCCCGCTCGATGGCCTGGCGGATCCACCAGGTGGCGTAGGTGGAGAACTTGAAGCCCCGGGTGTGGTCGAACTTCTCCACGGCGCGGATCAGTCCCAGGTTGCCCTCCTGGATGACGTCCAGCAGGTGCAGCCCGCGGTGGGCGTGCCGCTTGGCCATCGACACCACGAGCCGCAGGTTGGCCCGCACCATGTGGTCCTTGGCCTCCTGCCCGTCACGGACCGCGGCCTCCAGCTCGCGGCGCCGCCCCGGGGTGAGCGCGCGCTCGCCGGCGTCGGCCTGCTCCAGTTCCTCCAGGGCCTGGACGCCGGCCTCGATGCGCTGGGCGAGCCGCACCTCCTGCTCCGCGTCCAGCAGCGGGGTGGCCGCGATCTGGGCCAGGTACTGGCCGAGCAGATCCGGTTCGTCGTCGAGACCGCCGACCGGGTCGCGGCGCCGGGTCGTGCGGGCCGGTGCCCGGCCGTGCCGGCGGGTGTCGAAGGGGGCCGTTCGTCCCTGCGGAGGCATGTTTCACTCCTCGCGCTCCGTGCTGTCCAGGCCGCCCGGGTACCCGGCGGGTCCGGGCATACCCCCGTGCATCCCTCCGGCCGGCGCACGCATGCGGAGGACGCAAGTCCGGTACTCGGGCCGTGTGCGCGGCCGAATTCCGGTACTCGGGCCTCGTCCGCGGCGAGGAGGAGGATGCCGATGTCCACGCCTTGGACGGTCGACGCGCGCGCCTACGGGCTGGCCGGCGACGGGACCACCGACGACCGGCCGGCGCTCGCCGCGCTGGTGGACGAGCTCGGCGCGGCCCGCGCGGCGGACGGACTGCCGCGCCGCATCCTCGTCCCGCCGGGCCGGTACCTGATCCGCGACGAGCCGGTGGTGTGGCGCAGCGGCGTGTCGCTGATCGGCGCCGGGCGCGGGGCCACCTGCTTCGTGCTCGCCAACCCCGGCCGGCCCGCCGATCCGGTGCCGCTGGCGTGGTTCACCGCGCAGCAGCACGGCGCCGGACCGGACCACCACCTGGCCGACGTCACCTTCGCGCACTTCGAGATCGACGCGTCACGCGCGCGGACACGTGAGTACGAGCCGCTGGCCAAGGGGATCGGGCTGCAGTACGTGCTGCGCGGCCGCTTCAGCGACCTGTACGTGCACGACTCGGCCGCGACCGGCTTCGGCTGCGACTTCCTGCAGGACACGGTCGTCGAGGGGGTGCTGGCCGAGCGGTGCGGCGCGCAGGACCCCGGCGAGAAGATGGGCGGGGCCGGCATCGGCATCGGGATCGGCGGCTGGGGCGACGTCGAGCGGCTGACCGTGACGGCGTGCACGGCGACCGGCAACGGCACCAACGGGATCTTCCTGGAGCTGCAGCAGGCGCGGTGGACGCCGCCGCGTGGCGTACGGATCACCGCCTGCCACGCCGAGGACAACCGGTTCGGCATCTCCGACTGGGGCGCCGACGGGCTGCTCGTGGCGAACTGCACGATGATCGGCAACCACGAGGCCGGGTTCGACGTGTCGGCGCAGGGCACGTCGGGCATCGGCGGGCGGGGCGGGGTCGTCACCGGCTGTGTCGTCGACGGCAACGTGCGCGACGGGATCGGCTTCGGCAACTCGCCGGGCCCGTACGCCTTCCGCGGCAACCGGATCAGCGACAACGGGCGGTACGGCTACTGGGAGCACAACCTTGCGGGCGGCGAGCAGGAACCGGCCGTGGACGTCGTCCTGGAGTCCAACGACATCCGCGGCAACGCCCTCGACGGGGTGCGGGTGGACGCCGGGCTGCGCGAGCCGGCGTTCCTCGGCAACCGGTTCCGCGGCAACGGGCGGCGGGCCGCGCCCGCGGCGGCCGGCGGCGGGGACGGGGTGCGGTACCTGGCCCGGTCGGTGATCGACGAGCACGCCGGCTGGCCGGCCGACGGCCACCGGGGCAAACGGGTCACGGTGGGCGGGCAGAGCGCGGTCGTGCTGCGCAACACGGCCAGCGAGCTGACCCTCGCACCGCACCGGCCCGGCGCGGACACCGCGTGGAGCGGGAGCACGCCGGCGGCGGGCACCGCCTACCGGCTGCCCGACTCCCCCGCCCCGCGCGCCGGGCTCACCATCGCGGCCCCGCTCACCCGGCCGCATGTGCACGGCAACCGCTTCTGGGACGACCAGGAGCCGCGCACCCAGTCCCACGCCCTGTGGATCACGGCCGACGGCCACTGGGAGGGCGGCCGGGTCACCGACAACGACTTCTCCGGCAACGCCGACCGCTCGACCCGCTACGACGCGGCCCCCCAGGGCGGCCGCTGGCGCGACAACGAGGCCTGAGCGCCAGCGACGGCGACCGCACCGCCGTATGGCCCATGCGGTACGCGGGCCGCTCCTCGAACGGGCCCGTCTGCCCGAGGAGTCTTCCGCGGACGGGAACGGAAGCGGAGCAGGCGGGCGCCCGGCGCGCCTGGTATTGCGCAGCAGGGCGATCAGTCTCGGTGATCGTCCCCGCTCACCGGCCCTGGCCGCCTCCCGCCGGGACCCCTCCCCGCACAGGGCGTTGGAGGCGGGCGCCCTGGTGCAGGAGTTCCTGCTGGACCTGGGCGGCGGGGACCTCGCGAGGCGTGCTGCCCTGCCGTACGGCGAGGGCGGCGCACACGCCCGCGGCCTGCCCGGTCGCCATGGCGATCGGCATGACGCGGTAGGAGGAGTGCGCCACGTGGGAGCCGGAGATGCAGCGCCCGGCGACCAGCAGCCGTTCGGTGCCGCGGGGCAGCAGGCAGCGCAGCGGGATGTCGTAGAAACGGCCGCGCGGCACGCGTTTGAGGACCGTGCCGGTGCCGCGCGGGTTGTGGATGTCCACCGGGTACGCGCCGTGCGCGACGACGTCCGGGAAGGAGCGGGCGCCGAGGATGTCGTGGCCGGTGAGCTGGTAGTCGCCGAGGATCCGGCGGGTCTCGCGGACCCCGATCTGGGTGCCGCTCTGCACGGCGTACGCCGCTTCGAAACCCGGCACCCGGGTGCGCAGGAAGCGGTCGATCTGCTCCAGCTGCCGACGGGCGACGCACTCGGCCCGCGTCAGGTCCCACACGTCGATGCCCAGCGCGTTGGTGACCCGCGTACTGTTGACGCTGAGCTCGTGCGGATGCGGGGTGGAGAAGAAGAGCATGTCCTCGCGGGCGAGCCGCAGTTCGCCCGACGCGGTGGCCTCCTCGACCAGGTCCCACAGCCCGTGCACGCCCCGCCACTGGCCGGGGTGGGCGCGGACGTACCCGGCGAAGCCCGCGGGGTCGAAGTCGGCGACGCGGAACATCAGCGTCATCGGCTGCACCCGCCCGTCCTCCGGCCGCCCCACCTCGAACGGCGCGCCCGCGGCGGCCGCCACGTCGCCGTCCCCGGTGCCGTCCACGACCACGGACGCGTCGATGACCACCGGGCCGGACTTGGTCTCGAACACCACCCGCCAGCCGTCGTCCAGGGGCAAAGCGGTGGAGGCGAAGGAGTGCAGCAGCAGCCGTACGCCGGCCTCGTCGAGCAGGTCCAGGAGGACCAGTTTGAAGATCTCCGGGTCGAAGGGCACGGTGTAGCCGGTGTCCAGGGACGGCGGGACACAGCCGCCGCGGGCGTTCAGCCGGTCCAGGAGCAGCCACAGGAAGCCCGCCACGACCGCCTCGCCCTCGCCGTGGTCGGAGGGCAGCAGCCGCCGGCCGTCCTGGCCGGCCCCGTCGAACACGGCCTGCTTCTGCTCGTTGTGGAACGACATCAGCGGCATCACGAGTGCGGCGGTGGCGTTGCCGCCGAGGAAGCCGTAGCGCTCCACGAGGACGACGTCGGCGCCGGCCTGCGCGGCCGCGTGGGCGGCCGCCGTGCCGGCCGGGCCGCCGCCGACGACCAGGACGTCCGTGCGCCCTCCGTGCCGTGCGGGGCGCGCCGGCACGGTGACGGTGCGGGCTTGTGGGGGCGGTTCCAGGAGGGGCATGGCTTTTCCCGTCGGCTGGGTCCGTGGACCGGTGCGGTCGGCCGGGGCCGGCCGGGGCCGGTCGCCCGGCGAGGGCGTCGGGCGGGGGCGTCGGGCGGGACATCGGGGGGAGGCTTCGGTATCGGGGCGTCGGGCGGGGTGCCGGGGGCGGACGCTTGCGCGCCGGGCTCCGCGAGGGCCCGTCAGACGCGGAACGCCGAGCCGGCACGCGAGCGCCGGTCCTCCGTGCGCGGGCGCTCGCCGCCGGTGAGGTCGCCCGGACCGGCTGGGCCCACCGGATCCGCCGGATCGGCCCGTTCCCCGGCGTCGACCGGGTCCGCGGCGCCCACCGGACCGGCGGGGTCGGGCGGCTCCCCAGGGTCCACCGGATCCACGGGGTCCACCGGGTCCGCCGGGAGCGCCGGGAGGCCGTCGAGCAGCGTCCCGCATCGCACGCAGGTCTCGCGGGAGCGTTCCCGCAGCAGCCGGACCCGCTCGTCGAAGTCCGCGCGCCGCTGCGGGAACTCGTCCCACAGCCGGTCCACCTCGGCCAGCAGCAGCCCGGCCTGCTCGCGGGCCACCCCGACCAGGGCCGGCGCGCCCAGCCGGCGGGCGAAGTCGAAGACCTTGCCCGAGTACGGCAGCGGCAGCACCGGCACCCCGGACAGCGCTGCGAAGATCAGGAAGTGCAGCCGCATGCCGACCACCAGGTCCAGATGGCTCATGAAGCCGAGGACCTGGCCGGGGCTGTAGGCGTTGTGGAGGATCCGCCCGCGGTCGGGTGCCGTCATCCGGGACAGCACGCCGTGCGCGTGCCGCACGTCCTGCCGCTCCATCGGGACGAAGACGACGTGCGCGTCGAGCCGGCGCACCAGGAAGTCGGCGACGTCGGCGAGGAGCGCGTGGTAGTCGCCCTCGTCGAGTTTCTCCGCGGCCCGGCCCGGCTCGCGCACCGACATGCCCACCAGCCGCACCCCGCCCGGCACGCCCTCCTGCCGCATCATCTGCTCGGTGAACGGCTCGGGCGGCAGCAGCAGCGCCGGATCGGCGGTGACGGCGAGGTCGCGGTCGATGCCGACCTCCTCCAGCACGAGCCTGGACTCCTCGTCGCGCACCACGACGTCGGCCATGGCCGGCAGCACCGCGCGCACCGCGGCCCGGTCGTCGGCCTCGCGCAGCGGCCCGGCGCCGACGGCGTAGGCGAACGTGGGCACGCCCCGGGCGTGCGCGGCGCCGACCAGGCGCAGATAGCGGCGGGCCTCGCCGTCGTAGAGGATGCCGCCCCCGCCGAGCACCAGCAGGTCCAGGCCGGCCAGCACGTCGAGGACGGGGCGTTGCGGGACGTTCTCCCAGTCGACGACCTCGTCGGCCTCCCGCTGGTGGGCGCGGGTGTGCGCGGCGTCGCGGCTGAAGACGACGAGCCGGGCCCGCGGCCGGTGGCTGCGCAGGCAGCCGAGGACACAGGTGAGGATGGCCTCGTCGCCGGTGTTGAAGCCGCCGTAGGAGCCGAGCACACCGATGCGCGGGCGGCCCGGGCCGGGCGGCGAGGGCTCGGTGATGGTCATCCGGACCTCCTCGGAACGCGACGGCGGGGGACGGAACCCCGGCGCGGATCGTGCCGTCGGCACCGGGTTGCCTGCGCCGCCCGGGGGAAACCACTCGCGGACGGGCACCCCCTGCGGCAGGGGCGATGTGTTCAGTGTGCGGTCGCGTGTGGCCCTGCGCGCGGCGGGCACTCGGGCCCGGCCCGACCGGCCGACCAGGGAGGTTCTCAGATGACGGCGCCGCGCTACGACGACGGGGGCGAGGTCCCTCTCGGGGGGTACGCCGCCCTCGCCACGACCTTCACCACGGGCGCCGCGCTCTTCGCCGCGCTGGCCCACCGCCGGGGCGTACGGCCGCCCGAGCAGGTTCCCCCGTGGGACGTCGCGCTGCTCGGCACGGCGGTGTTCAAGGCCTCCCGGCTGATCTCCAGGGACAAGATCACCAGCTTTCTGCGGGCGCCGTTCACCCGGCGCACCGAGCAGGGCGAGGGCAGCGAGGTCATGGACGCCCCGCGCGGCGGCGGCGCCCAGCGGGCCGTCGGCGACCTCGTCTCCTGCCCGTTCTGCGTCTCGGCGTGGGTGGCGGGCGTCCTCGTCGGCTCCTACGCCGTCACGCCCCGGGGCACGCGGCTGGTGTGCGCCGGGCTGACCGCGCTGACGGCGGCGGACTGGCTGCAGTACGCCTGGACGTGGGCGCAGCAGAGCACGGAGGGCTGAGCGCGGTGCCGGATCTGGCCGTGCTGGTGGGCCTGCAGGCGTCCGGCAAGATCACGTTCCACCGGCGGTGTCTGGCGGATCGTCATGTACTGGTGAGCAAGGACCTCTTCCCGCGCTCGGCCCGGCACAAGCAGGCCCGCCAGATGCGGCTGGTCGAGGAGGCGCTCGCCGCGGGCCGGTCGGTGGCGGTGGACAACACCAATCCCTCGCCCGAGGAGTGGGGTCCCCTGATCGCCGTGGCCCGCGCGCACGGGGCGCGGGCCGTGGCCTACTGGTTCCCGCCCGACCTGGCCGGGTCGCTGCGCCGCAACGCCGCGCGGCAGGGCCGCGAGCGGGTGCCGGACGTCGGCGTCCACGCCACGCTGCGGCGGCTGCGCCGGCCCGGGCCCGCCGACGGCTTCGACGCGGTGTACGAGGTGCGGTTCGACGGGCGGGGCGGATTCGAGGTACGGACGGCGGACGCGCCGCGCGTGTGAGCGGGCGGCGCGTCCCGGGGGGTGTGCTCAGGCCGCGCGGGCGGCGGGGCTCGTGGTGTGGGTGCCGGCGTGCACGTCCCGGACGACGAAGCCGTCGGCGACCCGCGCGGGGACGCGCCGCAGGGAGATCCGCAGGTCCTGCGGCGGCACCGTGTACTCCAGGCCGGCCAGCCGCAGCGCGAGCGCCTTGAGGAGCCCGATGGTCAGGCCCTCACCCGGGCAGCGGTGGTTGGTCGCGGGGTCGCCGCCGCCCTGCGGGATCAGCTCGTCGCGGTCGACGACGTGCTCCAGGAACCGCGCGGGGCGGAAGGTGTACGGGTCGCCCCACAGGCCGGCGTCGTGGTTCTGGCCGAAGACGTCGAGCAGCACCAGCCCGCCTTCGGGCACCGACACCCCGCGCCAGGTCAGCCTCTGTGCGGCCACGCCGCCGAGGTAGGGCACGAAGGGGTAGAACCGGCGCACCTCGTGCACGAAGGCGACCGCCTCGGCGAGGCCGCCGTCGCGCAGCCGCTCGCGGTGCTGCGGCCACCGGTGCAGGGCGTGCGCGGCGTAGGCGACGAACCAGCACACGGCGGTCGTGGGGCGTACGACGTTGAGGAGTTCGACGGCGGCCGTGCGGTCGTCCAGCCGTTCGCCGTCGGCCTCGCGGTGGCGGCACACCGCGGCCAGCACCGACCCGGCGGGGGCCTCGGCCCGTCCGGCGCGTACGTCCGCGACGAGCCGCTCGAAGCGCCGCTCCTGCCGGGCGCGGGCGCGGCGGGCGCGCCAGTGCCGGGGGCCGGCCGTGGCGAAGCCGTCGACCATCGCGACGAGATCGTGCGCGAGGCGCTCGGGCTCGCCGGCCTCGTCGTCGAGCGGGATGCCCGCCCAGCGGCACACGCCGCGGGTGAGCACCTCGGCGGCCGCGTCGAACAGCACCACCTGCTCGGCTGCGGCCCACTCCCGGGCGGCGTCGTCCCAGGCCGCGGTCACCTCCTCGACGAGGGCGGCGATGCGGTCGCCGTGCAGCAGGGGCAGGAAGAGGGCCTTGCGGGCGCGGTGGGCGTCCCCGTCGAGGGTGTGCACGGCGCCGTGGCCGAACAGGGTGCTCAGGACGGGGCCCGGCAGGGCGCCGGCGCGGTGCACGTGCCGCTCGTCGTAGAAGAACCGCACCGCCTCCGGACCGCGCAGGGCGAGGGCGGGGCGGCCGAGCACCCGGGTGGCGGCCGCGCCGCCGGGGGTGTGGCGCAGCAGGGCGGGCAGCCAGGTGTATCCCTGGGCGAGGGCCGTGAGGGAACGGTCGAGCAGGGGCCGTTCTGTGACGTTCATGCGCGCCGGGTGCCCGTCCCGGGGCGCGGGACACCCGGCGCGGCGATCACCGGACTCCCCCGCCCGGCCCCCGGCGGCGTGGCCGCAGGCCCGGCGGGTGGGGGCCTACACGTCCGCCGACCGCGCGATGTCGGCCACCCGGGTGAGGACGTCCTGGCGGAACAGCGCGTGGCCGTGCGCGATCCGCCGGGCGCGCTCGGGGCCGTCGGCGGTGAGCCGTTCGAGTGAGGCGAGCAGGGCGGCCTCGTCGTCCGCCGCGTCGGACAGGCCGAGCGCGGCCATGCGCGCCACGCCTTCCGCGCCGTGGCCGGGCACCGGCCGGTGGCCGACCACGGGCAGTCCCGCGGCGAGCGCCTGGACGGCGGTCTGGCCGGCGGCGTTGTCGACGAGCGCGCGGGCGGCGTGCAGGAGCGCCGGCATGTCGTCGACCCAGTCCGGGGCGAGGACGCCCGGGAGCTGGGCGCACCGCGCGCGCAGCCGGTCGTTGCGCCCGCACAGCACGACGGGCAGGAAGCCCGCGCGGGCGAGCAGCCGGGCGGTGCCCGGCAGGTGCGAGGCGGCTCCCCAGGCGCCCGCGGAGAGGACGACGGGCCGGTCGCCGTGGGCGTGGCGGGCGAACCGCTCCCGCCAGCGGGCGGCACCGGAGGCGGAGGGGCTGTGCGGGGTGGTCTCCAGGCCCGCGCACGGCGCCCGCTCACCGGCGGCGCAGACTTCCTGCGCGCCGGCGTTCCGGGCGGGGGCTTCGGTGCCGTACCGGATGTCCCGCGGCCCGAAGAAGGCGGGCGCCACGACCGGGCCGGTCGCCTCGGCCGGGGTGCCGATGTCCTCGCGGACCTCCCGGGCGGCCTGCTCGGTGAGGCAGAGGTAGTGGTCGTTGCCGGGGTGCAGCCACTGGCGGTGCACCGCGAAGTCGACCAGGCACACGGCGCTCGGCACCCGCAGCAGGCCGCGCTCCCGCAGATGGCCGGTGAGCTGGGCGGCGAGGTGGAACACGGGGACGACCACGTCGGCGCCGGCGCTCTCCACCCGTTGGGTCAGCGGCCCGGCGGCCAGCCGGGCCAGCGGGACACCGCTGGGGCGCGGCCCGCCGCCGCGGCGCAGCATCGCCCGGTAGACGCCGGCGTAGGCCCAGGGGGCGTGCAGGACGGCGGACCGGTAGCCGTGCCGCAGAGCCGCGCCCAGCGGGTGGGGAAGCAGCTGGAGGACGTCGACGACGTCGGCCCCGTGGCCGCGCTCGCGGGCCCGGCGCACGAGTTCGGCGGCCACGGTGTCGTGGCCCGCGCCCATGCTCGCGCTGACGACGAGGAGGCGCACGGGTGCGCCCGCGGCGGAGGAGGTGGCGTTCACGTCTTCCGGCTGTCCCCCGGACCGCCGACACCCAAACGGCCTCCGCCGGGGGGCGTTTCGGCGGGCGTGGGACGGGATACTCCTCTCCGGCGTCCTCCGTCGCATCCGCGAGGTCTTCCGACATGCCCCGTGCCCCGCTCAGCGCCCGATCCGCCGACCAGCCGCCCGTGGGTGTGCCCGGCCGGGTCGCCGACCCCGGGCTGCTCGGCGCCGACGGGCGTCCGGCGCACCGGGGGGTGGCGGTGGTCACCGGCGCCTCCTCCGGGATCGGGGCGGCCGTGGCCCGCCGGCTGGCCGCGGCCGGCGGCTGGTATCTGGTGCTCAACGGCCGGGACATGCTGCGTCTGGAGCGGGTCGCGGGGCAGGCGTCCGGCGCGGTCTTCCCTGCGGACCTGACCGCCCCCGATGCGGACCGGCGGCTCGCCGACTTCGTCCTCGACCGCACCGGCCGGGTCGATCTGCTGGTGGCGGGCGCGGGCATCGGCTGGGCCGGGGACTTCCGCACCATGCCGCCGCGCGCCATCCAGGACGTGATCGACCTGGATCTGACGGCGACCGTCGGCGTGGTGCGGCAGCTGGTGCCGCACATGGTCCAGGCGGGGTCCGGACGGGTGGTGCTGGTCGGTTCGCTGGCGGGCTCCGTGGGAGTGCGCGGGGAGGCGGTCTACTCGGCCGCGAAGGCCGCGCTGGGGGTGTTCGCCGACGCGCTGCGCTACGAGCTGAGGGGCACCGGTGTGCGGGTCAGCCATGTGGTGCCGGGGGTCGTGGACACGCCGTTCTTCGAGCGGCGGGGCGAGCCCTACCGGCGGGCGCGGCCCAAACCGGTCCCGCCGGAGCGGGTGGCCGAGGCCGTGTGGCGCGCGGTGCGCCGGGATCTGGACGAGGTGTACGTACCCGGCTGGCTGCGGCTGCCCGTGCGCGTGCACGGCATGGCCCCGGGCCTGTACCGGCGGCTCGCCGCCCGGTTCGGGTGAGCCCGGGGTGAACGACCGGACCAACGGGCGGCACCGGATGAACGGACGGACGAGCGACGGGGTGGAGCACCGCGCGACCCGCCCGAGGGCGCGCGGGACCATCCACCCGACGGCCCGCCCGGCGGCCCACGCGACGATCCGCCCAGCGGCCCCGCACCGGACGGATCGCCGGGTGACCGTACGGTGACCGCGCTCACCGTCGTCCTGGCGCTGCTGGCCGCGCTGTCCAACGCCTCCGCGTCCGTCTTCCAGCGCCGCGCCGCGGCCGAGGAACCGCCGCACGGGGAGGGCGCCGCCGGCGCGCTGCGGGTGTTCGGCCGGCTGCTGCGGCGGCCGTACTGGCTGGCCGGGGCGCTGCTGCTGCTCGCCTCCACGGTGTTGCAGGCGGCGGCGCTGGCCGGGGGCAGCCTGTCGCTGGTGCAGCCGCTGCTGACCGCCGAGCTGCTGTTCACGCTGGCGGTGGGCAGCGTGGTGTTCGGGCACCGGCCCGACCGGCGCACCTGGCTGGCGTTCACGGCGCTCGCGGCCGGTCTGGCGCTGTTCCTGGGCACGGCCGCGCCGTCCGGGGCGCGGACCACCGCCTCGCCCGGGCGCTGGCTGCTGGCCGGGGCGGTGGCCCTCGGGGTGGTGGCGGTCGTCGTGCTGGTGGCCCGCACGGTGGTGGGCGCGCCCCGGGCCGCCCTGCTGGGCCTGGCGTCGGCGGTGTCGTTCGCCTGCACGGCGGCCCTGCTGAAGGAGGTCATGGGCCGGCTCGGGGAGGGGGTGGGCGCGGTCCTGGCGCAGTGGCCGCCGTATGCCACCGCCGTGGCCGGACTGGCGGCGTTCGTGCTGTTGCAGGGCGCGCTGCGGGCGGGCACCCTGGCGGCGTCGCAGCCGGCGCTGACGCTGGGCGACGCGCTGACCAGCGTGGCGCTGGGCTGGGCCCTGTTCCAGGAGCAGATCCTGCTCGGGGTGCGTGTGCTGCCGGAGCTGATCGGCGTCACGCTGATCGGGCTGGGCAGCGTGGGCCTGGCCCGGGCGCCGTCGGTGTCCGGCGCCTGGGACGCGCCCCCGGCGCGCGACGAGGAGGCGGAGACCGGATGAGCCACGGCCCCCGTACGGCGCTGCTGACCGCCGCGGCCCTGGCGCTCGCGCACATCGGGCCGGCCGCCACCTGGCTGCCGGGGCCACGGCGGCGCTGGCTGCCGGGGCTGGCCGGAGCGGGCGCCCCGGGCCATGTCGCGCTCACCTTCGACGACGGGCCCGACCCGGTGTCCACCCCGCGCTTCCTGGACGCGCTGGACGGGCTGGGGGTGCGGGCGACGTTCTTCGTGCTCGGCGCACGCGCGGCGGCGCACCCGTCGGTGCTGCGGGAGACCGTCGCGCGGGGCCACGAGGTCGCCGTGCACGGCTGGGACCACGGCCGCCCCTGGCTGCCGTCCCCGGTGCGCGACACCCGGGAGATGCGGGCCTGCGTCTCGGCGGTGCGGGAGCTGACGGGCCGCCGTCCGCGCTGGTACCGCCCGCCGTACGGCATCCTCACCTCCGGGCGCTGGGCGGCCGCCCGGGCCGCCGGGCTGCGGCCGGTGCTGTGGAGCGCGTGGGGCCGGGACTGGACGGACGACGCGACGGCCGCTTCCGTGCGGGCGACGGTGGCCGCGGACCTGCGCGGCGGCGGCACGCTCCTGCTGCACGACTCCGACGTCACCTCGGCGCCCGGCTGCTGGCGCGCCGCGCTCGCCGCGTTGCCGGACATCGTCGCCGGCTGCCGGGAGGCGGGCCTGGCGGTGGGGCCGCTGGACGAACACGGCGTGCCCGACGGTTGGCGGGGCGCGGCGGGGTTACTTGGTCCGCATGACTGAGACACGGCCGCTCGCCCTGGTCACCGGGGCCTCCGGCGGCATCGGATTCGAACTCGCCCGGCAGTTCGCCGGCCACGGCTTCGACCTGCTGGTGAACGCCGAGGACGACCGCCTCGAGCATGCCGCGCAGCGGTTGCGGGACGAGACGGGCGCCTCGGTGCGGGCGATACGCGAGGACCTGCGCGACCCGGCGGGCGTGGACCGGCTGGTCGCCGCGACGACCGGCCTGGAGGTCGACGTGGCCGCGCTGAACGCGGGGGTGGGGCAGGGCGGCGCGTTCGTGGACACGGACCTGGACGACGACCAGGCGGTGATCGACCTGAACGTGACGTCGACGGTCCGGCTGGCCAAGCCGCTGCTGCGGCGGATGGTCGCACGCGGGACGGGCAGGGTGCTGTTCACGTCGTCGGTCGCCGCGATGATGCCGGGCGCGTTCCAGCCGGTGTACAACGCGTCGAAGTCCTTCGTGCAGTCCTTCGCGCAGGCCCTGCAGGAGGAGCTGAAGGACACCGGCGTCACCGTCACCTCCTTCATGCCCGGCCCCACCGAGACGGACTTCTTCCGCCGGGCCGGCATGGCGGACACCCGGGTCGGCAGCGCGCAGAAGGACGATCCGGCGCAGGTCGCCGAGCAGGCGTTCACGGCGGTGATGAAGGGCCGCAGGAAGCTGGTCACCGGGTCGGTGAAGACCAAGGCGCAGGGCGTGGCCGACCGGGTGCTGCCCGACGCCGCCAAGGCCGCCGTCCACCGCAGGATGGCCGAGCCGGGGCACGGCGGGGGCTAGGCCGTGTCCGCAAAGTCCCGCCTGCCCCGCGGCGCCCGGCACGCACTCTCGCCGCACCGGGCGAAGCCCCGAGTACGTCCAGTACGAGTGCCTCCGCCCGGCACGCCGAGAGCACGCACCGGACGCCGCGGGGCCCGCCCTCCGGGCGGACGACGGGACTTTGCGGACACGGCCTAGGGGCCAGGGAGTGTCGGGCGGCGCGTCCGGCGTTCTCGTGGGCCTCGCCCGCCGAGGAACCCGAGGAGGAACGATGAACGACCGCACGGCCGCGGGTGAGGCCCGCGCCCTCGACACGGAACTGCTCGGGATCTACCTCAACGACCACCTGGCGGGCGCCACCGCGGGCGTGGAGCGCGTCCGCCACCTCACCCACGCGCAGCGGGGCACCACGCTCGGCGCGGCGCTGCGGCCGGTCGCCGCCGAGATCGACCAGGACCGCCGCAGCCTGCTGGACATCATGCGGTCGGTGGGCGTGCCGGTGCGCCGCTACAAGGCGTACGCCGGCTGGCTCGGCGAGAAGGCGGGCCGGCTGAAGACCAACGGCCGCCTGGTGCGCCGCTCCCCGCTGAGCACGCTGCTGGAGCTGGAGCTGCTGCGCCTGGCCGTGGAGGGCAAGACCTCGGGCTGGCAGGCACTGCGCCGCCTCGCCGACGTCGACCCCCGCCTGGACGCCGCCCGTCTCGACGAACTCCTGGACCGCGCCGGACGCCAGCAACGCACCCTGGAGCAACTGCGCGCCCGCCAGACGGGCGAGACCTTCACCCACCCGGGTCAGGCCCCGCCCCTCCGGTCGGGGTGAGCGGGGCCGGTGAGCGCGTCTCCCGGTGAGCGTCTGCGCGTCTCCTGGTGAGCGTCCGCGCCCGGCGAGCGTGTCCGGGTCAGCGCAGGCCGGCGAAGAGGTCGTTCTCCGGGGTGGGCGCGCCGGTGGGGTCCTGGACGCGGACGAAGGTCTCCGTGCCCATCAGCTCCGCGAACCTCTCCTTGCCCATCCTGAGGAAGAAGATGTTCTCGCCCTGGCTGGCGTGCGCGGCCAGGGCGTCGAACTTCTGGCCGCTGAAAGCCGTGGCGTCCACCCACGTGGTGATCTCGTCGTCGGGCAGGCCGATCTCGGCCATCGCGGCGGCCTCGGCGGGGTCCGGTTCCGGCATGTCCGCACCGAACTCGCGCATGATCTCGCCGAACCGCCGCATCATCGAGCGGGGCATCGTGGTCCAGTAGACCTTCGGTTCGAGCGAGGTCGTCTCCAGCGCGGCCATGGTGATGCGGTGGGCCTGGATGTGGTCGGGGTGGCCGTAGAAGCCGTTCTCGTCGTAGGTGACGACGACGTCGGGGCGGTAGTGACGCATGAGGTCCGCGAGCCGGGCGGCACCCTCCTCGACGGGGGTCTGCCAGAAGGAGCCGGGGGCGTCGTTGGTCGGCCAGCCCATCATCCCGGAGTCGGCGTAGTCGAGCGTCTCCAGGTGGCTGATCTTCAGGACGTCACAGCTCGCCTCGAGTTCCTGACGGCGCATCAGGGCCACCGCCGCCGGATCGTGGCCCGGCTGCCCCGGCTTGACGCCACCCGGCCCGTCACCGCAGCGGCCGTCGGTACACGTGACGAGCACCGTGCGGATGCCTTCCGCCGCGTACCGCGCGAGGACCCCTCCGGTTCCGGTGGCCTCGTCGTCCGGGTGGGCGTGCACGGCCATGAGCGTCAAGGGCCGGTCGGTCATGAGTCAGTCCTCCTGCGGGAACACGTCTCCCGGCCCGGGGTGCGCGTCGGCGTGCGCACGGTGCGGGCCGGTGCTGCTGAGGCGTACGACCCTACGCGAGGCGGTCCGGCGATCCCTACGTGCTCAGCAGCAGCTGGGGGGACAGCACCTTGATCATCGTGTTGGTCCACCGCATCTGCCGCAGGGTCTGCGGATGGCAGGACGAGACCAGCTCCAGCAAGTGCTCGTCGCGGGCGGCCTGCGCGGCCTGGGCCAGCATCTCCCAGTGCACGGAGTTGCCGGCCGCGGCCAGGTGCAGATCGCGCAGGTCGTGCAGGAGCAGCAGCCCGGTCTCGGGGCGCCGGCCGAGCGCCTCGGCGGCCTTCTCCCGCAGCGTGGCGAGGGCGCCGGGCGTGGGGTGGTCGTGCGGGCCGGGCAGGTCGAGGCCGTAGTGGTGGCCGATGGCGGCCAGCCGGGTGCTGTGCTCGCGCGACCAGCGGGCGCAGTCGACGGCCACGTGGTGGAACTCGTGGTCGGTGCGGTGCCGTTCGGCGGCGGCCAGCAGGGCCTCCTCCAGGTCGCGCTCCCCGTTGTGCAGGGCGCGCAGCGTCATGCTGATGCCGGTCATGTCCTGCTCCCTGTCTCGGTGCGGGCACGATCCGTCCCGGTGCGGGCGCGCTCCGCGGCGTCGCGGCGGGCGACCAGGGTGACGCGGGCCGCGGCGGTCTTGAACAGCGGCTGTTTGGAGACGGGGTCCCAGTCGGTGATCGTCGTCTCGTTGGCGGCGCGGCCGGGTCCGTCGTCGGGCGGGCGGTGGCCCTGCGGGGTGTCCCAGTAGCCGTAGTGGAACGGCACGAAGACGGTGCCGTCGCGCATGGCGGTGGTGCGCAGCCGGGCGCGGATCGCGCCGCGCGGGGTGGTGACCTGCACGAGGTCGCCGTCGGCCAGGCCCTGCCGGGACGCCTCCTCGGGGCTCATCTCGGCCCATACGTCGGGGGCGGCGGCGTTCAGTTCGGGGGCGCGGCCGGTCTTGGTGCGGGTGTGGAAGTGGTGGACGGTGCGCCCGGTGATCAGCGCCAGCGGGTGCTCGGGCGAGGTGCCCTCGTGCGGCGGAAGGTACTCGGCGGCCTTGAGGACCGCCTTGCCGTCCGGGTTGAGGGAGCGGTACTCGACGGGGTCCACCGAGGCGCCGGTGACCAGGTCCCTGCCGTAGCTCTCGCAGGTGTCGGGGTGGGCGAAGGGGAAACCGTCGGTGTACAGGCGTCGGGTGCCCTCGGGGCTGTCCGGGGTGCACGGCCACTGGACGCCTCCGGTGCGCAGCTGTGCGTAGCTCATGCCGGTGTAGTCGCACGGCCGTCCGGCGCTGCACCGCTGCCAGGCCGCGAACGCGGACTCGGAGTCGTGCCAGGTGATGAGCGGGCCGCCGTCCTTGTCGCGGAAGTCCATGCGGCGGGCGTACTCCAGGAAGATGTCGAGGTCGGCGCGGGCCTCGCCGGGCGGGTCGACGGCCTTCTCCGCGAGGTGCACGGTGCGGTCGGCGTTGGTGAGGGTGCCGGTCTTCTCGCCCCAGGTGGCGGCGGGCAGGACGACGTCGGCGAGCTGGGCGGTCTCGGTGAGGAAGAGGTCCTGGACCACCACGAACAGCCGCTCCTGCGCCAGGATCGAGCGGATGCGGGCGAGTTCGGGCAGGGAGACGGCCGGGTTGGTGCCGGAGATCCACAGCATGCGGATCGAGCCCTGCTCGGCGTAGCGGAACATCTGCATCGCGTGGGTGGGCGGCGCGTAGTGCGGCACCCGGTCCGGGGTGACGTTCCACAGGCGGGCCAGTTCGGCGACGTGCTCGTCGTTCTCCCAGTTGCGGAAGCCCGGCAGGTCGCCGTCGGCGCCGCACTCGCGGGTGTTCTCGGCGCTGGGCTGGCCGTTCATCTGGAGCAGACCGCAGCCGGGGCGGCCCAGCATGCCGCGGATGACGTGCAGGTTGTTGACCTGGACGGCGGCCGCGGTGGCCTGGTGGGACTGGTAGACGCCCTGCAGCACGGTGGAGGTGAGGCGCTCGGCGCCGCCGAGGATCTCGGCCGCCGCCTCGATCGCGGCGGCCGGCACGTCGCAGATGCCGGCGGCCCAGCGCGGGGTGCACGGCTCGACCATGGCGGCCAGTTCGTCGAAGCCGACGGAGTGGCGCTCGATGTAGTCGCGGTCGACGCGGCCGGTGCGGATGATCTCGTGCAGCAGCGCGTTCAGCAGCGCCACGTTGGTGCCGGGGCGGGGCGCGAGGTGCACCTCGGCCCGCCGTGCGACCGGTGTGTGCCGCGGGTCGACGCACACCAGGCGGGGCGGCTCGGAGCCTTCCAGCCGGTCCAGTACGCGCGCCCACAGCACGGTCTGGGTCTCGGCCATGTTGTGCCCGAACAGGGCGAGCGTGTCGCAGTGGTCGATGTCCTCGTAGGAGCCGGGCTGCCCGTCGCAGCCGAAGGTCTCCTTCAGCGCCTCGGCGGCGGTGGCGGTGCACAGCCGGGTGTTGCCGTCCAGGTGGTGGGTGCCGATGCCGGCCCGGGCGAGCACGGCGAGCGTGTAGTACTCCTCCAGGAAGAGCTGGCCGGTGGTGTAGAAGCCGATCGCACCGGGCCCCTTGTCGTCCAGCAGCTCCTTGGTGCGGGCGACGACGCGTTCCATCGCGGTGTCCCAGTCGCACTCCACGAGCCGCCCGCCCTCGCGCACCAGGGGCCGGGTGAGCCGGTCGGCGGAGTGGTTGGCCTGCCAGCCGTAGAGGTCCTTGGGGCCGAGGCGGCCGCGGTTGACCCGGTCCCCGGGCCGGCCCCGCACGCCCACGATGCGGCCCTGCCGTACGGCGATGTCCATGGCGTCGCCGTTGGAGTGCAGCACCGAGGCCGCGGGGACCCAGCGTTCCACCTGGTCCTCGGTGATCCCCTCGGCCAGGTGCTGGTCGATGCGCTCCGGCCAGGGGCTGCCGGGCGCGTACGGCGTCCGGGCTCCCCAGGGGTCCTGGACGCGGTCGGCGGATCGGGACACGGTTCACCTCCGGGTGCGGGTGAGACGGCCCGCGAGTACCCTCCGGAGCCCTCTCCTCACCTGGAGAGAGGGGCCACGGCCGCGGTGGGGCGGCACTCACCCGCGTGGTCCGCACGAGTCGCGGCGGTGCGGCGGGCGGCCCAGGATCGGACGCAGACCGGCCTCGCCGGCGTCCCCGCAGTCCGCTCTTCTGAACGCCCCACCCGCTCTGTCCCCCACTTCCCTACCGTTCCCCGTTCCTTGTGTTCCGCTGTCCCGCGAAGGAGACGTGCGCAGGATGACCACCACCTCAGAACGACCGCCGGCGCGGCAGGTGTCGCAGCGGGTCTCCCAGTCCGTGTTCGACGGCTCCAGACTGCGGGTCGTCCTGCTGGTGGACGTCAACGACGGCGCCCAGCAGCAGTTCCTGGAGGCCTACGAGCAGCTGTGCAGCCATGTCGCGTCCGTGCCCGGGCATGTCAGCGAGCAGCTGTGCCAGTCGATCGAGAACCCCTCGCAGTGGCTGATCACCAGCGAGTGGGAGAGCGCCCCGCCGTTCCTCGCCTGGGTCAACAGCGAGGAGCACGTGCGGATGGTGCGGCCGCTGCACGGCTGTGTCCGCGACACCCGCTCGCTGCGCTTCCACGTGGTGCGCGAGACCGGCTCGGAGGCGCCCGGCACGGCCCCCACCGCGCAGTTGCAGGCCTCCCCGCGGATCGGCGACGGCATCATCCGGCACGCGCTGACCTTCACGGTCAAGCCGGGCAGCGAGGAGGTCGTCGCGAAGATCCTCGCCGACTACGCCTCGCCCGAGCCGCGCGTCGACGACACGACCCGGCTGTGCCGCACCTCCCTGTTCATGCACGGCAACCGGGTCGTGCGGGCCATCGAGGTGCGCGGCGACCTGCTCGCGGCGCTGCGCCACGTGGCGCGTCAGCCGCAGGTGCGGGCCGTGGAGGAGGCCATCAACCCGCATCTGGAGCAGGACCGGGACCTGGACGACCCGGACTCCGCGCGGGTGTTCTTCACGCGCGCCGGGCTGCCGGCCGTCCACCATGTGACGACGGATCACGGGCAGGGCGCCGAGGGCGAGCGGCACGCCCTGTACTACCCGGCCCGGCCCGGCGAGGGCATGCGGCTGGCCGAGCTGCTCGCGCAGCGCGACGAGGCGGCGGCGGAGGACCCGGGGAGCCCGGTCCTGCGCAGCACGATCTTCCAGCGCGACGAGATCGTGGTACGGCTGCTCGACGTGCGCGGCGGGCTGGACGCCGACCCGGCGCGGGTGCTCGGCCTGACCGACGCGCGCCAGGTCGCCGATCTGACGACGCTGCTGGACGGCGAGGGCGCCGTGGCCGACGGGGTCGATCTGCGGCACGTGGTGGAGCTGGCCCGGATGGAGCCGATCACGGACCGCTGCTCCCCCGAGGAGTGACGCGGCGGCGGCACGCGAACGGAGGCGGGACCCGGGCGGTCCCGCCTCCGTCGTGTGCCGGGCCGTGGCCCGCCGGTCAGTTCGGCACGGTGCAGTCGAACGCGTGCAGATAGGGGTTGACCGGGCTGATGCCGTCGATGACGAGCCCCGCGGCCGTCAGCCGGCTCACCATGCTGTCGGTGGTGTGCTTGGCGCCGCCGACGTTCAGCAGCAGGAGCAGGTCCATGGCGGTGCTGAACCGCATCGACGGGGTGTCGTCGACGAGGTTCTCGATCGCGACGACCCGTGCGCCCGGGCCGCCCGCCTCGACGACGTTGCGCAGGCACCGGGCGGTGCTCTCGTCGTCCCACTCCAGGATGTTCTTGATGATGTAGACGTCCGCCTTCACCGGGATCGCCACCCGGCAGTCGCCGGCGACGATCTCCACCCGGTCGGCGAGGGAGCCGCCCGGGCGCAGCCGCGGGTCGGCGTTCTCCACCACGCCGGGCAGGTCGAGCAGGGTGCCGCGCATCGCCGGGTACTTCTCCAGGAATCCGGCGACCACGTGCCCCTGACCGCCGCCGATGTCGGCGACGGACGCGCTCCCCGACAGGTCGAGGAGGCGCGTGACGTCCTCGGCCGACTGGCGGCTGGAGGTCGTCATGGCCTGGTTGAAGACGGCCGCCGACTCGGGGGCGTCCTCGTGCAGGTAGGTGAAGAACTCCTTGCCGTACAGCTCCTCGACGACGTTGTGGCCGGTGCGCACGGCCTCGTCCAGGCGCGGCCAGGCGTCCCAGGTCCACGGCTCGGTGCACCACAGGGTGATGGCCCGCAGGCTGTGCGGGTCGTCCTCGCGCAGCAGCCGGGACATCTCCGTGTGCGCGAACGTGCCGTCCTGCCGCTCGGCGAAGACGCCGTAGCAGGTCAGGGCGCGCAGCAGCCGGCGCAGCGGCTTGGGTTCGGTCTTGACGGCGGCCGCGAGGTCCTCCACGGCCATGGGGGTCTCCCCCAGTGCGTCGGCGACGCCCAGCCGGGCGGCCGCGCGGAGGGCGGCGGCACACGCCGCCCCGAACACGAGCTCCCTGAGCCGCATGGGCGGCGGCGGGGCGGTCTGAGCGGTCGTCATGCGCCGCCTTCCTTCCTGTCCGGGTTCACCGGGCGTCGGGTCCGGGGGTCAGCACAGGCCCGCGGGCCGGGAGGCCGCGCACGCGTTGCCCGTGAAGGTGTTGTTCTTGCCGGTGTCGCTGTTGACCAGGTCGGCCGGGGAGTTGCCGGACAGCTTGTTGTCGCGGATGGTGTTGCGCTCGCTGGTGGCGCCCACCATGGACTTGAACAGCACGATGCCGCCGGACAGCGGGGAGGTGCCGGAGTTGCCGGTAACCTCGTTGCCGGTCACCAGGACCTTCTCGGCGCCGGTCAGCACGATGCCGGAGCCCTGGAGTGCGGGCAGCCGCGCGGTCTTGGGGCAGGACTTGTTGTTCTGCGCGATGCGGTTGTCGGCCACGGTGAGGTCGCCGGCCTTGGGCTTGTTCTCGTCGCCGACGACGAAGACGCCCGCGCAGTTGCCGGTGATGCCGTTGTGCGCGACGGTCAGGTTGCGCAGCCGGCGTACGGTGACGCCGATCCGGTTGTCCTGCAGCCGGTTGTACTCGACGACCGTGCCCTGGGTGTTCGTGGCACCGGCCTCGGTGGCGACGGTGTTGGCGAGGAACAGGCCGGCGTCGCCGTTGCCGCGGGCGGTGTTGTGCACGAACACGCCGCGCACGGAGCGTTCCTGGGCGATGCCCCAGACGCCGTTCTTCAGCGCGTGCACCCGGCGCACCGTCAGCCCGTCGGTGCCCATGGCGAACAGGCCGTTCTTCGGGAAGCCGGTGACGGTGAGGGAGGCGACGGTGACGCCCTTGAGGTTGTGGTTCTTGGTGCCGATCACGCAGATGCCGTTGCCGTTGGCGGCGCAGGTGGTGGCGGCCTTCTTGGTGGAGGGCTCGATCACCGTGTCCCGGCCCATGCCGCGCAGGGTCAGGTCGGCGGTGCGCACCGTGACGCTCTCGTGGTAGGTGCCGGCGGCGACGAGCACGGTGTCGCCGGGACGCGCGGCGTCGACGGCCTTCTGGATCGACTGCCCGGGGTGCACGACGTGCGTGTGCGGGGCGTGCGCGGGCGGGGCTGCCCCGATGCCCGCACCGGCCAGCACGGCGGTGCACGCCAGGTAGGAGAAGTGGCGTTTCATCATATGTGGCACGGTATGACCGACTACGCCGCCCACCCGCACGTTCGTCCGTCCGGTGGCGTGTCCCGTCGGCGCCGCCGCGCGGCCCGGTCCGGCGGATACGGGAAAGCGCCTGTTCGGCGGTGCTTCCCGCCCTACGATGACGCGGTGAGGTTCGTGATGGTGCCGGGTGGCTGGCAAGGCGGATGGGCGTTCGACGCGGTGGCCGCCGAGCTGCGCCGGGACGGTCACCACGTCGAGGCGGTGACCTTGTCGGGGCTGGAACCGGACGGTCCCGCCGACGCGGACCGCCCGGCGAACCTCGACACCCACATCGACCAGGTCGCCGAGATCGTCGACCGCGGCGACGCGGGCCCCGTGGCGCTGTGCGGCCACAGCTACGCCGGACTCGTGATCGCCGGTGTCGCGGACCGGCTCGGCGACCGCCTCGGCCGGCTGGTCTTCATCGACGCCTACGTGCCGGACGACGGCGATTCGTGCTGGTCCCTGACCAGCGACACGTTCCGGGAGCTGTTCGTCGCCGGTTCCCGCGCCGACGGCCGGTGGGTCGCCGTCCCCGAGGGACTCGACCCGCGTGCGCGACCGCACCCGCTGCCGAGCCTCCTGCAGTCGGTCCGGCTGGCCGGCCGCTGCGCCGGCTCGCCCCCTCGTACGTTCGTCAGCGGCGGCCCATGGCCGGGCAGCCCCTTCGCGGCCCTGACCGAACGGCTGCGTCACGACGCCGACTGGCGGTTCCACGAGATCCCCGTCGGCCACAACATCGCCCGCCGCGACCCGCGAGGCCTCGCGTCCGTCCTTCGCGCTGTGGCGTCCGACGCCGCCTGACGTGCCGGCCCGGACGGCGGGCACCGGCGGCGGGCGCGCCCGTCAGCGGCCGGGCGCTCCCTCGATGACCCGGCGCAGGGAGGGCAGCAGCGCCTCCAGGTCCTGCCCGGAGCGGAAGGCGATCACGGTCGTCCCGCCGGAGCCCTCCCCGGCGGCGGGCGCCGGGAACAGGGCCAGCACCTCGCGCATCGCCTCGTCGATCTCGGCGACCGGGTCGGCGGACTCGCCGCGCAGCCAGCGGCGCAGCACGTGGTTGTGGGCCGCGACCACGGACGCCGCCATCAGTTCGGCCCGCAGGGACGCCGACTCCGTCGGATCGCCCATCCAGTCGGCGATGAACTCGCGGAAGAGGCGCTGGTAGCGCGCCACGCTGGCGATCTCACGGTCCCGCAGCGCGGAGACCTTGCTGGTCAGGGCGTACCGGCGGCGCGCGAGGTCACCCTCGTCGATGTAGTGCAGCAGCACCAGGCGGACCGCGTCGGAGACGGCGACCAGCGCCGTGCTGTGACTGGAGGTGGCCAGCCGGTCCCGGATCAGGTCGAGCAGCCGGTCATGGTCGGGGAAGATCACCGCTTCCTTGGACCGGTAGTGCCGGAAGAACGTCGTGCGCCCCACACCGGCCCGTTCGGCGATGTCGTCGATGGTCGTCTGCTCGTATCCCCGCTCGTCGAACAGGGCGAAGGCGGCGTCCGCGAGCCGGATCCGTGCGGGTGACTTGCTCATGACCACCCATCCTCCCCTGTTCCGTTCGCCGGACACCACTTGCCCTCACCCTACGGTACTCAGTACCGTCGTATCGATATCGAGTACCACAGGAGGTCCGTGTGGATTCCGTAGGGCAGAGCGAGTCCGGCCTGCCGATCCGGCCGGTCTACGACGGCGGGTCGCTCGCCGGCTTCGACGCGGACGCCAAGCTCGGCGCGCCGGGACGGTTCCCGTTCACCCGGGGCGTGTACCCGACCATGTACACGGGCCGGCCGTGGACGATGCGCCAGTACGCCGGATTCGGCACGGCGAAGGAGTCCAACGAGCGCTACCACGAGCTGGTCGCCGCCGGCACCGGCGGACTGAGCGTGGCCTTCGACCTGCCGACCCAGATGGGCTACGACTCCGACGAGGCGATCGCCCGCGGCGAGGTCGGCAAGGTCGGCGTGGCGATCGACTCGATCGAGGACATGCGCACCCTGTTCCGGGGTCTGCCGCTGGACAAGGTGTCGACGTCGATGACGATCAACGCCCCCGCCTCGACCCTGCTCCTGCTGTACCAGCTCGTGGCCGCCGAACAGGGCGTGTCGGGCCACCAGTTGACCGGCACGATCCAGAACGACGTGCTCAAGGAGTACATCGCCCGGGGCACCTACATCTTCCCGCCCCAGCAGTCCCTGCGCCTGATCAGCGACATCTTCGCGTACTGCAACAGGGAACTGCCGCGCTGGAACACCATCTCCATCTCCGGCTACCACATGGCCGAGGCCGGGGCGACGCCCGTGCAGGAGATCGCCTTCACCCTGGCCAACGCCAAGGAGTACGTGCGCGCCGCGATCGCCGCCGGGCTCGATGTCGACGACTTCGCGCCGCGCCTGTCGTTCTTCTTCGTCGCCCGCACCACGCTCCTGGAGGAGATCGCGAAGTTCCGCGCCGCCCGCCGGATCTGGGCGCGGATCATGCGCGACGAGTTCGGCGCGAAGAACCCCAAGTCGCAGATGCTGCGCTTCCACACGCAGACCGCCGGGGTGCAGCTCACCGCCCAGCAGCCCGAGGTCAACCTGGTCCGGGTCGCCCTCCAGGGCCTCGGCGCGGTCCTCGGCGGCACCCAGTCCCTGCACACCAACTCCTACGACGAGGCCATCGCGCTGCCCACGCAGAAGGCGGCGCGCCTGGCCCTGCGCACCCAGCAGGTCATCGCCTACGAGACCGATGTGACCAAGACGGTGGACCCCTTCGCCGGGTCCTACGTCATGGAGTCGATGACGGACGACATCGAGGCGGCCGCGATGGAGCTGATCCAGGCCGTCGAGGACCGCGGTGGCGCGGTCGCCGCGATCGAGCAGGGCTTCCAGAAGTCCGAGATCGAGAAGTCGGCGTACCGCATCGCGCTGGAGATCGACCACCAGGAGCGTACGGTCGTCGGCGTCAACAAGTACGTCCTCGACGAGGAGGAGCCCTACGAGCCGCTGCGGGTCGACCCGCAGATCGAGATCGACCAGTGCGAACGGCTCGCGGTGCTGCGCGAGGAGCGCGACAAGGACGCCGTGGAGCGGGCCCTGGACGACCTGCGGGCCGCGGCCCGGGGCACGGACAACGTCCTGCCGCCGATGCGCGAGGCGCTGCGGCAGCGCGCCACCGTCGGCGAGGTGTCCCACGCCCTGCGCGACGTGTGGGGCGTGCACGTCCCGCACGACACATTCTGACCAGCGAAGACCCGGTGGAGCTAGAGGAAGTCCTGGTGGAGCGAGAAGTGAACGACAACGACATCCATACGACCGCGGGCAAGCTCGCGGATCTGCAGCGCCGTATCCAGGAAGCGACGCACGCCGGCTCCGAACGCGCCGTCGAGAAGCAGCACGCCAAGGGCAAGCTGACGGCCCGTGAGCGCATCGAACTGCTCCTGGACGAGGACTCTTTCGTGGAGCTCGACGAGTTCGCCCGGCACCGCTCCACCAACTTCGGCCTGGACGCCAACCGCCCCTACGGCGACGGCGTCGTCACCGGCTACGGCACCGTCGACGGCCGCCCCGTCGCCGTCTTCTCCCAGGACTTCACCGTCTTCGGCGGCGCCCTCGGCGAAATCTACGGCCAGAAGATCTGCAAGGTCATGGACTTCGCCCTCAAGACCGGCTGCCCCGTCATCGGCATCAACGACTCCGGCGGCGCCCGCATCCAGGAAGGCGTCGCCTCGCTGGGCGCCTACGGCGAGATCTTCCGCCGCAACACCCACGCCTCCGGCGTCATCCCCCAGATCTCCCTGGTCGTCGGCCCCTGTGCGGGCGGAGCCGTCTACTCCCCCGCCATCACCGACTTCACCGTCATGGTCGACCAGACCAGCCACATGTTCATCACCGGCCCCGACGTCATCAAGACCGTCACCGGCGAGGACGTCGGCTTCGAGGAACTCGGCGGCGCCCGCACCCACAACAGCGCCTCCGGCGTCGCCCACCACATGGCCGGCGACGAGAAAGACGCCATCGAGTACGTCAAGCAGCTGCTGTCCTACCTGCCCTCCAACAACCTCTCCGAGCCCCCCGCCTTCCCCGAAGAGGCCGACCTCACGGTCACCGGCGAGGACCTCGAACTCGACGCGATCGTCCCCGACTCCGCGAACCAGCCCTACGACATGCACACCGTCATCGAGCACGTCCTCGACGACGGCGAGTTCTTCGAGACCCAGGCCCTGTTCGCCCCGAACATCCTCACCGGCTTCGGCCGCGTCGAGGGCCACCCCGTCGGCATCGTCGCCAACCAGCCGATGCAGTTCGCCGGCTGCCTCGACATCGCCGCCTCCGAAAAAGCCGCCCGCTTCGTGCGCACCTGCGACGCCTTCAACCTGCCCGTGATCACCTTCGTCGACGTCCCCGGCTTCCTGCCCGGCGTCGGCCAGGAACACGAGGGCATCATCCGCCGCGGCGCCAAACTCATCTACGCCTACGCCGAAGCCACCGTCCCCCTGATCACCGTCATCACCCGCAAGGCCTTCGGCGGCGCCTACGACGTCATGGGCTCCAAGCACCTGGGCGCCGACCTCAACCTCGCCTGGCCCACCGCCCAGATCGCCGTCATGGGCGCCCAGGGCGCCGTCAACATCCTCCACCGCCGCACCCTCGCCGAAGCCGAAGCAGCCGGCGAGGACGTCGAAGCCGTACGCGCCCGCCTCATCCGCGAGTACGAGGACGCCCTCCTCAACCCCTACATCGCCGCCGAACGCGGCTACATCGACGCCGTCGTCAAGCCCTCCGACACCCGCCGCCACATCGTCCGCGGCCTGCGTCAACTGCGCACCAAGCGGGAAACCCTGCCCCCCAAGAAGCACGGCAACATCCCCCTCTGAGGAGCAGCTGTGATCAAGGTCGTCCGTGGGAAGCCCACGCCCGAGGAGCTGGCCGCCGTGGTCTCCGTGCTGACCGTGGCCGGCACTCCGGCCGCCCCTCCCGCGCCCGCGCGTCCCACCAGTGTTTGGGCCTCGCGCCGCCTCCAGCTGCGTACGGCCCACTCCTGGGGCCCGACCGGCTGGCTCGCGCCCGCCCTGCCTCGCTGAACATCCGGAACGGAGACATCATGAACGTCCTGCAGCAGCGCCCTGACCACGGCGCTGCGGCCCTGGCGCCACGCGCCCGCGTGGTCATCGCCAAACCCGGGCTCGACGGCCACGACCGCGGTGCCAAGGTCATCGCCCGGGCGCTGCGCGACGCCGGCTACGAGGTGATCTACACCGGGCTGCACCAGACCCCGGAGCAGATCGTCGCCACCGTGATCGCCGAGGACGCCCCCCTCCTCGGCCTGTCCATCCTCTCGGGCGCGCATCTGACGATCGTCCGCAGGGTGATCGAGCTGCTGGCGCGGGAGGGGGCGGACGACGTCCGCGTGCTGGTCGGCGGGATCATCCCGGACGCCGACGTCACCGCCCTCGAGGCGATGGGCGTGCACGCGGTGTTCACCCCCGGCGCGGACATGCGCGGGATCGTCGAGACGGTGGACCGGCTCAGCGCCGGCCTGAAGGACGTACAGGAGTCGGCATGCTGACCAAGGTGCTCATCGCCAACCGTGGCGAAATCGCTGTCCGCGTGGCCCGGGCCTGCCGGGACGCGGGGATCGCGAGCGTGGCCGTCTACGCCGACC